>NZ_DASWNO010000001.1:0-21512 GCF_036399195.1 Brevundimonas sp.
GATGGCGTCCATCTCGTGCGCCGTGTTCGAAACGGCTGCGTCTTGCGCATCGTGCGCGGGCGAGGGGGTCAGCGGAAGGCTCCGGGGGTGGTTACTAAAGGGGCAGTATAGCACCAACCGGCTCTCGCGTCACCGGTTCCCCGCCGCCTCGCGCCGCAGGGCCGTCGAGGAGCGGTGATTCAGCGGCGCCGTCAGGTAGGTCCAGGCCGGCGCCGGCATGCCAGGCAGCAGCCGCGCCTTCTCGGAGGGCAGGTGCGCGGCGGAGAAGCGGGCGGCGGCGGGGGCCGTGCGACTGTCCAGCAGGGATCCCGGCCTCGCCACGACCGCGACGGGCATCATCCGCATGATGTCGGTCCAGCCGCGCCAGAGATGGAAGGTCGCCATGTTGTCCGAACCCATGACCCAGACGAAATCCACGCCGGGATGGCGCGCGGTGATCGCGCGCAGGGTGTCCACGGTCCAGCGGGTGCCGGCGCGGGTCTCGAAGTCCGAAACGACCATAGTCGGACCCGTGGCCGCCAGCGCCGCCGCGCGCCGCGCCGAGGCCATGCGCTCCGGCAGCGGCGCGGTCTCGTCCGATGACTTCAGGGGGTTCTGGGGCGAGACAAGCCAGACGACACGGTCGAGACCCAGCCGGCGCATGGCCGTCTCCGCCACGTGGGCGTGGCCGTCGTGCGCCGGATTGAACGAGCCGCCGAACAGACCGACCTTCAGGCCCGGCTGCAGGTCCAGGCCATCGCGCAGCACGCCGGGTCTCGGGCCGGAGGCTTTCGGGGCGGGACCGGCGTGAAAGAAGGGCAAAGGCGGGCTCGGGCGGACTTATGCTCACGAGGGAGCTAACACGCCCCGAGCGGGGTGTCGCGGTCGATCCGCCTCGCCGATTTCAGCCCGGCTGCTTCTTGAACGTGTCGCCGATCTCCGTGGCGTCGGGTCCGTCGGGACCGGCGCTGCGCTGCTCGCGGTCGGCGTTGCGTTTCACGTCGGCCTCGGAGGTCGAGGCGTCCGGCCGACCGAGCGGTGTCGCGCCGTTCTTCTCGCGGCCGTCGGTCTGGATGGGGTGGTCGTCGGGCATCGTGGCGCCTCCAGCAAAGACAGTGGAATGCCGCGCTCAAGGCTCCGTTGCAGGAGCCGCCATCTCTTCATCCGCTCATCCCCTCAACGCGGGGACCCGGTCCTTCGGGCGCCCTGAGGCGAAGCGGGGGCGCGGTCAGTCTTCCTGAAGCGCCGGCGCCAAGCTGGACACCACTGGGTCCCGCTTTCGCGGGTATGAGCGGAGTTGATGGCGCAGGAGTCTCGCAGCCTACGGCGCCCAGCCGCCGGGGGTCTCCACGACCGTTTCGTCCGTCTCGGCGGGGGCGACTTCGCCGCGGTCCTTGCGGACCTCGGTCCAGGCGGCGCGCAGCAGTTCGGTGACGCCTTCGCCGGAGACGCCCGAGACCAGCATGGGGCGGCGACCCGCGACGGCTGCAAGCTCGGCGGCCTTCTCCTCGCGCGCCTCCGGCGTCAGGGCGTCGATCTTGTTCAGCGCCAGGACTTCCGGCTTGTCGGCCAGGCCGGCGCCGTAGGCCTCCAGTTCGTGGCGGATGATGCGGTAGGCCTGGCCAACGTCGTCCTGCGTGCCGTCGATCAGGTGGATCAGACAGCCGGAACGCTCGACGTGGCCGAGGAAGCGGGTGCCGATGCCGGCGCCTTCGTGCGCGCCCTCGATCAGGCCCGGGATGTCGGCGATGACGAACCGCTCCGTGGCCGACAGATCGACCACTCCGAGGTTCGGCACCAGCGTCGTGAAGGGATAGTCGGCGATCTTGGGCCGCGCGGCGCTGGAGGCCGCGAGGAAGGTCGACTTGCCGGCGTTGGGCAGCCCGGCCAGACCTACGTCGGCGATCAGCTTCAGCCGCAGCCAGATCCAGCGCTCCTGCCCCTCCTGACCGGGGTTGGCGTAGGTCGGGGCCTGGTTGGACGGCCCCTTGAAGCGGACGTTGCCCCAACCGCCGTTGCCGCCCTTGAGCAGCAGCTCGGTCTTGCCGGCCACGTCCATGTCGAGCAGCACGGTTTCCTTGTCGTCGTCGAGCACTTGGGTGCCGACCGGGACCTTGAGGATGACGTCCTCGCCCTTGGCCCCGTGCATCTGGCGGCCCATGCCGTGAACACCGGTCTGGGCCTTGAAATGCTGCTGGTAGCGATAGTCGATCAGGGTGTTCAGGCCGTCGACGGCCGTGATCCAGACGTTGCCGCCATTGCCGCCGTCACCGCCGTCCGGGCCGCCGTTGGGGATGAATTTCTCGCGCCGGAACGACACGGCTCCGCCGCCGCCGTTGCCCGAGCGAATGTAGATCTTGGCCTGGTCGAGGAACTTCATCGCGGCTTTTCTTAGAAGGGCGCTATCGCTCGCGACGCGGTCGCGCGCTGCTTGAGCGCGGCTTATGGCGCAAGAGAGCGGCGATTTACAGGCGGGCGAGGTGTTTGACTAAGCCTCGCGGCGGTCCGACACTCTGCTCATGACCGTGCACGAGACCATCACCGTCTGGACGGAGCGCGAGGCGACTCTCGAGGAAGAGCTGGCCGCCCTGGGCGAGGATGAGGTTTTCGAGATGGCCAATCTTCCCCCTGACCGGACCGGGGTGCTCGCCACCATCTTCATCTCGACGGCCATGGGCCAGCGCGGCCCGCGTGTGAAGCTGTACCTCAAGCCGGGCCGCGGCCAGCCCAGCGCCTCCATCTCAAACGGACCCAATCCGCGCGTTCTGGCGAACAGTCTCGACGAGCGCGACCTGAACCGGATCGCCCCGAAGGCGCTGGAGTGGGTCGCGCTAAATCACGAGGCCCTGACCCGCTTCTGGTTCGAAGGCGAAACAATGCTGATCGCCGACGTCAGCGAGTTCGCCCGGAGCCTTCGGCGGGTCTGAGGGCGGGGGTCAGCCCTTCGCCCACACTCCGAACGGATCGCTCCAGGGCATGTCCAGCGCCTCGGCGACGGCCGGGTAAGTGATCTCGCCTTTCAGCACGTTCAGGCCCCGCGCCAGATGCGGGTTCTGCTTCAGCGCCTCGAGCCCCTTGTCCGCCAGCGCGAGGCCGAAGGGCAGGGTCGCGTTGTTTAGGGCTTCCGACGACGTGCGCGGCGCGGCGCCCGGCATGTTGGCGACGCAGTAGTGCACCACATTGTCGATGACGTAGGTCGGGTCCTCGTGGGTCGTGGCGCGGCTGGTCTCGAAACAGCCGCCCTGATCGATGGCGACATCGACCAGCACCGAGCCGGGCTTCATCTGCTTCAGGTGTTCGCGCTTGATCAGCTTGGGCGCCTCCGCGCCGGGGACCAGCACGGCGCCGATGATGACGTCGGCCTTGACCATCTCTTCCTCGATCGCGCCGATGGAGGAGTAGCGGGTGATGACCCGGCCCTGGGTGACTTCGTCGATATAGGCCATGCGCGGGATCGAGCGTTCCAGCACCACGACCTCGGCGCCCAGACCCATGGCCATGCGCGCCGCGTTCAGGCCGACGACGCCGCCGCCCAGCACCAGCACGCGCGCGGGCGCCACGCCTGGGACGCCGCAGAACAGCAGGCCCATGCCGCCGTTGTGCTTCAGCAGGGTTTCGGCGGCCGAGAAGACGGCGATGCGCCCGGCGACTTCCGACATCGGCGCCAGAAGGGGCAGGCCGCCCTGGGCTCCGGTCACCGTCTCATAGGCGACGGCGGCGCATTTAGAGGCGATCAGCCCCTTGGTCTGCTCGGGATCGGGCGCGAGGTGCAGGTAGGTGAACAGGATCTGGTCCTCGCGGAGCATCTCCCACTCGACCTTCTGGGGTTCCTTGACCTTCACGATCATGTCGTTGTCCGCGAACACGGTCTTCGCATCGGCGACGATCTTCGCGCCCGCCCGGGTGAAGTCGGCGTCCGTGAACCCGGCGCCCAGTCCCGCGCCCGTCTCGATTGAGACGGCATGGCCGTGGGCCACGTACTCGCGGACCGCCGTCGGCGTCAGGCCGACTCGGTGTTCGTTCTTCTTGATTTCCTTGGGGACGCCGACGCGCATGACCGTTTCCTCTGATCGGGGGCGGGCTCGCGGCCGCCGCTTCGGGCCGCAATCTAGCGGCGTCGCCGTCGCAGGTTCCTGTTCTTTTCGCCGACCAAGCGCCGTACAGTCGCAGAATCTGCGAACGAGGTACGCCTTGAAGACGATTTCCGCCGTCACACTCGATGACACGGACCGCCGCATGATCCGGGCGCTACAGGGCGACGGCCGCATGACCAACGCCGATCTGGCGCGGACGGTGAACCTGTCCGAGAGCGCCTGCTTGCGCCGGTTGCGGGCGCTGGAGACCGAGGGGGTGATCAGCCGGTACGCGGCGATCATCAACGAGCGGGCCGTCGGCCTGCCGATCAGCGTGTTCGTGACCGTGACCCTGTCTTCGCAGGCGGAGGCCTCGCTGACGGCCTTCGAGACGGCCATCTCCACGGTTCCAGAGGTGGTCGAGTGCTACCTGATGACCGGCGGGTCGGACTACCTGCTTCGGCTGGTCGTGCGGGACGTCGACGATCTGGAGCGGGTCCACTCGCGCGAGCTCACGCGCATTCCCGGCGTGACCCGGGTCTCCTCCAGCGTGGCGATGCGGACGGTGGTCAAGCGCGGCGCCTTGCCCGTCTAGCCGGACGCGACCGGTGTCAGCCGCCGCCCGCGGCCATGGTGTCCTGAATGCTGATGATCGCGGGCGTCAGGATGACGATGAACAAGACCGGCAGGAAGAACAGGATCATCGGCACGGTCAGCTTGGCCGGCAGGGCGGCCGCCTTCTTCTCCGCCGCGGAGAGCCGCAACTCGCGGTTTTCCTTGGCCATGGTGCGCAGGGCGGTCCCCAGCGGCGTGCCGTAGGTCTCCGCCTGGGTCATGGCTGTGGCGACCGACTTAACGCCCGGGTGGTTGGTGCGTTTGGCGAGACCTTCATAGGCCATCCGGCGATCCGGGAGATAGCTGAGCTCGGCCGAGAGCAGGGTCAGTTCCTCGGCGAGGTCGATCGACGAGCCGCCGATCTCCTGGCTGACCTTCTGGATGGCGGCCTCGATCGACATGCCGGCCTCGACGCAGATCAGCAGCAGGTCCAGCGCGTCCGGGAACGCCTGCATGATCGAGGTGCGGCGCTTGGCGATGCGGTTCGCCAGGAAGATGTTGGGGCCATAGAAGCCGATGACGGCCGCGACCATGCTGATCGTCACCCGCGACATGAACGGCATGCCGAAATCGTTGAAGACGAACAGGTAGAAGACGGCGATCCCGAGAAAGACGAAAGGCATCGAGAAGCGGAAGAAGTAGAAGGTCGTCAGCGGCTTGGGTCCGCGATAGCCGGCTTGGGCCATCTTGTCCGCGACCTTGGGATCCTCAAGCAGCTTGGTCAGGTTCAGCTGTTCGACGACCCGCTTCTTGAATCCCTCGTCCGAGTGTCGGAGACCGCCCTGGCCGCCGTTGTTCTGGCTGGCGATGGCCTGACGCGACCGGCGTTTGAGCTCCTCGCGCCGCTCGGCCACCGCCTTCATCCGGCTTTCCATCTTCCCGCCGCCGCTGAACGAGCTCAGCAGCGTCACCAGGGTGGCGAACACCAGCACGCCGACGGCCATGCTCAGCAGGTTCTGCACGTTGGTGAAAAACTCGATCATGGGATCGCGCGGGTCCTAGAACTTGAAGGAGATCATCTTCTTCATGACGAAGACGCCGAAAGCCATCATGGCCACGGCGACGAACAGCATGAACTGCCCGCGAGGATCGATGAAAAGCTTGGCCATGTAGGCGGGGGTGGTCAGGCTGACCAGGATCATCACGGCCGGGGGCAGGGAGCCGATGATGCCGGCCGAAGCGGTTGCTTCCGACGACAGCGCCTTGATCTTCTCGCCCATCATCCGGCGGGCTCGCAGAACGACCGAGAGGTTGTTGAGCGCCTCCGCCAGGTTGCCGCCGGTCTTCTGCTGGATCGCAATGACGATCGAGAAGAATTTCAGCTCCGGCGTCGGCATGCGCTCGTACATCTTGTCCAGGGCCTGGGCGAGCGTCAGGCCGACGCCCAGCCCTTCAACCAGCTTCTGGAATTCGGCGCCCAGAGGGGCCGGGCTCTCGCGCGCGATGATCTTGAAGCAGTCGTGGACCGGCAGGCCCGACTTGATGCCCCGGACGATCACGTCGACGGCGTCAGGGAAGTGGCTCGAGAACTTCTTGCGACGGCGCTTGCCAAGCATCCCGACCCACCAGCGGGGCAGGCCCAACCCGACCACGACGCCGATGCCGAGCGCGATCAGGATGTTCAGGCCGAACACCAGCGGCAGCAGAAAGGCGACAGCGCCCATGACGCCGCTGATGATCCAGAAGGTCGCCACCTTGGTGTTGAGACCGGCCTGCTTGAGCTTGGCGGCCAGGCTGATGCGGGCCTTCCGTTCAGCGCGCTCCGACTCCTGGAGCTGCTTCATGATCTGCTTGCGGCGGGCCTCGGGCGTGTTCGCGGCCGCGGCCTTGCGGGCGGCCGAGTTGTTCTGCTTAGGCCCCCCGAAAGCCTGGGCGCGCTTCAGGGCGGCTTCGCTGGAATCGCCCTGTCCGACGAAAGCCCAGCCCAGACCGCCGATGGTGATGAAGGCCAGGACGGCGGCGAGGATCGGGAGCATGTCCTACTCCGCCGCGTCGAGCGCTTCGGCCAGCTCGCGCTCCAGCCCATAGTAGCGGGCGCGGTCCCAGAAGCGGGGACGGGCGATGCCGGTCGAGCGGTGACGGCCGATGATCTTGCCGTGCTCGTCCTCGCCGGTGATTTCGTAGACGAACAGGTCTTGGGTGACGATCACGTCGCCTTCCAGCCCGACCACCTCGGTGATGTGCGTGATCCGCCGCGAGCCGTCGCGCAGGCGCGCCGCCTGGACGATGACGTCGACCGAGCCGACGATCATCTCGCGGATGGTCTTGGACGGCAGGCCGTAGCCGCCCATGGTGATCATGGACTCCATACGGCTGATGGCTTCGCGCGGGGAGTTGGCGTGCAGCGTGCCCATTGAGCCGTCGTGGCCGGTGTTCATGGCCTGCAGCAGATCGAACGCTTCGGGCCCGCGGACCTCGCCGACGATGATCCGCTCGGGGCGCATACGCAGGCAGTTCTTCACCAGGTCGCGCATGGTGATCATGCCCTGGCCTTCGAGGTTGGGCGGGCGGGTCTCAAGGCGCACCACGTGCGGCTGCTGCAGTTGCAGTTCGGCGGCGTCCTCGCAGGTGATGACGCGCTCCGTGGGGTCGATGAAGGCGGTCAGGGTGTTCAGCAGCGTGGTCTTGCCCGAGCCCGTGCCGCCCGAAATGACCAGGTTGCAGCGCGAGGCGCCGATGACGCCGAGGACGCGCGCGCCCTCGGGACTGATGGAGGCGTACTCCACCAGATTCTTCATCGTCAGCTTGTCTTTCTTGAACTTCCGGATCGTCAGCGTCGGGCCGTCGATGGCCAGGGGCGGGGCGATGACGTTGACGCGGCTGCCGTCGGGCAGGCGGGCGTCGCAGATCGGAGAGCTCTCGTCGACGCGGCGGCCCACCTGGGACACGATCCGCTGGCAGATGTTCATCAGCTGGGCGTTGTCGCGGAAGCGGACGTTGGTCAGCTGAACCTTGCCGCCCACCTCGATGAACACCCGGCCGGCGCCGTTGACCATGATGTCGGCGATGTCGTCGCGCGCCAGCAAGGGCTCCAGCGGGCCATAGCCGAGGACGTCGTTGACGATGTCCTGGACCAGGTGCTCCTGCTCGGCCACCGACATGGAGACGTTCTTGATCGCCACCAGTTCGGAGACGATGTCGCGAATTTCTTCGGAGGCCGCCTTGGTGTCGAGCTGGGCCAACTGCGCCAGATCGATGGTGTTCATCAAGGCGTTGAAGATCGTCGTCTTGGTCGCGTGATAATAGTCGGACTGCTCGCGGACGATCTCCGCGACGGCCTGGGCCTTCTTCAGCTGTTCGAATCCGGCCGTGGCCTTGGGACCCGGGCCCTTCGGCGCCGGGGCGGGCTCGCCCGCGGGCCTCGGGCGCGCAGCGAGCGCGTCGAGCCGGTCCGCGGCGGCTGAGGTGGGTTTCGGAGCGGCCGGCGTGTCAGTCTTGCGCATCTGCGCAGGGGCGGGGGCGGGCGCCAGGGCCAGGTCGCCCTCGCCGGCGAAGGCGAACGCTTCAGCGGCAGCGCCCGGAGCCGCCGCCGGCTGGGGCGCCGGAGAAGGAGCCGCGGGACGCGGAGCGGGCGCCGCCCCCGGTTGACCTGTGCGTTTGCCGAACACGCTCTAGGACTTCTTCCGGAACAGGCCGCTGAGAAGCGACTTGCCGTCGGCCTTGGCGGGCTTGCCCTTCGGTCCCGTGAGCAGCGGAAGCTCGCGGCGAGACACGATTTGGGCCAGCGTCTGGAAGGCTTCGGCGGCCTTCGACTTGGCCCCCGCGTCCAGGATCATCTGTCCGTTGTTGGCGGCGGCTCCGAACGTCTTCGGATCGAACGGGATCAGCAGGCTGGGGTGGACGCCCAGGGCGGCGCCGAACTCCTTGGCCGGGATCTCGGGCCGGCCCGGAACACCGACCTGGTTGAGGATCAGCCGCGGCGGCGCGTCGTTTGGCCTGCCCTGCTTGATCAGGTCGATCATGTTCTTGGCGTTGCGCAGCGAGGCCAGGTCAGGAGTCGCGACCACGACGACCTCGTCGGCCGCGATCAGGGTGCGGCGCATCCAGCCGGACCAGAGGTGCGGCAGGTCCAGCACCACGAAGGGCGCGGTCGAGCGGATCTGGGTCGTGACCTCTTCGAACGCTTCCGGAGAGATGTCCCAGTCGACGTCCAGGGTCGCCGGAGCCGCGAACAGGCTCAGCTTGTCGGTGCAGCGCACCATCATCCGATCCAGGAGCACGGGGTCGAGGCGATCGGGCTGGCTGAGCGCGTCGGCGACGCCGCTGAGCGGGTCCTGATTGAAGTCGAGGCCGGCGGTGCCGAACGGCAGGTCGTAGTCGACGATCACCGTATTGGCGCCGATCCGCTCGCTCATGGCGTATGCGGTGTTGTGGGCGACTGTGCTCGAGCCGGTGCCGCCGCGCGCGCCGACGAAGGCGATCGAGCGGCCGACGAAGGGCTGGGCCGGATCGGCGAACAGGCCGCCGATCGCCGCTATCAGCTGCAGCGGCTGCAGCGGCGCAACCAGATATTCGCTGACGCCGCGGCGCATCAGCTCGCGGAACAGCAGGATGTCGTTGGTGGCGCCGACGACGACCACCTTGGTGCCGGCGTCGCAGACCTCGGCCAGCTGGTCGACTTCCCACAGCAGGGTCTGCGGGTCCTTCATGCATTCGACCACGATCAGCGGCGGGGTCGGTTCGTGTTGATAGGCCTCGACCGCCGCGGCGACCCCGCCGACGCGGATCTGGGTGCTGGCGCGCGACAGGCGGCGATCCTGGCCGGCCCGTTCGGCGGCCGCGAGGGTGTCCTGACGCTCGGCGAACACATGGATGGCGATGCGCGGGACCGAAACCTCGGGGGCGTGCGGACCGCTTAAGGCCGGCGCCGAGAAGGCCGAGGCGGCTTCGGCGACCAGATCGCCGACCGGGTTGAAGTCCGTCACGGCCGGGACGTGCGGCGCGGCGATCGCCGGATGGGGAATCGGCGCGGCGGGCTCGACCGTCGCGACCGGATGGGCCGGTGCGGTGAACTGAAGGGTCGGCCTCGCCTCCGGCTGCGCCGGCGAACCCGCGAAGGCCGCGGCGGGCGGCGTTTCGGGCGCCTGCGGCGTCGTATATCCTGCATCGAGGTCGAACTCGTCGTCGAACTCATCGAAGGGCTGGGGGGCGAAGGCGTTGCTCATGGGATCAGTTCACCGCCGCTGAGATCTGGCCATTGACCAGGGGTTCCTGCGCAGTCGAGCTGGGCCGACCGTTGCGATACGCGTTGAACACGACCGCCGCCCGGCCCGAATCCGCAGGCGTCATCGGTTGCGGCCCCAGGATGTCCCGAGGATTGGCGATCTGGGCGGCCATATTGGCGGTGATCGCGCAGCCGAGGTTGGCTGATGACTGGTTCGACAGGTTGGTGGACATGTCCCGGCGTTGCGCGGCGCAGTTTGGGACGTGGGCGCGCAGCGTCTCGAATCCGGCGAGAACAGGCGCGCGCGGGTCAGGACCGGCGTAGGCTGACATCCTTATGCGTTCGGCGGGAACCCCTGCGCGCTCAAGGGCCGCCCCGACGGCGTAGGCGTGGGCGCTGGCGACCGGATCGTCGCCTGCGGGAGCCTCAATCCGGACATAGCCGGCCCCCGCCGCCCCAAAGCGGGCTGCGAGGTCCTGAACGGCGGCGTGCTGTGCGCCTGAAAGTCCGTCATCCCGGACCGCCAGCGCGATCCGATCAAGCCCCGGCTCCACCTGCAGCATGTAGCGGCTCAGCGGCGTCAGCGGCGCCGGATCCCCGGCCATGGTCGACGCGCAGCCGGAAAGGCCAAAGGTCAGGCACCCGGCAAGCGCGGCGGCCGAGATGGAGCGGTGCAGGAAGGAGCGTGTCACGAGCGTCCTCATTCGATCACATAGCCCACAGGGCCGGTCCAGCCGGCGGCCGGCGCGGCGCCGGCCATTGGGCGGTACTGCTGGTTCAGCTGGCCGAACAGCAGGGTCTGGGCGTCGTTGGCGATGACCAGACCGTCCGCCGGCGTCTGCATCCGGCCGGGCGACGTCGGCGTCACGATGTAGGCTTCGATGATGATGACCAGTTCGGTTTCGCCCGACAGGTAGTCGCGCGAGCGGAACAGCGCCCCGAGAATCGGCAGGTCGCCGAGAGCCGGCAGCTGGTCGATGTTCTGGCGCGTGTCTTCACGCAGCAGCCCGGCGATCATCATGGAGCCGCCGGAGGGAAGCTCCACGGTGGAGGAGGCGCGGCGGACGTTCAGGGCGGGGATGACCAGCGGGTCCTCGTCCGTTCCGCCGAGCGTGTAGGCCCCGGCCGTCGTCAGTTCCGACACTTCGGTCGAGAGCTGGAGGGATATACGACCCTCCGACAGGACGATGGGACGGAACGCCAGCCTGACGCCGAATGGCTTGAATTCGATGCCGACGGTGACCTGCCCGGTGGTGGCGTCGACGCTGCGACCGGTGGGTACAGGGAACTCCCCGCCGGCGAGGAACTCCGCGTTCTCGCCGTTGACTGAGGTGACGTTGGGCTCGGCCAGAATGCGGACCAGACCGGCGCGTTCGAACGCGCGCAGGCTGGTGTTCAGCTCGTTCCCGTCGCCACTGCGATCCAGATAACTCAGGACGCCGCCGCCCACCTGGCTGCCGGACACGCCGAAGGCGGCGGCCTGGGAGAAGGCAAGTCCGTCGCCGACGTTCCGCAAGACGGCGTTGACGTCGAGGCCGAGCTGCTTGATCGCGGTCCTCTGAACCTCGATTACGCGCGCCTTGACCATGACCTGGTCGGAGCCCTGGATGGTCATCATGTTGATGACCTTTTCGGGTGTGGTGACAAAGGCTCGGGCGACCTGGGCGGCGCGATCGGCCTCTCCGGGGTTCGCGACCGGTCCGCTCAGGATGATGCTGTCATTGACTGCCTCGGCCCGAACCTGCGAGCCGGGCATGACGCGGCTGAGGGTGTCCTGAAGCGCGGACACGCCGGCGTCGACGCGAATACGCAACGACAGGATGGTCCGGCCCGAGCCGTCCAGCACGACCGCGTCGGTCTCGCCGGGTTGCAGGCCGATGATGGTGATGCGGCGCGGCGAGTGCAGCATCGCCTCGGCCACGACGGGGTTCGGCACGATCACATCCCGGGCGTCCGACGGCAGGTCGATCGCCATCGAGGAGCCGCGCGGCAGGTTGATCAGCTGCGCGCCGGCGCCCAACGGCACGGCGGCGCGGGACTGGGCGTGCGCCGGAGAAGAGCTGGCCGGAACGACCGCGGCGATGGTCAGGCAGGCGAGCGCCAGAGCTGTCAGAGGCTTCATCGGAGGTCTCATTGCACCACCACCACTTCAGGCGCGCCGCCGCGGAAGACGCGGACGGCGGACGATTGCCGGACCACCGGCGCCACCCGTCCGGAGGGCCCCCCGGTGTCGGCGTAGGAGCGGAGCACGAGGCTGAGCTCGCCTTCCGATTTGGCCAGGGCCAGCGCTTCGGCGTCGCGGGGACCGACCTCGAGGGTGGCGGTCGCGCCGACCACCGCCTGCTCGTCGTCGCCCGCGCGCGTCGACTGGTCGATGGCCAGCACCTTGATGTTCTGCATTACGGTGGAGGAGTTGAACTTGGACCGCTCCGTCGTGTCGGTGGCGGCATTGGCGAGCGTCGTCTCGCGGGTCAGCAGGACATCGACGCGATCGCCCGGTAGGATAAAGCCGCCGGCGGCGGTCTCCACCGTGACCCGGATGGCCATGGCCCGCATGCCGGGCTCCAGATAGGCGGCCATGTAGCCGCTGTCGCCGGCCCGCACGATCTTGCGGCCCACGATGGGCTCGCCTGCGAGGATGGGTTCACGCACGACCGAGCCGACGTAATCCGCCTTGGCTCCGCCCGACGCCATTTCCGTCGCGGCGCGGGTGACGGACGCCACGGCGCCCTCGGGCTTGGCCATGGCGGCCTCGACCGCCGGGAGAGGCGTCGAGCCGTCCGTGATGAAGGCGGGGTTCACTTCGTCGGCCGGCCAATCCTTCCAGGCGAGATCGCCCTCGGCGAGGCGTTGGCCCGGCTGCAGGTCCTTGGCGGCGACCAGCACCTTGGCCATCGGGCGCGTGGGAACGGCGGCGGCGGTGGCCACCGCGGTGGGGGAGTTCGAGGGCGATCCCATGGCGCGCACGACCAGAGCCAGCCCGATGGCGGCGACGGCGGCGACGCAGATCACGATGATTCTGGCGGGCTTCATCAACGGTCTCCGGCAGGCCAGGCCGAACCGCTGAGTCGGTCCTGCGGCCCCTACCGTTAACGACCATGCCGTGGACGGGTTAACGCCGGCCTAAGTGCCCGTCAGCCCGCGATAAAAGCGGCCAGGAGCGGGGAGGCCGGGTAGGCCACCAGGGCGCCGGCGGCGATCGCGACGCCGTAGGGGATGTCTCCCTTGGGCTCCATCAGCTGGGCCACCCACTGGGGCGCGCCGAAGATGTACGGGCGGGAATAGGACCGCGCGAACATGAGGAAAACGCAGAACAGCCCTCCCATCAGGCCGGTATAGAGGAGGAAAATTCCCGAGCCGCCCAGTCCCAGCCACAGGCAGGAGGCCGCCATCAACTTGGCGTCTCCGCCCCCGATCCAGCGAAGGGCGAACATGCCTGCTCCGACGAACAGGGCGAGGAGGGCAACGCCGACATGGGTGACGACGGTCAGTAGGTCCAGGCCGACCGCGAGGGCCGCGGGAAAAAAACTGACGATCAGGAGTCCCGATACCCAGTTCGGAATCTTCATTGAGGTCAGGTCCTTGAGTCCGCCGACAATGACGAGTGTCGGCATGGCTCCGAGAATGATGAGTGTCAGACTGTCCATCATCCCATCTAGCCTGGACACCGTTAAAGTCCGGTTGCCGCAGCCGCAGACGCGAAAGAGGCCGGAGCGTCGCCGCCCCGGCCTCCACTCGTCCGGATGCGTTCTCGCCTTACGCGGCGGGAGCCGTGCCGTTCATGCCGCTGGTAACGGCTTCGAACTTGGTCTTGATGGTCGTGCCCAGGGCGGTCACGGCCGAGATGATGACGACGGCGATCAGGGCGGCGATCAGGCCATACTCGATGGCCGTGGCGCCGGACTCGTCGTTCATGAAACGCGAAACAAACTTGGTCATATTCGTATCCTCTGATGATTTCTAAGCGAGCAACTGGCGGGGGGAGCCGGTAGCCCGCTTGACCCCCAAAACGCATCGTGACCATGCACCCGAGCGGTTAAGACCAAGTCGTCAGGCATGGTTACCCTGCTGTTTACTTCGATTATCCGGAATTTTGCCGCTGATCACTCCGTCGGCAGTGGTGACGAGCGCCCCTACTCCAGTACCGTCTATGGCGTTTCAGACTTTCTTGAGGAATGCGCGGCACTGTTCCGCAACGCTCACGCGCGCGCCCCGCAATTAGAAGTCATCGCCATGATCCGATCCGCACAGACCAGGTTCCAAGCCAAGGCCCGCCCACGCATCGTCGGAGCCTTTGCGATCGCGGCCTTGCTGGCCCTTCCGTCGGCGGCCCCGGCGCAGTCCGGCCAGTCGCGTCTGAGCGTGGAGATCCATCAGGCGGCGCGGGTGCAACTGTCCGGCCCGGCCGGTTCCGTGATCGTGGGCAATCCCCAGATCGCGGATGTGACCGTGGTTGATTCCAACACCCTCTATGTCACCGGCAAGGGCTACGGAGTGACGGAGATCGTCGCCGTCGACCCGCTGGGCCGCACCGTGTTCCAGAGCCAGATCGTCGTCACTGACGGCGCCGGCGCCGGCCGGGTCAGGGTCTGGCGTGGAGCCCAGGCCACGGAAATGGCCTGCGCGGCCTCCTGCTCGGCCACCGCGCGCGTCTCCCGCGAAGCGCCTTGAGGCGAATCGCCGTGCCCCGCTCCTTGTCGAGATCCTCTCCGCCACGAAGCCGGCGAGGCTTCGCCGCCCGCTTCGCCCGCGCGCGCGACGGGTCCGCCGCAGTCGAGTTCGGCATGGTGGCCATGCCGTTCGTCCTGATGATGTTCGCCATTCTGGAGCTCGGGCTCGTATTCGTGACCGACTCGATCCTCGAGAACGCGGCGATCGAGACAGGCCGGTTGGTGCGAACCGGACAAGCCAGCGCGTCCGGCATGACCAAGGAACAGTTCAAGACGTCCCTGTGCAGCCGGATGAGCATCTTCTCGGCCGATTGCCCGTCACGCGCGCGGGTTGACGTTCGGGTGATCCCGCAGTTCGCGACCACGCCTCCTGACCCGCTGTCGACAGGCACGTTCGACGTCTCGAAAACCAGCTACAACAACGGCGCACCCGGCGACCTGATGCTGGTGCGGGTCTGGTACGAACAGCCGTTGATCACGACGTTCCTGTCCCAGGCGCTGTCGCGGACCACGAACGGCCCGGCCATCCTCACCGCGACGACCGCGTTCCGGAACGAGCCCGCATGACCCGCTCGCTTCTTGCCCGCTTCAGAAACGACGAAAGCGGCGTCTCGGCGATCGAGTTCGCGATGCTCGCGCCCGTTCTGATCGCCTTCTACTTCGGCATGGCGGAGTTCTGTCAGGGCTATATGGCCCAGAAGCGGATGGGTCACGTATCGGCCATGGTCGCCGATCTGGTCGCCCAGGAAGAAACGGTTTCAGCCGCCGCCCTGACCGACATGTTCAGCATCGGCGGGCTGATCATGAAGCCCTTCTCCACGGCGCCGCTGAAACAGCGTGTTAGCAGCATTACCCGCACGTCCGGGGTGGCCAAGGTCACATGGAGCAAGGGCAACGGCATGGCGGCGCGGGTCACGGGCGAAACGGTCACGCTTCCGGCCGATCTGATCACCGACGGTCAGAGCATCATCATGTCCGAAGCGACCTATGACTACGACTCGCCCGTCGACTATCTGATGCCGACGATCACGCAGTTCTCGCACAAATACTACCTGCGGCCCCGCACCGTCGATCAGGTCACCTGCACGGGTTGCTGACCCCCACGAGCGCTTCCCGCAGGGCGCTGATCTTCGCCTCTGTCTCCGCCAGTTCCGCCGCCGGGTCGCTGTCCGCGACGATCCCCGCTCCGGCGAGGGCGCGGTAGTCCCAGACCTCGCCGGACCGGCGGAACGACGCCGTCCGGATCAGCACCGAGGCGGTCAGTCGGCCCTCGCCATCGATGTGGAACAGGCTTCCGCACCAGGGGCCGCGCGGCGGCTCGTGCGACGCGATGACCTTCATCGCCTGATGCTTCGGCGCGCCGGTGATCGAACCGGGAGGGAAGGTCGCATCAAGCATCTCCGCGGCGCCGACGTCCCCCCGGGCCCGGGCCGACACGGTCGAGACCAGGTGATGCACCGTAGGATGGGTCTCGATCTCGAACAGGCGGTCCACGGCGACCGAGCCCGGCTCGGCGACACGCGCCAGGTCGTTCCGCATCAGGTCGACGATCATCAGGTTCTCGGCGCGGTCCTTGGCGCTGGCCGCGAGCTCGCCGATGAGTCGGGCGTCCTCCGCCGGGTCGGCGGCGCGCGGTCGGGTGCCCTTGATCGGACGGGTTTCGACGCGCCGGTCGGCGGGGTCGAAGGTCAGGAACATCTCGGGCGAGTTGGAGACGATCGCCAGGTCTCCCAGACGCCAGAACGCCCCGTAAGCGGCCGCCCGATCCGCCAGCCTCAACAAGACGTCGAAGGGGTCGTGGCCGGGGATCAGGCGGCCCGACCATGCGCGGGCGATGTTGGCCTGGAAGAGCTCTCCGGCCGCGATCCGCGAGACCACGTCGGCGACGGAGTCGAGATAGGCCTCTTCCGGGGCCTCCGGCTCGAACGCCTCGGCGGGCGCGGGCGGTCGGGCCAGGTCTTCCGCGGCGCTCAGCCAGGCGTCGGCGCGGTCCGCGGCGGCGCGCGCCCGCGCCAGGTCGGCGCCCCGGCCGATCACCCTAACGACCCGATCTCGGTGATCGAACGCCAGCAGGGCGGGGTATCGCGCCAGCATCAGATCAGGCCACACTGGCTCGCGCGGCCCCGTCGCCCCGCGCGCGCCGGCGTCATAGGCGAACAGGCCGACCACGCCCGCTGCGTGCGGTTGCGACAGGGCGGGCGCGCCGTCCCACGAGCCGACGTGCACCAGGTCCGGTCCCGCCCCGACGAACGACCACCGGCCCAGCGTTCCGCCGTCCGAGACCAGTGCGACGGGCCCCTCCAGCGCCCGTACGGCGCTTGCCGCCGCCAGAGGTTCGCGCCAGGGCCGGTCGCGAATGTCGGAGAAGCCCGCGGTCACGCCGCCAGCCGCCGCCCGATACGTTCCCGCAGGGGCCGGTCGACGCCGAGCGCCTGTTCGAAATAGGCGTCCATCGAGCCAAATCGCGCCGTGATCTCATCCAGCGCGGTCTCGAGATAGACCGGTTCGACCCCGAGGAAGGCGACGACCGCATCATGCGAGACAGCCCGACCTGTCATCGACTGCAGCTGCCGGGCGATCCCCGGCGCGCGGCCCTTTAGATCGACGGCCGTGTTGGTCAGCAGATAGTCCTCGACCATGTCGTCGCGATGAACGCCCAGCATCTGGTGCGTGAGGGCGACGAGGAGCCCCGTCCGGTCCTTGCCGGCCGCGCAGTGGATGAGAACCGGGGCATCGGCGTCGCCCAAGGCGCGGAAATAGCGGCCGAACAGATCGAGATGGGCCGGTTCGAACGCCAGTCGCCGGTAGGTCTCCGTCATGAAGCGGCGGCCCGAGTCCGGGGTCAGGTCGGCGGTCTTCAGGAAGGTGAGATGCGGGGCCTCGCCGCCGTCGTCGTGGTCGCTCTCGATCACGGTCCCGGCGAAGGCGGCGGGTCGCCGCGAAGGTTGGTCCCGCCGCTCCGAGGGTCGGCGCAGGTCAACGACCGTTCCGATGCCCAGCGCCGCCAGCCGCTCGAGGTCGGCGTCGCTGACCCGCGCCTGATGGGCCGAGCGGAACAGGCGGCCGCCGACCAGACGCCGCCCCGCCGCTGTCGCATAGTCTCCGAAGTCGCGGAAATTATCGAGGGCGTCGAAGCGGTGGATCCGGTCAGGCATGGCCGCCTTCTAGCCGAGCCGGGCCGCCCTAACCACTCCCGGCGACCAGCCGCTGCATGGCGTCGAGATAGGCGAGGAAGGCCTTGCGTCCCGCCGGCGTCATCGAGGCTTCGGTCAACGGCTTCCGGTCTTCGAAGCGCTTGGTCACCACCACGAAGCCCGCGTCCTCGAGTTTCCGGAGGTGAACCGACAGATTGCCGTCGGTCGTCTGCAGGCGCGCCTTCAGCTCATTGAAGTTGGCGTGTCTCACTCCCGAGAGGTAGGCCATCACGCCCAGCCGAATGCGCCCGTGGATCACCTCGTCGATACGCGCGATGTCGAAATCATCCGCCACGGCTCAAGCCGCCACTGCGGTTTCCTGGCGCATGAGCACCAGGCCGGGCGCCAGCGCCGTCAGCACCATGAAACCGGCGAACGCGAGGTAGATGTCGGGGTTGCCGATCAGGACGCCGAACAGCACCGCGCTTGCATAGGACACCAGGCCCGTGGCGGTCATCCAGCGTCGGCCCGAGATCGAGCCGGATACGATCCATGCGGAGCCGTAGGCCGTCGCGACGACACTGGGCATCGCCCACATCATGGTCCAGTCGTTGGAGCTGAAGCCGACGGCCATCAGGCTGAGCCACATCACGAAGATGCCGAACCCGAGACCTGACCAGGCCGCCCCCACCGCCTTGTTGCCGTAGGAGCCGGAGCCCGACTTGCGATTGAAGCGCTGGATGAGAAGATAGAGCGCGATCGCGAAAACGGCTCCGGCTCCCAGCCAGACCCACAGCTGGACCATCGGGTCCACATCGAGCGCGCCGCTCTGTATCGCCCACTGAACCATGTTTGCGGTCCCGAAGATGAGCGATGCAGCGACGAGAATGGGGCCGTTGAGCAAGGGTGCGTCCCGGCCCTGCTCGGCGAGCTGGCGCATCCAGGCGATGTCGGCGGCGGGGTTGTCGGTCTTCTCGGTCATTGGGCTGCTTCCCTCATCAAAGGCGACGGCCGCCAGCCAGCCAAAGGCCGGGCAGCAAGGCCACGAATGCGAGCGCACAGGCGCTGATCAGATACTGGTCGGGTGAGCCGATGCGGGCGGCTAGGGCGGCGATCCCGGCGAAGGCGCCTGTCGCCAACAGGCCCATGGCGAGGCTGCCGCTGCGCAACGCCGCCACCGCCCAGGCGACCCCGTAAAGCGTCACGCCGACCGCGCCCGTCCAGCGCATCAAGAACCAATCGCCGGTCGCCGCCGAGCCCGCCAGCAGCGCCAGGGCGGCGGCGATCTGGATCAGGATGGCCGCCCGGGACCATGAGGCGACCCGAATTCCGGCCGCGCCGCCGACACGTCGCAGGCGACGAAGCCCGACGAGAAAAGCGACGACCGCGGCGGGCCAACTGACCGCCAGCACCGCCGGATGCCACCCCAAGGCTCCGCTGAGGACGCCCCACTGAACTATATTGGCGGATCCGAACGCGGCCCCGGCGAGCATCAGGACACGCCCTGCGCAGACCTGGACGGTCGGCTGCAGAGGTCCGCGAGGGGGGTCGAAAGCGAAAGTGGACATGCCGGCGGTCTCCATGAACCCAACCTCCCACAACTGCTTTATGATGTAAAGTGCTTTCTCATGACGCGGTCGTGATCACGCCGTCGCTGACGGTGACCGGCCAGGGCGTCAGCCGGGCGCCGGCGCACGGACCGCCGACGCACAACCCTGAGCCCGGCTCGAACACCGCGCCGTGCCAACCGCACAGGATGAGCGAGCCGTCGGGGATCAGGTAGCGATCCAGCTCGATGGCGAGGGGGAAGCCCTGATGCGGACACCGGTCGACATAACCGCTGACCACGCCGTTCCGTCGCACGACGAAGCCGTGGAAAAAGGCCTCGCCGATCTGGAGCACGAAGCCGCGCGAGCCCGGGTCCGGAATGTCCTCTTCGGCGCACAGCCCCACGCCAGGCGGGGTCGTCGAGACCCGGCGCCGCTCCGGCGCGGGCGGCGTCTCGCTCAATGCCGCTCGGCCTTGAGCGGGCGCGACAGCAGATCCTCGATCACCGCCTCGACCGTGGTCTCGCCGTTCAGCAGGGCGGCGACGGCGAGGGAGATCGGCATGTCCACGTCCATCTTCGCCGCCAGCTCGCGCACCGCCGGTGCGCTCTCATAGCCTTCGGCCACGGACCGCTTGCCCGCGAGCGCCTGCTCGACCGTCTGGCCCTGCCCGAGCGCGAGGCCGAGGCTCATGTTGCGCGACTGGGGGCTGGAGCAGGTCAGCACCAGATCGCCGAGCCCGCACAAGCCGGCGACCGTCTCGGCCCGACCGCCCAGGGCGACGCCCATCCGGGTCATCTCTGCAAAGCCGCGGGTGATCAGGGCGGCGTGGGCGCTGCGCCCGAGCCCGCGCCCCTCGGCCATGCCGCAGGCGATCGCCAGCACGTTCTTGATCGCCCCGCCGACCTCGGCTCCGATCAGGTCGGAGGCGAGGTAGGGGCGGAAGCCCGGCGCCGACAGGGTCTCCATCAGTTCCTCGCCCAAGGCTTGATCGGCGCAGGCGAGGGTCACAGCCGAGGGCAGCCCCCGCGCCACTTCGCCGGCGAAGCTGGGGCCCGACAGCACGGCGGCGGGCGCCTGCGGCAAGGTCTCGGCCAGCACGTCCGTCATCAGCTTGAGCGAGCCTCGCTCGACGCCCTTGGAGCAAAGCACCACCGGCACGCCCGCGCGATGGTGGGGCGCGAAGGCGGTCAGGGTCGAGCGCATGTGCTGCGCCGGCGGCACCGCCAGGATCAGGTCGCAAGACGCGAGGTCGGCCAGTTCGGCGGTGACGGAGACGCGGTCTTCCAGACGCACATCCGGCAAAAAGGCTTCGTTGATCCGGCGCGCGCGGATGCTTTCGACCACCTCTGGCTCGCGCGCCTGCAGCAGCACGTCCAGCCCGGCCCGCGCGGCGACCTGGGCCAGGGCCGTGCCCCAGGCGCCCGCGCCGATCACTCCCGCTGTCCTGAACCGCATGCGTTCTTCCCTAGGCCTTGGCGCCCTTGCGGCCCGGCGGATGCACCGGGTCGGCGAGCGCTCTGTCTTCATCCAGCGGCCAGCGTGGCCGGGCGGCGGTGTCGATGTCGGATACCAGACCCTTTCGCAAACGCTCGGCCCCGGCAAGGGCGATCATCGCGGCGTTGTCGGTGCAATAGGCCATGGGCGGCGCGAGGAAGGCGAAGCCGTTGCGACGCGCCGTCTCCTCCAGCGTCGCGCGGACCGTCCGGTTGGCGGCCACGCCCCCCGCCACCACGAACAGGCGATGGTCATGCCGCTCCGCATAGGTCTTCAGGGCGCGGTCGGAGCGGTCGCTGAGCTGGCGTGCGATCGCCGTCTGCACCGCGTCGGCGAGGTCCGCGCGGTCCTGCGGCGTCTCGCAGGCCTGCGCCAGTCGGGAGGCCGCGGTCTTCAGGCCGGAGAAGGAGAAGTCGCAGTCCTTGCGCCCCAGCAAGGCGCGCGGCAGGTCGAAGCGCGCCCCGTCCCCGGACGCCGCCAGCGCCTCCAGCGCCGGACCACCGGGGTAGCCGAGGCCGAGGGCCTTGGCGATCTTGTCGAACGCCTCTCCCGCCGCGTCGTCGATGGTGGTGCCGAGGCGGGTCATGTCGCCGATCCCACGCACCTCCAGCAGTTGGCAGTGGCCGCCCGACACCAGCAGCAGCAGGAACGGATAATCGACCTTCGCGCCCAGCCGGGCGGACACCGCGTGTCCCTCCAGATGGTTGACCGCGATCAGGGGCAGGTCGCGCGCCAGCGCCACCGCCTTGCCGTAGCCGAGGCCGACCATGACTCCGCCGACCAGTCCGGGGCCGGCGGTGGCGGCGACGCCGTCGAGTGAGTCCCAGCCCAGT
>NZ_DASWNO010000002.1:0-30893 GCF_036399195.1 Brevundimonas sp.
CGCGGCCGGGTGTTCGTCTCGGGCGCCGAGTGGATCGCCGAGATCGAGGGCGTCGGACCTCTGGCGGGTGAGACCGTCGTGGTGGAGTCGATCGACGGGCCGAAACTGAAGGTGCGCGCGGCCTAGCGGCTCAAGTCCTCAATCCCCCGATTGGCCAGCTGATCGGCGCGCTCGTTCAGTTCGTGCCCGGCGTGACCCTTCACCCAGTGCCATTTGACCTCGTGGCGGGTCCGGGCTTCATCGAGGCGGCGCCACAGGTCCTCGTTCTTGACCGGCTTCTTGTCGGCCGTCTTCCAGCCACGGGCCTTCCACGGACCGATCCACTTGGTGATCCCGTCCATGACGTAGCGGCTGTCGGTGTGCAGATCGATCCGACAGGGCCGGGTCAGGGCCTCCAGCGCGCTGATCGCCCCCATCAGCTCCATTCGGTTGTTCGTCGTCAGCGGCTCACCGCCCCACAGCTCTTTCTCGTGGCCCTGACCGGTCTGCAGGACAGCGCCCCAGCCGCCGGGACCGGGGTTGCCCTTGCAGGCGCCGTCGGTGTGGATGATGACGTGACTCATTGCCCGTCCCTAACAGGTTCGCTTGGCGTCGCGCCACCGAACGGCCTATATGCGGCGAGAGATTTGGAACGGGCCGCACGGCCCGACTGAGGAGACTGTCCCGTGGGTTCATTCAGCATCTGGCACTGGGCCATCGTCGCCATCATCGTGCTTCTGCTGTTCGGGGGTCGCGGCAAGCTCTCCGGTCTGATGGGCGACGCCGCCAAGGGCGTGCGCGCGTTCAAGGACGGTCTGAAGGACTCAGACGAGACCAAGCCGGCGGACGAGCGGGCCGGCGCCCTGCCTCGCACCGACGCGGAAAAAGAAGACTTGAAGTCGTAAGCCGCGCCCCGACGGCGGAGACCTGACGCATGGGTGGCCTTGGTCCCGGAATCGGGGGCGGCGAATACCTCATCATCGCGATCGTGGCCCTGCTGGTCGTGGGCCCCGAACGGCTGCCCCTGCTCCTTCGGAAGCTGGGGAAGATGGTGTCCAAAGCCCGCGCCATGGCCAACGAGTTCCGCTCAAACTTCGACGAGATGGCGCGCCAGTCCGAGTTGGACGAGCTCCGCAAGGAGGTCGAGGCGCTGCGCAGCGGGCAAGGCATGCACGCGCTGGGCGCGGACGCCGATGCGGCTTTCCGCGACATCCGCGACGAGCTGAACCGCCCGGTGAACGCAGTCCCCGCCCCTGCCCCGGAGGCGATGCTCGGCGCGCCCGACGAGTGGCCCGACAGCGCGCCCGTGATGGCGCCGCTTGAGCTACCCGCCCCGCCGACGCCTGCGCCCGCCAAGCCGCGCAAACCCCGCGCAAAAGCGGGCCCGGCGACCGCCGCCAAGCCCGCGGCCCGGAAGCCCCGTGCGCCCCGGCCGAAGAAGGTGGACCTGTGAGCGCGCTCGACCGCGACGAGGCTGAGATTGAGGCCTCGCGCGCGCCGCTGATGGATCATCTGATCGAGCTGCGCGGCCGGCTGCTGATCTGCGTCGTGGCTTTCGTCCTCGCCTTCCTGGTCTGCTTCTATTTCGCCAGCCCGCTCTACATCTTCCTGGTGAAACCCTATGTCGCCGCCAGCGCCATGTACGCTGCGCAAGGCGCCCACGCCTCGCCGATCGACCTGATCTCGGTCATGGCGGGGCTCAAGCCGGTCCCGTCGGGGCAGCCGCAGGCGGTGCAGCTGATCTACACAGCGCCGCTCGAAATCCTGTTCGTGAAGATGAAGCTGGCCGGCCTCGGCGCCGTTGTCGCGGCCTTCCCGGTGCTGGCGTACCAGCTCTACCGGTTCGTCGCCCCGGGCCTCTACCGCAACGAGCGTGGGGCCTTCCTGCCGTTCCTGCTGGCGGCGCCCGTCCTGTTCCTGATCGGCGCGGCGCTGGTCTACTACATCATGCTGCCGTTCGTGATGCTCTTCTCGCTCGGGCAGGGGTTCGAGACCGAAGTCGCCTCGGCGACCCTGCTGCCGAAGGTCTCGGAGTATATGAGCCTGGCGACGGCGCTGATCCTGTCGTTCGGCCTGTGTTTCCAGCTGCCCGTCATCATGACCCTGCTGGGTCTGGCCGGCATCATCAGCTCGAAGGTCATGGCGGAGGGTCGGCGCTACGCCATCGTCGCGGTGGTCGTGCTTGCCGCGATCGTCACGCCCCCGGATCCGATCAGCCAGCTCATGCTCGCCGTGCCGCTTGTGCTCCTCTACGAGATCTCGATCTGGTGCGTCCGGCTGATCGAGCTGCGGCGCCGCAAGACCGAGGCGGCCGGCGCCGGAGCCTGACCGGAACAACGCCAGAGCGGGGCCGTTGTGTCGAGCACCAGACACAGGAGCCATCCATGGCACGCTTGATCCCCCTCTACGTTCTCGCCGGCTCGGCGCTACTGCTCGCCGCCGCCTGCACCCCCGCCGCCAATGACGCGGACACAGCGGCTGACGCCGGCTCCGACACCACCACGATCATCGAACGCGAAGTTCCGGCCGATCCGGTCGTGGTCGAGCGTGAAGTGCCTGTCGCCACGCCGCCGGTGATCATCGAGCGTGACCGCCCCGCGGGCGACAGCACCACTGTCCGCGCCGGAGAGAACGGCATCGAGGTCGAGACCACCAACCGCTAAGAAGCGGTCCCCTACAGACAAGAGGCGCCGGACGGCTTCCCGTCCGGCGCCTCTTTCCTTGGATCAACGGCTGACGATCAGCAGCTGTAGTACATGTCGAATTCGACAGGATGCGGGTGCAGCTGCAGGCGCATCACCTCTTCCATCTTCAGCTCAATGTAGCTGTCGATGAAGTCGTCATCCATGACCCCGCCCTTCTTGAGGAAGGCGCGGTCCTTGTCGAGGTTGTCGAGGGCTTCCTTCAGGCTGCCGCAGACCTCCGGGATGTTGCCCCGCTCTTCCGGCGGCAGGTCGTACAGGTTCTTGTCCGCCGGAGCGCCCGGATCGATCCGGTTCTCGATCCCGTCCAGGCCCGCCATCAGCAGGGCGACGAAAGTTAGGTAGGGGTTGCCCATCGGATCGGGGAAACGCGCCTCGATGCGCTTGGCCTTCGGCGAGTTGACCCACGGAATCCGGATCGAGGCCGAGCGGTTGCGGGCCGAATAGGCCAGCTTCACCGGCGCCTCGTAACCGGGCACCAGCCGCTTGTACGAGTTGGTCGTCGAGTTGGCGAAGGCGTTGATCGCCTTGGCGTGCTTGATGATGCCGCCGATGTACCACAGGCACATGTCAGACAGGCCTGCGTATTTGTCGCCCGCGAACAGGGGCTTGCCGTCGCGCCAGATCGACTGGTGGACGTGCATGCCGGAGCCGTTGTCGCCGAAGGTGGGCTTGGCCATGAAGGTGGCCGACTTGCCGTAGGCGGCCGCGACGTTGTGGATGACGTATTTGTAGAGCTGCGTCCGGTCGGCCATGGTCAGCAGGTCGCTGAATTTCAGGCCCAGTTCGTGTTGCGCCGGAGCCACCTCGTGGTGGTGCTTCTCCGGCTGCATGCCGAGGTCCCGCATCACGCCCAGCATCTCGCCGCGCAGGTCCTGGGCGCTGTCGGTCGGGTTGACGGGGAAATAGCCGCCTTTGTGCGTCGGGCGGTGGCCCATGTTGCCTTCGGAATACTCCGACGCCGTGTTGGCCGGCAATTCGATCGAGTCGTAGGTGTAGCCGGTGTCGTTAGGCGCGGTGCTCCAGCGCACGTCGTCGAAGATGAAAAACTCCGCTTCGGGGCCGAAATAGACGGTGTCGCCCACGCCGGACGACTGGACATAAGCCAGCGCCTTCTTGGCCATCGAGCGGCTGTCGCGGTTGTAGGGTTCGCCCGTGTCGGGGTTCAGCACGTCGCAGAACAGGAACAGCGTCGTCTGCTGGTAGAAGGGATCGATCCAGAAGCCGTCCAGGTCGGGCTTCAGCAGCATGTCGCTCTCGTTGATGGCTTTCCAGCCGGCGATCGACGAGCCGTCGAACATCGTCCCCTCTTCCAGGAACTCCTCGTCCACCAGGTCGATGTCAAAGGTGACGTGTTGCATCCGCCCCTTGGTGTCGGTGAAGCGCAGGTCGACGTATTTGACCTCCTTCTCCTTGATCTCCTTGAGGATCTTGCTGGCGCTCATCGGTGGACGTCCTGTGGGTTCGGGGAGGAACAAAAAACGCCGCCTGGGCGGCGGGGTGAAAGGGTCAGACGGCCTGCGGTCCCGTCTCGCCGGTGCGGATGCGGATGACGTCCAGAACATCGGAGACGAAGATCTTGCCGTCGCCGATCTTGCCGGTGCGGGCGGCGGTCTGGATGGCTTCGACGACGGACGTAACCATGTCGTCGGGAACCACCACCTCGATCTTGATCTTGGGCAGGAAGTCGATGACGTATTCGGCGCCGCGATAGAGTTCGGAATGGCCCTTCTGGCGGCCGTATCCCTTGGCCTCGAGCACGGTCATCCCTTGCACGCCAGCGTCCTGGAGCGCTTCCTTCACTTCATCCAGCTTGAAGGGCTTGATGACGGCTTCGATCTTTTTCATGGCGATTCCCGCGCCCGGTCTCAGGCCGTGCGCACGGGACGTAAAGGGACATTGCATTGCACAATAAGGCAAGTGTTTTTCCGGCTCCGGCGCCATCGGTGATCGGACGGGTTGGGCGATGAGCGGCCGCGCGGACACCGACTGGCGACCGTCCCTGCCCTGGCCTGGAGCCGATGCGCACAAGCACGCGCGCGGGCGCCTTGGCGTGGTTTCAGGCAAGGCCAGCCAGACCGGAGCCGCTCGGCTGGCGGCCCGCGCCGGCCTGCGTATCGGCGCGGGCGTCGTGCGGATTCTTTGCCCACCCGACGCGGCCGCTGTCATCGCTCCTGCGATCGAGGCTGTGATGCTCAGCCCGTTCGGCTCGCCAGAGGCGCTCGCCGAGCTGGCTGAGGGCATGCACGCGGTCGTCATTGGGCCGGCCGCGGGCGTGACGGACGCGACCCGCGCCAACGTCCGGGCGCTGGCGGCGACCGGCGCGGCGCTGATCGTCGACGCGGACGGCTTGACGGTTTTCGAGGGCTGGCCCTCCGACCTGTTCGACGTGCTGGACCGAGACGACGTTTTGACGCCGCACGAGGGCGAGTTCCGGCGCCTGTTCCCCGGATTGCTGGAGAACGGCCGGGAGGCGGCGGCGCGCGCGGCGGCGGAGAAGGCGGGCGC
This sequence comes from Brevundimonas sp., assembly GCF_036399195.1. GTDB lineage: Bacteria > Pseudomonadota > Alphaproteobacteria > Caulobacterales > Caulobacteraceae > Brevundimonas. The sequence continues at coordinate 5,190 of NZ_DASWNO010000002.1, forward strand.
CGTGATCGTTCTCAAAGGTCCCGCCACGGTGATCGCCGCCCCGGACGGCCGCATGGCGACCAACGGCAACGGCGCGCCATGGCTGGCCACAGCCGGGACGGGCGACGTGCTGGCGGGCATGATCGGCGGGCTCACGGCCCAGCGCATGGACAGCTTTGACGCAGCAAGGGCGGCGGTCTGGATGCACGCCGAAGCGGCCCGCGGTTTCGGCCCAGGCCTGATCGCCGAAGACCTGCCCGACCGCCTGCCCGCGGTGCTGGCGGCGCTGTACGACCCGCGCAGCTGAGCCGTCTGCGGCTTCGCGACCGGTTCAATTCGCCGACGAAGCGGCTTATCAGCAGGACAGGCCGCCGGAGACCCGTCTTGCTGATCGTCCTGTCCCCGGCCAAGCGGCTGGACTTCACCGAAGCGGACCCCGCCCTGCCCGCGAGCGAGCGGCGCTTCCGCGAGGACACGGCATCGCTTGCCCGGACGGCGCGGGCGCGGACCGTGGCCGAACTGCGCGGCCTGATGAGCATCTCGGACGACCTGGCCCGGCTGAACCGCGAGCGATTTCAGGCCTTCGAGGCCGATTCGACCGACGGCGTTCAGGCGGCCTTCGCCTTCGCCGGCGACGTCTACGAAGGGCTGAGAGCCCGCGAGCTCGACGCGGACGGCCTGGCCTTCGCCCAAACGCACATCCGCATCCTGTCCGGACTCTACGGCCTGCTCCGGCCTCTGGACCGGATTCAGCCGTACAGGCTTGAGATGGGCACGCGGCTGAAGACCCGGCGCGGCTCCAGCCTCTACGACTTCTGGGGCGACCGGATTGCGAAATGCCTCAACGCCGACGCGAACGGCATGGCCGACCCGACGCTGGTGAACCTGGCCAGCCAGGAGTATTTCGGCGCGGTCGACGCCAAGGCGCTCAAACTGCGGGTCGTCACGCCTCAGTTCCGCGAGGCGAAAGACGGCGAGAGCCGGATCATCTCCTTCTTCGCCAAGAAGGCCCGCGGGTCCATGGCGCGATTCGCCGTCGATGAAGGGGTCGAGCGGGCCGAGGATCTGAAGGCCTTCGACCGCGACGGCTATCGCTTCGATAAGGCCGCGTCGTCGGCCTGCGACTGGATATTCATCAGATCGGGAAATTCCTGACAGCCTGTCGCCTTCGCGGCCGCGAACCGCTAGGCTTGCCCTCCACGACAGACGAACGAGACTTCCATGTTCCAATGGCCAAAACGCGGTGACGGCTCAGAAGCGGCGGCCGAGCCGTTCCGCGACATCGGCGACCTGAAAGGCCAGGTCGCGGTCATTTCCGGGTCTACCTCGGGCATCGGCTTGGCCTTCGCCCGCGCCGTCGCCTCTCGCGGCGGCGACGTGGTGTTGAACGGCCTGGGCGACCCATCCGAGATCGAGCGTACGCGCGCTGAGCTGGAAGCCAGCTGCGGAGTCCGTGTCCGCTACCACGCCGCCAATATGCTGCGCGGCGACGAGGTCGCCGACATGGTGGCCTTCGGCAAGCACCAGCTGGGCCGCGTCGACATCCTGATCAACAACGCGGGCATCCAGCACGTCGAGGCCGTCGAGAAGTTCCCGGCCGACAAGTGGGAGCAGATCATCGCCATCAACCTGTCGTCAGCCTTCTACGCCACGCGGGCGGCGATCCCGATCATGAAGGCGCAGGGCCGCGGCCGGATCATCAACCTGGCATCGGCGCACGGTCTGGTCGCCAGCCCCTTCAAGTCGGCCTATGTCGCGGCCAAGCACGGCATCATCGGCTTCACCAAGACGGTCGCCCTCGAAGTCGCGCAGGACAACATCACCTGCAACGCCATCTGCCCCGGCTTCGTCGAGACCCCTATCGTCGAGAAGCAGATCGCCGATCAGGCGCGCACGCGCGGCATGTCGAAAGAGGCGGTGCTGAAGGATGTCATCCTTGGCTCGCAGCCGACCAAGCGGTTCGTCACCACGGACGAGCTGACCGGGATGATGCTTTATCTCGTCTCCGACCTCGGCGCCTCGGCCAACGGGGCCAGCTTCTCGATCGACGGCGGCTGGACGGCGCAGTAGCCGCAGCGTTGCGGTCCGGCGGCTGGACTGTGACGAAATCCGAGCGAAGATAGGCGATCAGGTCCGCTGAGACGGACGGGAGGATCGTCATGTACCGATACTGGATGGCGGGCGCCGCGGCCTTGCTCCTCGCGACGACTTCGATGGCCCAACAACTTCCTTCTGGCGTCGTCCCGACCCCGCTTCCCCCCGGCGCGGCTCCGCCGGACGAACTGCTGGAAACCTGGAACGAGCGCGTGAGCGCCGGTCCCCCCGTCGGGGCGATGCGCGAGTTCGACGGCTGGAGCATGGGCGCCGCCATGCCCCTGGCCCGGTCAGAGCACGGCGTGGCTGAGCTGGACGGCAAGATATGGGTGCTCGGCGGCTACCCGCCCGGCCGCCTGCCGTCGAACCTCGTGCAGATCTACGACCCGGCAACGAGCCGCTGGTCGCTCGGCCCTCGTCTGCCCCAGCCGCTTCATCACATGATGGCCGCGGCGGTCGATGGAAAGCTCTACGTCATCGGCGGCGAGGTTGACGGGGCCAGCACGGGGCGACCCGAGGTCTTCATCAATCACGTCTGGATGCACGACCCGGCGGTCGGCGGCTGGATCCAGCGCGCGTCCATGCCGACCCCGCGCAGCGGCGGCGGCAAGGCCGTGATCGACGGCAAGATCTATGTGGCCGGCGGGCGGCCGCCGGGCGGCTCGGCCTTCGAGGTCTACGACCCGGCGACCGACGCATGGGAGCGGCTGCCGGATATGCCGACCCAGCGCAATCACCTCGCCATGGTGGCGCTGAACGGGAAAGTCGTCGTCGCCGGCGGCCGGTTCGGTCCGGGCGCCGGCGCTGAGCGCACCGACATCGTCGAAATCTACGATCCCGCGACCCGAACCTGGACGCGGGGCGCGCCGCTCCCGGCTCCACGCGGCGGCGTCACCGGCGCGGCGCACGCGGGCTGCATGTTCGTCTTCGGCGGCGAGGGCGAACCGACCCACGTCCTGGGCCTGACGCCAAACACCTACGCCTACGACCCGCGCACGGACCGCTGGACACAGTTGGCCGATCTTCCGATCGCGGTTCACGGCCTCAAGGGCAGCGCGGTGATCGACGGCCGAATATTCCTCCCCGGCGGCGGCATCACGCTCGGCGGCAACAGCGGCACCAACGCCATGCAGGTGTACCGGCCGACGATGAGCTGCGAGTGAGCTGCCGGGCCGGAGTCGAACGCGCGCCTAACCCGTGAAGCCCGCCGCTCGACGCAGCCGGTCGTTGATCGCCTCTCCCAGTCCCTCGTCCGGGATCGGCGAGACGGCGATCCCGGCCGGCCGTTCCCGATCCGCCTCGCGCAGCATCCGGAACAGGTTGGCGGCGGCTTCACGCAGGTCGCCGGCGGGGCTGAGGCTCCAGCGTGGATCCCCGGCGCCGGGACCGAAGCCCAGCAGGATTTCACCGGCGCCGGCCGCCTCGGCCTCGATTCGCACCGGCGCGTCCGGAGCATAGTGGAGGGTCAGCCGGCCGGGGGAGCGACGCCCCTCCCCGCCCGCCGCCAGCGGCCCGACCTGCGCCTCGATCTCGGCCCGGGTGACCGACCCGGGCCGCAGCAGGGCGATCCGACCGTCCATGACCGACACCACGGTGCTCTCCACCCCGACGACGCAAGCCCCCCCGTCGATGGCCCCGGCGGCGGCGAACCCCGTTTCCTCGACCGCGTCCGCGAAGGTGGTGGGGCTGGGGCGGCCGGAGCGGTTCGCCGACGGCGCGACGACGGGCCCTCCGAAGGCCGAGAGCACGGCCCGCGCGCGAGGATGGCCCGGCACACGCACGGCGATGCTGTCCAGCCCCGCCCGCGCAAGATCACAGACCGCGTCTCCCGCCCTGGCCGGGGCCACGATCGTCAGCGGGCCCGGCCAGAAGGCCTCCGCCAGGGCGCGCGCGGCCTCGTTCAGCTCAGCGACGGCTTCGGCGCCCAACAGGTCCGCGACGTGGGCGATGAGCGGGTTGAACCGGGGGCGTCCCTTGGCCGCGAAGATAGCGGCGACGGCCGCGGCGTTGCCTGCGTCGGCGGCCAGGCCGTACACCGTTTCCGTGGGCAGGATAACCAGACCGCCCGCGCGGAGGACGCGAACGGCGTCCTCATCGGACGCGCTCAGGCGGGCCGCGCCTGCAGCGCCACCCGAACCGTCACCTCCCGCCCGATCAGCCTGTTCCACGGCCCTGAAGTTCCTATCCCGAAATCGGTGCGATCGAGGGTGAACGCGCCCGTCAGTTGGGCTCGCGCGCCTGCGACGCGCAGGTCGACGGGGAAGGCGACGTCGCGCCGCCGGCCCTTCACCGTCACCTCCGCGCGAGCCGAATAGCGGCTTCCGCCCAGCGGCTCCAGCGACTTGAGCTCGAAGCGGATGGTCGGGTGCCGCGCCGCGTCGAGAAAGGCCGGGCCGATGGCGCGTTGCGTGACAGCGGCCGGCGACATCCGCAGCGAGCCCGACTGGACGGTCACAGTCGCGCGCGCCCCCTCGGGCCGCCCGGGATCCAGCTCCGCCTCGCCCCGCCACTCCGAGAACCGGCCAACATGCGACCCGCCAAAGGCCCGCACGGACATTTCGATTCGCGAGCCTTCGCGGTCGAAGACCCACGCCGCCGGCGCGGCGGCCGTCAGCAGCAGCGCCGCCACCAGCCATGCGACGACGCCGGCAGGCCTCACGGGCGCCGCGGGATGAACGGGAGCATCCGGTGCAGCACGTTGTCCCGGTCGATGAAGTGATGCTTCAGCGCGCCCGCGACGTGCAGGGCGATGAGGACGTACAGGGCCTTTGCCGCCGTTTCGTGCAGGTCCATCAGGTCGCGCGCCACATCCCGGCCGCCGCCGATGGGCAACAGCGGCCATTCGAACAGGCCGAAGAAGTTGATTTCTCGACCCGAAGCCGAAGACGCCGCCCAGCCGACCAGCGGCATCGCCAGCAGCAGGACGTAGAACAGGACATGGGTCGCGCGCGCCGCCAGCTTCTGCCAGCGCGGCGCACGCTCGGGCAGCGGGATGGCTGGATTGGCGGCCCGCCAGGCGAGCCGCGCCAGCGTCAGGACAAGGATCGTCAGACCGACGGACTTGTGCAGGTCGATGAACAGCCGGGTGTCCTCGTTCGCCTCATGCGCATTGATCAGCAGCACCTGCGTCACGACCAGCGCGGCAGTGAGCCAGTGCAGGGTCAGCGACACGGTCGAATATCGATTGCGCGGCTCGGCCACGGGTCCTCCTGCGGTGCGAATGCAGGCCAGACTGACGCAGGCTGCGCCGTTCGCCAACCCGTCGCTTGCATCCCCTTGGGGCAAGGCGGCATGAAAGTGCGAACACCGCCACGCGAGCCGCCGCCTCATGACCTACCGCGCCCCCGTCCGCGATCTCGCTTTCGCCCTCCAGGCCGTCGCGGGCATTGATCAGGTCGCCGCCACGGGCGCCTTCGCCGACTACGATACGGACGTGCTCGGGGCCGTGCTGGAGGCGGCGGCGCAGTTCTCCGAGGGGGTGCTCGCGCCGCTGAACCGCATCGGCGATCAGAAGGGCTCGACCTTCAGGGACGGCGATGTGACGGCCGCCCCCGGGTTCGCGGACGCCTATCGGCAGTTCGCCGCGGGCGGCTGGACCGGCCTGTCAGCGCCCGCCAGCGCCGGCGGCCAGCAGTTGCCCAAAGCGCTGGAGCTGGCGGCCTATGAGACGGTGCACGCGGCGAACATGGCGTTCGGCCTCTGTCCGATGCTATCGCTCGCCGCGATCGAGGCGCTGGAGGCGCACGGCACGCCGTCGCAGAAGGAAACCTACCTTACCAAACTGGTCAGCGGCGAATGGACGGGGGCCATGGTGCTGACCGAGCCTCAGGCGGGCTCCGACCTGGGCGCCCTGACCGCCACGGCGACCCCGACGGGCGACGGGACCTACGCCCTGAACGGCCAGAAGATCTACATCACCTGGGGCGACCACGACGCCACGGACAACATCGTCCACATGGTGCTGGCGCGCCTGCCTGACGCCCCTCCGGGACCGAAGGGGATCAGCCTGTTCCTCGCCTCCAAATATCTGGTCGGGCCCGACGGCGCGCTGGGCGAGCGCAACGCCTTCCGGCCCGTCGGCGTCGAGCACAAGCTGGGCATCCACGCCTCGCCGACCTGCGTCATGGCCTACGAGGGCGCGACCGCCGAACTGGTCGGCCAGCCCAATCAGGGCCTGGCCCATATGTTCGTGATGATGAACGCGGCCCGGCTGGCCGTCGGCGTAGAGGGCGTGGGGATCGCCGAGCGGGCCTATCAGCACGCCCTCGCCTATGCGCTCGACCGGCGGCAGGGACGTTCGGTCTGGACCGGCGAAGCCAACGCCCCGATCGTCGACCACCCTGACGTGCGTCGCACGCTCGCAGTCATGAAGGCGAAGATCGCCGCCGCGCGCGCCATCTGCCTGTCGACGGGCGTGGCGGCCGATCTGGCCAAACACAGCGCGGAGCCGGACGACCGTCGTCGCTGGAAGGGCCGCGAGGACCTGTTCACCCCCATCGCCAAGGCGTGGTCGACCGATGTTGGCGTCGAGGTTGCCTCGCTCGGCGTGCAGATTCACGGCGGCATGGGCTTCATTGAGGAGACCGGCGCCGCCCAGCACTATCGCGACGCCCGGATCGCCCCGATCTACGAGGGGACCAACGGCATCCAGGCCATGGACCTCGTCGGCCGCAAGCTGTCGCAGGACGGGGGGCAGGCGGCGCGCGACCTTATCGCGGACATGAAGGTCACGCTGGCGCAGCTGCCGATGATCTATTCCGGCAAGCCGCTCGAGCGGTTCGCTGCAGCCGTCGAAGCGGTCGAGGACGCCACCCTGTGGCTGATCGACGCCAAGTCCGATCCCGCTCGCGGGGCCGACGTGCTGGCGGCGGCCGACGCCTATCTGAAGCTTGTCGGGGACGTCGCCGGCGGTTGGATGCTGGCCAAGGGCGCGCTGTACGCCCGGGATCAGCTGGACGGCGGTCAGGGCGACGCGACATGGCTCGAGGGCAAAATCACCCTTTACGAGGTCTACGCCGCCAACGTGCTGGGCCACGTCACCAGCCGGCTGGCCGCCGTTGGACAGGGCGGGGCGCTGCTGGAGCGGATGAGCGTGGACGTGCTCGCGGGGTAACAGGCCCCGCTCCCGCGCCCGTCAGATGTGGATCACACGCCCATACGCGTCGAGCGCCGCCTCGTGCATCGCCTCCGACATGGTCGGGTGCGGGTAGACGATGCCGTGGATGTCTTCTTCCGTCGCCTCCATGGCGATCGCGGTGACATAGCCCTGGATCATCTCGGTGACCTCCGCGCCGATCAGGTGGGCCCCGATCAGGGCGCCGGTCTGCGCATCGAAGATGGTCTTCACGAAGCCGTCGGTGTCGCCTGAAGCGATGGCCTTGCCGTTCACCTTGAAGGGGAAGCGGCCGATCTTGACCTCGCGCTTCGCCTCCCGCGCGCCCTGCTCCGTCACCCCGACCGAGGCGACCTGCGGTTGGGCGTAGGTGCAGCCGGCGATGGGCGAGACGACGTTCGGCGTCTTGAAGCCGGCGATGTATTCAGCGGCGTGGATGCCCTCGTGCGAGGCCTTGTGCGCCAGCCAGGGCGCGCCGGCGCAGTCGCCGATGGCGTAAAGGCCCTTCACATTGGTCTGGCAGTGACCGTCGATGGTGATGTGGCCGCGATCCATGTTGACGCCCAGCGCCTCCAGCCCAATGCCGTCGGTGTTGGCGGTGATGCCGACGGCCGAGATGCAGACCTCGGCCTCCAGCGTCTCCGCCTTGCCGCCGGCCTCGATGGCGACCTGCACGCCCTTGCCCCCTCTGGACACCTTCGTGACCTTGCAGCCGGTGCGGAATTTCATGCCGCGCTTCTCGAACGACTTCTGGGCCGCCTTCGATACTTCCTCGTCCTCGACCGGCATGATGCGGTCGACGGCCTCGACGACCGTCACCTCGGCGCCGAGGGCGCGATAAAAGCTGCCGAATTCGATGCCGATCGCGCCGGACCCGATCACCACGATGGAAGACGGCATCGACTTCGGAGCCATGGCCTCGCGATAGGCCCAGATGCGGTCGCCGTCGGCCTCAAGACCGATCTGCGGAATGGCCTTGGCGCGCGCGCCGACGGCCAGCATGACCGCCTTGGCCTCGACCGTGCGCGAACCGCCCGCCTTCAGCTCGATGACAACCTTCGGCGCCGCCGCGCCCTTCTCGAGCCGGGCCGTGCCCTCGATAACCTCGATCTTGTTCTTCTTCATCAGGAAGCCGACGCCCGAGTTCAGCTGCTTCGCCACGGCGCGCGAGCGGGCGATGATGGCGGCGAAGTCGAAGCCCACCTTCTCGGCGGACAGACCGTAGTCCTTCAGGTGCGACAGGCTCTCGTACTTCTCGCCCGACTTGAGCAGCGCCTTGGTGGGGATGCAGCCCCAGTTCAGGCAGATGCCGCCCAGGTTCTCGCGCTCGACGATCGCGACCTTGAGCCCCAGTTGGCTGGCGCGGATGGCGGCGACATAGCCGCCGGGCCCCGAGCCGATGACGATGAGGTCGAATTCCATCTTCAAACTCCGTCACCCTCGGGCTTGTCCCGAGGGCCCATGGCGGACGCCCGCGCGGCGCTCCCCCAGATATCTGTGCCGTCGGCCCCAAGGCTCGCATACGCGGACCGATGGGTCCTCGGGACAAGCCCGAGGATGACGGAAAGGTCAGGCCAGCATCGTCACAGGATCTTCGATCATCGCCTTGAAGACCTGAAGGAACTTCGCGCCGATGGCGCCGTCGACGACGCGGTGATCGCAGGTCAGTGTGACCGTCATCACCGTGGCCACGGCCAGCTGACCGTTCTTGACCACAGGGCGCTGTTCGCCCGCGCCCACGCTCATGATCGCGCCTTGCGGCTCGTTGATGATCGAGGCGAAATGCTTGATTCCGAACATGCCCAGGTTGGAGACGCTAAAGGTGCCGCCCTGGAACTCGTCGGGCTTCAGCTTGCGGTCGCGGGCGCGCTTGGCGAGGTCCTTCGACTCCGTCGCGATTTGCGACAGCGTCTTGGTTTCGCATTTGCGGATGATCGGGGTGATCAGGCCGCCGTCGATGGCCACGGCCATCGCCACATCGGCGTTGTGGTGCATGGCGATGCCGTCGGGCGAATAGCTGGCGTTGGCTTCCGGCACGGCTTTGAGCGCCATGGCCGAGGCCTTCAGCACGAAGTCGTTGACCGACACCTTGACCCCGTCCTTCTCCAGCAGGGCGTTCACCTTGGCGCGCGCGGCGAGCAGCCCGTCGATCTCGCAGTCTATGGTCAGCGGGAAGTGGGGCACGTCGCGGAAGCTGTCGGTCAGCCGCCGGGCGATCGCCTTGCGCATGCCGTCCAGCGGGATCAAGTCGTAGCTGCCGTCCGGGATGCCCATCTGGGCCAGCGACTGGACCTTGCGCGCCTCGGCGGCGGGGGTTGCGGCCGATGACGGGGCGGCTGGCTGCGCCCCGCCTATCCCGGCGGCCTCGACGTCGCGGCGGACGATCCGACCATGCGGTCCGGTGCCCTTGATGGATTTGAGATCGACGCGATTCTGACCGGCGATCCGGCGGGCCAGCGGCGAGGCGAAGACGCGCTCGCCTGACGCCTGCGGAGCCGAAGCCTTCGGCAGCACCGCCTCGGCGGCTTTCACGCCTTCCGGCGTCGCCACTCCCTGCCCGCTCTCGTGACCCGCCGGCGCCGGTTGGTCGGCAGACTTCTGCGCCTCGACCTTGGTAGCCGGAGCGGCCGCGCCGCCTTCGTCCTTAAGGCGGGCAATCGGCGTGTTGACCTTTACGCCCTCCGAGCCCTCGGGCACGAGGATGTCCGTCACCTCGCCCTCGTCGACGGCCTCGACCTCCATTGTCGCCTTGTCGGTCTCGATTTCGGCAATGACGTCGCCGGCCTTGACCACATCGCCGACCTTGACGTGCCACTTGGTCAGCACGCCCTCTTCCATTGTCGGAGACAGGGCGGGCATCAGGATGTCGGTCATTGCACCCTCCCCGTCGGCGTGACCGGTTCGGCGACCGTCTGGACGTTGTCCGCCTTGATCACATCCGTGACGCCCTGAAGGATCCGGTTGTACGCCTGCTTCTCGTCGTGCCCGTGCCGAACGGCGTAGCCATGCGCCATGTGGCGGGCGGCGTAGGCCAACAGCTCGCCGAACTTGAGCGGGTCGTTGAAGGCGGGCTTGACGGACATCACCGGCTCGCCGTTCGACCACCACATCCGCAGGATTTCGATGGCCTCAGGGTCGGCGGCGACGCTTTCAGGCGTCTTGAGCTGGTATTCGTCGCGCTCGCTCATGCCATCACCTGCTTCACGGCGGCCACGATCTTGTCCACGCCCGGCAACGAGAGGGCCTCCAGATTGGCGGCGTAGGGCAGAGGCACGTCCTCCTGATGCACCCGCATCGGCGGGGCGTCGAGGTAGTCGAAGGCGTGTTCGATCACCCGCGCCACGACCTCGGCGCCGACGCCCATCGGACCCCAGCCTTCTTCGGCCGAGACCAGCCGGCTGGTCTTCTTGACGCTCTCGACGATGGTCTCATGGTCCAGCGGACGCAGGGTGCGCAGGTCGACGACCTCGCAGCTGATGCCGTCCTTCTCCAGCTGCTCAGCCGCCTGCAGGGCGAACCCGACCATGCGGCTGTGCGCCGTGATGGTGACGTCGGTCCCCTCGCGGCGGACCTTGGCCTTGCCGATCGGCAGGACGTAGTCGCCCTCCGGCACGTCGAATTCCAGCCCGTACATCATCTCGTGCTCAAGGAAGACGACAGGGTTGGGGTCGCGGATCGCCGCCTTCAGCAGGCCCTTGGCGTCGGCCGCGTCATAGGGCGCGATGACCTTCAGACCCGGCACCTGGGCGTACCAGGCCGAATAGTCCTGGCTGTGCTGGGCGCCGACGCGGCTGGCGGCGCCGTTGGGTCCGCGGAAGACGATGCCGGCGCGGATCTGGCCGCCGGACATATAGAGCGTCTTGGCCGCCGAGTTGATGATGTGGTCGATGGCCTGCATGGCGAAGTTGAAGGTCATGAACTCGACGATCGGCTTCAGCCCGGCCATGGCCGCCCCGACGCCGAGACCAGCGAAGCCGTGCTCCGTGATCGGGGTGTCGACGACCCGCTTGTCGCCGAACTCCTGCAGCAGCTCGCGGCTGACCTTGTAGGCCCCCTGGTACTGGGCGACCTCCTCGCCGATCAGGAAGACGGACTCGTCGCGGCGCATCTCCTCGGCCATGGCGTCCCGCAGGGCGTCGCGGATGGTCGTCTTCACCAGCTTAACGTCGGCGGGAATTTCCGGGTCGCGCAGCTCGACCTTCGGACCGGCGCGGGTGTCGTCCTTCTTCTCGGGGTCGCCCGCCGCGGGCTCACCGCTGGTCGCCTCAGGCGAATGCCCGACAACCGGCGCGTCGTGTGTCACGGGAGAGCGGGGCGCCGGAGCGGCGTCATCCCCCGACAGACGGGCGATGGGGGTGTTGACCTTCACGTTTTCCGAGCCTTCGGCGACGAGGATGTCGGTCACCTCGCCCTCGTCGACGGCCTCGACCTCCATGGTCGCCTTGTCGGTCTCGATCTCCGCGATCACTTGGCCGGCGGACACGCTGTCCCCGACCTTGATGTGCCATTTGGTCAGCGTGCCCTCTTCCATCGTGGGCGACAGCGCCGGCATGAGAATGTCGGTCACGGTCAGGCCTCCACGTAGACGTCGGTGTAGAGCTCGGACGGATCCGGCTCAGGGCTTTCCTGGGCGAACTGCACGGCCTCGGCGACGATGGCCTTGATCTCGTTGTCGATGGCCTTGAGCTCGTCCTCGGTTGCGCCGGCCTGATCCAGCAGCATCTTCACGTGCTCGATCGGGTCGCGGGTCTTCTTGACCTCGTCGACCTCTTCCTTGGCCCGGTATTTGGCCGGATCGCTCATGGAATGGCCGCGGTAGCGATAGGTCTTCATCTCTAGAATGAAGGGGCCGCCGCCTTCGCGGGCGCGCTTGACGGCCCGGGCCACCGCATCGCGCACGGCCAGCACATCCATGCCGTCCACCTGCTCGCCCGGGATGCCGAAGCTGGAGCCGCGCTCGCTCAGCTGGGTCGTGGACGACGAGCGCTCGATGCTCGTGCCCATGGCGTACTGGTTGTTCTCGATGATGTAGATGGCCGGCAGCTTCCACAGCTGGGCCATGTTGAAGCTCTCGTAGACTTGGCCCTGGTTCGCCGCGCCGTCGCCGAAATAGATGAAGGCGACGCTGTCGTCGCCGCGATAGCGGCCGGCGAAGGCCAGACCGGTTCCCAGCGCCACCTGCGCCCCGACGATGCCGTGACCGCCGTAGAACCCGGTGGCGGTGTCGAACATGTGCATCGACCCGCCCTTGCCCTTGGACGAGCCGCCGATGCGCCCGGTCAGCTCGGCCATGACCTCTTTCGGGTCCATGCCGGCGCACAGCATGTGCCCGTGGTCGCGATAGCCGGTGATGATCTTGTCGTGGCCCTGTTTGACGCTCTCCTGAACGCCAACCGCCACGGCTTCCTGACCGATGTAGAGGTGGCAGAAGCCGCCGATCAGACCCATGCCGTACAGCTGGCCCGCGCGCTCCTCGAACCGCCGGATCAGGACCATCTCGCGATAGAACCGCAGCAGGTCCTCTTTCGAAGCCGCCGGCGTGTTGGCCAACTTGGTCGCCTTGCTGGAATCAGCTTTGGCGGCGGGGGCTTTCGCCATCCGTCATCTCCCGGCTGGGCCCCGCGTTCAGGGCCTCTTCTCGTTACGGAAAGGGGCTTTAGCAGCCTTCGTTCCCCAAAGGCAAAGCACGCCTGTGACGCTGTAACCAAAGTTCACGCAGGCGCCCAAGCGGCGATCAGACGCGTGGCGTCGCCTCGCCGCGGACAGCCGGAGCGGACAGCCGGATCACATAGTCGCGGGGGTCTGAAAAGCCGAGGACGGCTCGCGCCCGCTCTTCCAGCAGATCGCGCGACAGGCTGTCGGTGCGGAGGTAGCGAACCCGGACCTCGAGGTCGCGGCGCTGCTCCAGGATGCTGGCCAGCTGAGCCTCGCGCCGCAGCAGCAAGGCGTCCCGCTCATGACCGCTCAGCAGGCCGCGCTGGCCCGTCAGGGCCTGAACGCCAAGGTAGACGATCAACGACAGGAGGATGACGGAGGGGAGGTAGGGCTTCATCCGTTCGGGCACTGGCGGACGCTCCTTCTGAGCGCAGACTCACGATCAACAGAGTCTGACCGAAAATGCCTAACGAACCGTAGCTTGAGCATACATCTTCCGGCTCCGGTGTGGAGGTGGAAGGACACGAAGGACCCACGAAGAACACAAAGAGGCGACACCCTTCCAAGTCGTGCGCGGCGCCGTGATCATGGGCTTGCGGCGTACGCCGCCTCCAAGATTCAAGGCCCGCAGGCATGTCCGCTTCTCGGAACCTTCGTGTCCTTCGTGGGTCCTTCGTGCGCTTTGTGACGAACCAAGCATGGTTCAACAGCCCCAAAGGCCCGGTCGGCGGGCGCCTACCGGTTCAGCAGCATGCCGTCGCCGAAATAGGCGCCCTGATCGCCCAGCATCTCCTCGATGCGGAGCAGCTGGTTGTATTTGGCGGTCCGGTCCGAGCGCGCCAGCGAGCCGGTCTTGATCTGCCCGCAGTTGGTGGCGACGGCCAGGTCGGCGATGGTCGAGTCCTCCGTCTCGCCCGATCGATGGCTCATCACGGCGGTGTAGCCGGCGCGATGCGCCATATCCACGGCGTCCAAAGTCTCTGACAAGGTCCCGATCTGATTGACTTTTACCAGAATTGAGTTGGCCAGGCCTTCGCCGATCCCAGCCGCAAGGCGGGCCGGGTTGGTGACGAACAGGTCGTCGCCGACGATCTGGACCCGGTCGCCCAGCCGATCGGTCAGCAGCTTCCAGCCGTCGAAATCGTCCTCGGCGCAGCCATCCTCGATCGAGACGATCGGGAAGCGTTCGCACAGGTCGGCAAGGTAGGCGACCATGGCGTCGGCCTCCAGCGTCTTGCCCTCCCCCGCCATGACGTATTTGCCGTCCTTGAAGAATTCCGTGGCCGCGACGTCCAGTCCGAGGTGGAAGTCCTCGCCCGCGAGGTAGCCCGCGGCCTGCCCGGCGCGGGTGATGAAGCTCAGCGCCTCCTCGGCCGAGGCGAGGTTCGGGGCGAAGCCGCCCTCGTCGCCGACATTGGTGTTGTGGCCCGCGTCCTTCAGCTGTTTCCGCAGGGCGTGGAAGATCTCCGCCCCCATCCGCAGGGCTTCCGAGAAGCTGTCCGCACCGGTCGGCAGGATCATGAACTCCTGGATGTCGATCGGATTGTCGGCGTGGGCGCCGCCGTTGATGATGTTCATCATCGGCGTCGGCAGAATGCGCGCCGAAACGCCGCCGAGGTAGCGGTGCAGCGGCAGGGCCGAGGAGATGGCGCTGGCCTTGGCGCAGGCGAGGCTGACGCCGAGGATGGCGTTGGCGCCCAGCCGGGCCTTGTTCGGGGTGCCGTCCAGAGCGATCAGGGCCTCGTCGATGCGGCGCTGGTCCTCGGCGTCCATGCCCGACAGGGCGTCGAAGATCTCGCCGTTGACGGCGTCGACCGCCTTCTGGACGCCCTTGCCGCCCCAAGCGTCCTTGTCGCCGTCGCGGAGCTCCACCGCCTCGTGCGCGCCCGTCGAGGCGCCTGACGGCACAGCCGCGCGGCCGAAGCTGCCGTCGTCAAGGATCACGTCCACCTCAACCGTCGGATTGCCCCGGCTGTCGAGGATCTGGCGGGCGACGATGTCGGCGATGTCGGTCATGGGAGCACTCTGCTGTCAGGGATTTGGGCGGGGTTTAACGCAGCCCTCGGAGAATCGCCACTCGCCCGCCCATCGATCAGGCGCAGCCCTCGACGTACTGGATGCTGGGTCCGCCGGCGGCGACATGTTCGATCCGGCCGTCGGTTCCCACGTGATAGCTGATCCCCCGGGCGGTGGCGTCCTGAACATAGCCGGGCCCGCCGGCCTCGCTCCAGACGGTGACGTACTCCGCTGGGGCCGGGCTGTATTTATGCGGGCTGACTTGCGCCGACGCGCCGTATGCGGCCTTGACCGCCGCGGCTTCGTCGCCGACGCCGAAGCCGCGATCGGTCGTGAGCGTCGCGCCGCGATCCAGCCAGATGCTGGTCAGGACGCCGCGCTCGACCATGACCATAAGGCCAGCGGGGGCACGCGCGGGACGGAACATGTCGCAGGATTCGGGATCGCCCCCCCCGACCGCTTCCGGATTGGCGTCAGCGCCAAGAGCCGTTTCAATCTCCGCCCGGCTCATGCCGATCCGAAGCGGCCCCCAACCCTCCGCCGTCAGCCCGTCTGAAACCGCGGCGGGAGCCACAGCGGCTGCCGGCGGCTCCGGCGCCTTGGGTTCCGGGTCGGGCGCGCCGCAGGCGGCGAGGGCCAGCACGGCGGACGTCAGGCACAGGGGTCGGATCATCGGTCGGCTCCTCGGGTTCGGAGCCACCTAGGCATGAAAACGGCGCGCGGAGAACCGCGCGCCGTCAAACTTCACAGACCGTTTCTCCGTGGAGCGGCCTAGTCTTCCTTGGGGGTCAGGACCTGGCGGCCGCGATAGGTGCCGGTCTTCAGGTCGATGTGGTGCGAGCGGCGCAGCTCGCCCGTGTCCTTGTCCTCGGTGTAGGCGTTGACGCCCAGCGAGTCGTGCGAGCGGCGCATGTTGCGACGCGAGGGCGATACTTTGCGCTTCGGAACGGCCATGTCCGTCTCAATCTTCTTGGTCGGGCGCCAGAGAGGCGCGAAAACAACAGCGGCGGCCCTCGGAAGAGCCGCCAGCGAGCGCGGGCTTATGCCTGAACCCGGCCGGGAGTTCAAGCGGGAGCGTGCGCCTTCAACACCGCCGCCCGCTGCGCCCGCGTCAGGCCGTAGTACAGGCTGTCTTTCCAGACCCCGCCCACGTTCCACGTCTGCCGTGCGGCGCCGGTCCTGACGAACCCAAGTCGCTCGAGCAGGCGAATCGATGCGGCGTTTTCCGGATCGACGTCGGCGGTCAGGACATCGACGCGCCGGGTGGAGAAGACGTGGTCGACAGCCGCCGCGACGGCCTCGGTCGCGAGACCCTGACCCCACACGTCAGGGTGCAGGATGTAGCCCACCTCGGGCAACTCGAAGAACCCGGCCTTGCCGACCACCCGTCCATCAAGCTCGACGACGAAGTCGGGCTGGTCGGTTCCACTCGCGATCATGCCGTCGAGCCACCGGGCCGTCTGCTCCAGCGTCTCGTGCGGCGGCGTGGACCACCAGCGGGTGGCGCGGGGGTCCGACAGAACCGCGTGCATCGCCTCGAGATCATCAGCCCGAGCGGAGCGCAGCTTCAGGCGCGGCGTGAGCAGTTCCATGTCTGGCGAGGTGAAGCCTGGCGCGGAAACGGTCAAGCCAGAGCATGCTCCATGACGACGAAGTGCAGATCGTCCCGCAGGGGCAGCCCCAGCCGCGGGTTGCCGTAGTCGAACGGCAGGGTCTCTCCTGTCTTGCGGTAGCCCAGGCGCTCGTACCAGGCGATCAGGCTGCCCCGCTGGGGGAAGACGGAGATGCGCACCCGACGCGCGCCGAACCGCTCGGCCAGCGCCGCGTGCGCCGCGTCCACCAGCCGTCTGCCCAGCCCGCCGCCCTGCAGCGTTGGGCTGACCGACAACATCCCGAAATAGCCGGTTCCGCCGCCCCGGTCGGCGATCAGAACGCAGCCGATCAACGACTCGTCCCGCCATGCGGTGAGCATCGCCTGTTCCGGGTTGGCCAGAATGTCCGCGAGATCGTCGGGGTCCGTGCGCTGACCACCCAGCAGATCGGCCTCGGTGGTCCAACCCGTCCGAGACGCCTCGCCGCGATAGGCGCTCTCGATCAAGCTGTGCAGTGCCGGGATGTCCGCGGCGACGGCGACGCGGATGGTGATCTCGCTCATTCGCCGAGCATGTCCGCCACCGCCTCGCCGATCGCCAGCGAACTGGTCAGACCGGGGCTTTCGATCCCGAACAAGGCGACCAGACCGTCCAGACCATGAACGTCGCGGCCTGAAAGTTGGAAGTCCGGCTGCGGCTCGCCCGGTCCGTGCAGCTTGGGCCGGATGCCGGCGTAGTCGGGCGTCAGGGCTCCGTCCGGCAAGCCGGGCCAGAAACGCCGGACGTAGCGTTCGAACTCCGCCGCCTTGGCCGGATCGACCGAATAGTCCTCCGTTTCAACATAGGTCAGGTTTGGGCCGAACACCGCCTGCCCGCCCAGATCCTTGCGATAGTGGGTGCCCAGCGCGCCGGGAATGGGCGGCGGGTAGATCAGCCGCTCGAACGGCGCCTTGCCGGTCAGGCGGAAATAGACTCCTTTGCCGAGATGCCCCGTTGGAATAGCGGCCGCCGGGTAACCGTCGATCCGCGCCGCGACGGCCTGGGCTCCAAGCCCCGGCGCCGTAACCAGCAGGCGCGTCGTCAGCGTCGCGCCCGCCTCTCCGCCCGCGGTGATGCTGAAGCCGCCCCCTGGCAGCGGCTCCGCCCGCTCGAAAGGCGTACTGACGACGACAGAGCCGCCGGCGTCCTCGATCTCGCCTTGCAGGGCCAGCATGTAGTCGTGGCTGGCGAAGAGCCCGCTCTCCGGGGACAGGACGGCGGCGCAGGCGCTCAACCCCGGCTCAAGCCCCCTCGCCTGCGCCCCGGTCAGGTGCTCCAGCCGCTCGACCTCGTTGGCCGCGGCGCGCTCGAAAATCGCCTCTATCAGCGGAACCTCCGCCTCCTCGGTCGCGACGACCAGCTTGCCGCATCTGCGGTAGTCGATCTTGTGACTGTCGAGGAAGGCGTAGAGCGCCCGGCGTCCCTGCACGCAGAACCGCGCCTTCAGGCTGCCGGCCGGATAGTAGAGCCCGCCGTGGATGACCTCGGAGTTCCGGGACGACACGCCCTCGCCGATATGCCCGTTCCGCTCGAGCACCAGCACCGACAGTCCGCGCTTCGCAAGCGCGCGCCCGCAGGCCAGCCCCACCGCGCCGGCGCCCACCACCGTCGCGTCGAAGTCGAAGCTCACGCCTTCGGGCCGTACAGATGCGCGGCCCGCGCTTCGAAACAGCGCATCAGCGAGCCGACGGCGCGATCGAAATTCGCATGCAGCATGGCGTCCAGCAGGCGGGACTTGAAGGCGAAGTCGATCATGAACTCGACCCGAGCGCCGCGCGGGTCCGGGAAGAACTCCCAGCGGTTCTTGAGGTGTTTGAACGGCCCTCGAAGCAGCCCTACCTCGACGACGTTGCGATTGCGGTCATGCCGCACCCAGGTCGAGAACCGCTCCTTCAGGAAGGAGAAACCGACCGCGGCCTCCGCGTCGACCAGTGATACACCCGGCGCCTCCTCGCGAGGGCTCCAGGTCCGCATGGCGGTCACCCACGGCACGAACTCGGGATAGGCGTCGACATCCGCCACCAACGCCGCCAGTTCCTCGGGCCGGTAGGGGAGAATCTTCGTGACGCGGTGGACGGCCAAGGGCGGCTCAGCGGCCGGTCTGGGCCAGGCGCGCCGCCTTCAGCCGGGCGAAGTCGTCGCCGGCGTGGTGCGAACTGCGGGTCAGCGGAGAGGACGACACCATCAGAAAGCCCTTGGCCCGGGCGATGGCCTCATAGGCCTTGAACTCTTCCGGCGTGACGAAGCGTTCGATGGCCGCGTGCTTACGGGTCGGCTGCAAGTACTGGCCGATGGTGATGAAGTCGACGCCGGCCGAGCGCATGTCGTCCATCACCTGCATGACCTCTTCGCGGGTCTCGCCCAGCCCAACCATGATGCCCGACTTTGTGAACTGGTTCGGGTCGCGCTCCTTGACCATCTGCAGGAGGCGCAGCGAGTGGAAGTAACGCGCGCCCGGCCGGATCTTCAGATACAGCCGCGGCACTGTTTCGAGGTTGTGGTTGAACACATCGGGGCGGGCGTCGATCATCACCGCCGCCGCGCCGTCCTTGCGCAGGAAGTCAGGCGTCAGGATTTCGATGGTCGTGGCCGGCGCCTGCAGCCGAATCTGGCGCACGACCTCTGCGAAATGCGCGGCTCCGCCGTCGGCTACGTCATCCCGATCGACTGAAGTGATCACGACGTGATTCAGGCCCAGTTGCGAGACCGCCAAGCCCACCTTGACCGGCTCTTCAGGATCGAGCGGGTCCGGCAGGCCCGTCTTGACGTTGCAGAAGGCGCAGGCCCGCGTGCAGGTGTCGCCCATGATCATCAGGGTGGCGTGCTTCTGGCTCCAGCACTCGCCGATGTTCGGGCAGGCCGCTTCCTCGCAGACCGTGTGGAGACCCTTCTCCTTCACGATGGCCTTGGTGGCGTTGTACTGGCCTGAGCCGGGAGCCTTGACGCGCAGCCAGTCCGGCTTCTTCAGAACGGCCGTCTCGGGCCGGTTCTGCTTCTCCGGGTGACGCAGTTCGGCCGGCGTCTTCGTCAGGGTGTCGATCAGCGTGACCAAGGCGCCGCGGGCTCCAGCCGTTCAGGAACCCGCTATGTCGTCCTTCCGGGTGGCGAAGGCAAGGCGAGGCTGACGGCCGCCGCGGTTCACGCGAGGTAACACATCTTTTCAAGGCGGCGACGCGCGCCTAGTTTGCGCGTTCGAGACAAGCGGCGGGTCTAACCGCCCACGGAGGCTGTCCTTGCGCGTACCCCTCGACCCGAAGGCTGTCGAAACGACCATCTTCGACGCCCTGATCGCGGCGCGCGAGACCTACGGCGACAAGGAAATCCTGGAAGACCAGGATCGCAAGCCCCTCACCTACACCGGCCTGATCCGCGCCGCCTTCGTGCTGGGGCGCAAGATCGCGGCGATGACGGAGTTGTCGGAGCGCGTCGGCATCCTGCTGCCGTCCAGCATGGGCGTCGTCGTCACCTACTACGGCCTGCACGCGCATGGCCGGATTCCGGTGATGCTGAATTTCACCTCGGGCGAAGCCAACATCAAGGCGGCGATCAAGGCCGCCGGCGTGAAGAAGGTCCTGACCGCCAAACGCTTCATCACCCAGGCCAAGCTGGATGGACTGGTCGCCGATCTGGTGTCGGTGGCGGAAATCGTCTGGCTGGACGACGTGCGCGAGACCATCGGCCTGCCCGACAAGCTGTACGGCCTCATGGCAGGGCTGATGCCGAAGCGCTTCCGGGTGAAGACCGAGCCCTCATCGCCCGGCGTGGTGCTGTTCACCTCCGGCAGCTTCGGCGCGCCCAAGGGCGTGGTGCTGAGCCAGTGGAACCTGGTCGCCAACTGCCGGCAGATCGCGCAGCACATCGAGCTGAAGCCAGAGTGGGTGATGTTCAACCCGCTGCCGACCTTCCACTGCTTCGGCCTGACCGGCGGCGTGCTGCTGCCGCTGCTGCAGGGGCTGAAGGCGTTCCAATACCCCTCCCCGCTGCACGCCAAGCAGATCGTGGAACTGATGCCGCAGGTGAAAGCCTCGGTCCTGTTCGCGACCGACACCTTCCTGAACCAGTACGCCCGCGTGGCCGGGCCGGATGACTTCGCGACCCTGAAGTTCGTCGTCGCCGGGGCCGAGAAGGTCCGCGACGAGACGCACCACCTGTTCAACACCCGGTTCCACGGCCTGAAGCTGCTGGAAGGCTACGGCGCAACCGAGGCGGCTCCGGTGGTCGCGGTGAACCACCCCGACCGCAACCGCCCCGGCACCGTCGGTCAAATCCTGCCAGGGCTGGAGTGGCGGCTGGAGCCGGTCGAAGGCATCACCGAGGGGGGCCGCCTGTTCCTGCGCGGGCCCAACGTCATGCGGGGCTATCTGTCGGCTGACGATCCGGAGTCCATCGAGCCGCTGGCCGGCGGTTGGCACGACACCGGAGACATCGTCGATCTCGATCCGGAGGGCTACATTTCCATCCTTGGACGGGTGAAACGGTTCGCCAAGATCGGCGGGGAAATGGTGTCCCTGACGGCCGTAGAGGGATTGGCCAGCGCCGTCTGGCCCGACGGTCGCCACGCGGTCGTCTCGATCCCCGACAGCCGCAAGGGCGAGAAACTGGTCCTGATCACCGACCGCAAGGACGCCGATGTCGCCCAGCTGGCGGAATGGGCGCGAAGCCACGGCGCCCCCGAACTGGCCGTGCCCAAGAAGATCATGCGGGTCAGCGAGGTGCCGGTCCTCGGCACCGGCAAGACCGACTACGTCGCGATCCAGCAGATGGCCGAGACCGACAAGGCCGTGGCCTGAAGCTTGACCTTTGAGGGCGGCGCGACTCGGCGGCAGACTGTTCCATCTACAAGGGAGCACGCCATGTTCGACCGTATTTCGGCTTATCAACCACAGCTGCTCAGCCTGCTTCGCATCGTCGCCGGCTTGCTGTTTATAAGCCACGGCACGGCCAAGGTTCTCGGATTCCCCGCCATGGAGGGGCTGCCGCCGGTGGACTTCACTCTCGCAGGACTGTCGGGCCCGTTTGAACTGGTGCTCGGCCTGCTCCTGGTGCTCGGCCTGTTCACCCGTCCGGCGGCCTTCGTCGCAGCAGGCTTCTGCGCCGTCGGCTACTGGATGGTGCACGGAATGCAGGGGCCCATTCCCCTTGTGAACGGCGGCGAGACCATCGCCCTGTACTGCTTTGTCTTCCTGTATTTCGTGGCAGCGGGCCCGGGTCCGTGGAGCCTCGACGCGGCGATGGGGAAGCGGCGCTAGCTCAGCCGATCCGGACACCGGTCATCGAGATCGACCCGCCCTCTATGACGTCGTTGAAGAAGCTGACGGCGTCGTCAGGCTGCCGCTGGGCGGCGACGTAGAGCAGCGGCAGGAAGTGCTCGTCGGTGGGTACGCTCATCTGCGCGTCCTCGGCGAGGCCGACCCAGTCGATCAGCGCCTGATGGTCCCCCCGGACCAGCGCCGCCTTCACCGCCTCGTTGAAACCGGTCGCCCATGGATAGGCGTCGCCGCCGGTCCGTTTCCAGGCCCCCAGATTGTGGACGAAGTCACCCGAGCCGGCGATGACGACGCCCTCGTCCCGCAACGGGGCCAGCATGCTTGCCACATCGAAGTGTCCTTGCGCGTCGAGCCCGCGGTCCAGCGACAGCTGCACCACGGGCACATCGGCCTCCGGCCAAACGTGGGCGAGCACCGACCATGTCCCGTGGTCGAGGCCCCACTGCGTCGTGGGCCTCGCCCCGGTCAGCTCCGCCACGCGCAGCGCCAACTCCGGCGAGCCGGGCGCCGGATACTGCATCGCGTGCAGTTCTTCGGTGAATCCGCCGAAATCATGGATCGTTTCCGGCTGCGCCTGCGCCGTCACGCCCAGCCCGTCGGTTTCCCAATGGGCCGAGACCATGACCACGCCCTTCGGCTTCCCGATCGCTGCGCCGACCGCGCGCCAGGCGTCGGCGAACGGCCCGCCGAGGGCGTTCATCGGCGAGCCGTGGCCGAAGAAGACCGCCGGCTGGCGCATCAGCCGACCAGCTTCTTCGCCGTCTCCGCGACATAGCGGCCCTGGAAGCGCGCGCCCTCGAGCTCGTTCTCGCTGGGCATGCGCGAGCCGTCGCCCCCGGTGATGGTCGTGGCGCCGTAGGGCGAGCCGCCGGTGATCTCGTCCATGCGCTGCTGTCCGGCCCACGCGTAGGGGAGACCCGCGACCAGCATGCCGTGGTGCAGCAGGGTCTGGATCAGACCGATCAGCGTGGTCTCCTGCCCGCCGTGCTGGGTCGCGGTCGAGGTGAAGGCCGAACCGACCTTGCCGACCAGCGCGCCCTTCATCCAGATCGCTCCGGTCTGGTCGAGGAAGTTTCGCATCTGGGACGAGGCCGTCCCATAGCGCGTGCCGGCGCCGACGATGACGGCGTCATAGTCGGCCAGCTCGTCCGGCTTGGCGATCGGCGCCGCCTGATCCAGCTTGTAGCCGCTGGCGCGGGCCAGTTCCTCGGGAACCAGCTCGGGCACGCGCCTGATGTCGACCACCGCGCCCTCGACGGATCGTGCGCCCTCCGCGACGGCCTCGGCCATCGCTTCGATGTGGCCGTAGGTGGAATGATACAGGACAAGGATCTTAGGCATGAGCGGGCTCCATGAGTGACCGACGCTGTTCCGCAACAGTGTCGGTTCTCAATGTAGGAGCCGGTCTCGGCCGCGCAAGGGCCTGAACAGCCGGAAACCGGATGCTCACCCTATCGTTCCGGGGTCAACGACCGATGGGGCAGACCCGATCATAAAAGGCGCGGTCGGCCGGCGTCCGCTGGCCCCGCGTGAGGCGAAATCGATGCTCCACCACCATCGCCTGCTGCTCGATGTTCAGCGCGCCCCACTCGCAGTCCATGCCGACGGGGTATTCGTAGGACGAGGGGCGGTCCCCCGCCCGGATCTTGCCCGACAAAAGATCGATCCCCTGCTGCGCCTGCCAGACGTGGGTCAGCTCATGCACGAAGACCGCCTGATAGCGGAGAGGCCCGCTGGCTATGTCGGTCGGCAACGAAGCGCCCGGCCAGACAATCCAGTCCCGGTCGAACCAGCGGCCAGGGACAAAGGCCCGGTCGAACGGCCAGGGCGAGGACAGGAACCGCACCCGGCCCAGATCAAGGGCGTCGCCGAACGCTTCGGCCGCCAGCGCCCGCTCTCCCTCCGTCAGCCTGCGGATCATGGGCCGGCGTAGCCCCCGGTCGGGCTGATCCACTCCCAATGCCAGGGCTCATAGACATAGGGGGTGAAGCCGAACCGGCCCGCGTTCTTGACCAGCCAGCGATAGGTCGGCGTCTTCGACATGTGCAGCCGACTGGCCGGCGCCGTGCTGTCGACGCCCATGCCCGGCGCCTGTCCGACATACAGGTCAACCGCTGTGCCGGTGCGGTGCGGCGAGCAGACGGCGCGCCTCAGGCCGTCGCAGTTGCCCGAGGCTGCGCAGCGGGCGGCGTCCGCCTCGGGGTCGCGAAAGCCGGAGAAGATCTGGAGCAGCTCCGGATCGCGCGCCACCTCGGGCGCCTCGGCGCGGGCGGCGGCGAC
This sequence comes from Brevundimonas sp., assembly GCF_036399195.1. GTDB lineage: Bacteria > Pseudomonadota > Alphaproteobacteria > Caulobacterales > Caulobacteraceae > Brevundimonas. Next base: position 29,225 of record NZ_DASWNO010000002.1, read on the forward strand.
CAGCCTTCGGTAGGCGTCCAGCACATCGCGGCGCAGCAGTCGCGTAAGCCGGTCTGCATGTTCTTCGGACTCGACGAGATAGCCCAGCTGATACAGCGGCGGCGGGTCGGGACAGGGCTCCTGACGCACCCGCGCCATGATGAAGGGCCGCCGCTCCTGCCATAGACCCCGGAAGACCTGAAAGGTCGCCGGGTCGAACCAGCCGGTCGCCGGCAGGCCGCGGGCATACTGGAACTCGGCCAAAGCGCGGGCGAAGCGCGGCGACTCCGGGGCGCAGTCGGTGCCAAGTTCCTGCTGAATGAGCGGCAGATAGGTCTCCCAGCCACGCTCGGCCGGACCGAACGGCGCCCAGTCCAGAGAGGTGTGCGACCTCGTGTTGGCTAGCGCGGGGGCCGCCCACTCGACTTCATCTCCGTAGCAGACCTCCGCCTCGCCGCCCCGGCCCTGCGCCTGAACCGCCCCGGCCGCGCAGAGCATCGGCAGGGCCGCCAGAATCGGTAGGATGGCGCGCTTGAACATCACAGCGATGGTGACCCCAGCCGTGTGGCCACGGCAAGGCGTTTGCTCGCAGTCGTCGCGCGCGTCTCCCCTCGCCGGGCCCGCCCAAAGTCGGCATGGTGACGCTGTCGGCGACTCATCCGCCGCGCTTCGGACCCGGCCATGACCGACGCCTCCGCCTCCCCCGCCAGCGCGCTCCCGCCCGGCCGGCGCTCGAACGCCACCCTCTCCGCCTTCGCCGCCAGCTGCCTGCCGTATGCGGCGCTGGGACTGCCGGTCTATGTCACCCTGCCGGAGTTCTACGCCAGTCACGTCGGGGTGCCCCTGGCGGCCGTCAGCCTGATCTTCCTGATCGTGCGGTTGGCCGACATCGTGGTGGATCCCTTCCTCGGGATGGTCATCGACCGGACCTCGACGAAATGGGGCCGCTACCGCGTCTGGATGGCGATCGGCGCGCCCATCCTGATGGCGTCTGTGGCGATGCTGTTCTTCGTCGGCCAGGGCGCGTCGGCGACCCATCTCGCCGTATGGCTGGTGGTCATGTACCTCGGCTACTCCATCAGCCTGCTCAGCCAGATGAGCTGGGCAGCGGTTCTGTCGCCCGACTACGACCAGCGGTCTCGCATTTACGGTTTCTGGCAGGTCGCCAACATCATCGGCGTGCTGGCCGTGCTGCTGATCCCGGTCGGGGCGCAGGCCATGGGCTACACCTATGTCGAGGCCGTTCGGATGCAGGGGGGCTTCATCGTGGCCCTGCTGCCGATCGCCCTTGCGGTCACCTTCTTCTTCACGCCCGAGCCGAGGAACGTCACCCCGCCGCCGCACGGCGGACTGGGCGCGACCCTGTCGCTGATCGCCAAGCCCGTGCTGCGCCGCCTGCTGATCTCCGATCTGATGCTCGGCGCTGCCCGCGGCCTGATCGGCGTCTTGTTCTTCTACTTCTTCGAACAGGCGCGCGGATTCGAGCGCGAGCAGACCTCGATCCTGCTGCTGGTCTATTTCGTGGCCGGACTGGTCGGCGCGCCGATCTGGGCCGTGCTCGCCACGAAGATCGGAAAGCATCGGGCGCTCGCCATCGGCAGCGTCTATTTCGCGATCAGCTTCGCCGCCGCCACCCTCCTGGTCCCAGCCGGGAACTTCCCCGCGGCACTGGGGGCGATGTTCGGCACAG
>NZ_DASWNO010000003.1:0-19577 GCF_036399195.1 Brevundimonas sp.
CGGCACGGGCAAGTACAGGGACTATGCCCAGAACGCCGCGGCCGCAGAGGCCGCTGGAGCAGAGATCGTGACCGTGGCGGTGCGGAGGGTGAACCTCAGCGATCCGTCGCAGCCGATGCTGGTGGATCACGTCAAGCCCGACCGCTTCACCTTCCTGCCCAACACGGCCGGTTGCTTCACCGGCGAGGACGCGGTGCGGACGCTGCGGCTGGCGCGCGAGGCTGGCGGCTGGGACCTGGTCAAGCTGGAGGTGCTGTCGGACACGGCGCACCTCTATCCCGACATGATCGAGACGCTGCGGGCGCTGGAGCTGCTGATCAAGGACGGCTTCCAGGTCATGGTCTACTGCACGGACGACGTCGTCATGGCCCGGCGGCTGGAAGAGGCGGGGGCGGCCGCCATCATGCCGGCCGCCGCCCCGATCGGTTCGGGCCTCGGCATCCAGAACCGCGTCAACATCCGGCTGATCGTCGAGCAGGCGAAGGTGCCTGTGCTGGTCGACGCCGGCGTGGGCACCGCATCCGACGCGACGATCGCGATGGAGCTGGGCTGCGACGCCGTGTTGATGAACACCGCTATCGCCGGAGCCAGGGATCCCATCCTGATGGCCTCGGCGATGAAGCACGCGGTCATCGCCGGCCGGGAGGCCTATCTGGCCGGACGCATGCCCCGCCGGATGTACGCCAGCGCCAGTTCGCCCATGGCTGGGCTGATCTGACGCCGGCGTGACCCTGCGGTTCTAGAACCGAGCCGATATCTCGAGGCCGTAGGTGCGGGGTTCGTTGAAGTTGGCGTAGTCGCCGATCGCGTTGGTGCCTGAACGGCCCTCGGTCGAGCGGCGATAGATGTGCTCTTCGTTCAGCAGGTTGCGCGACCAGACCGAGAAGGTCAGTTCGCGGCCGTCGCCGACGACCACCTCCGCCAGGGCGAGGCGGGCGTTGACGATGAAGGAGTCGTCCGTCTTTTCCGGCGACTGTTCGAAGCTCTGGGTGCCCTCGGAATAGTTGGCGTCGATGTGGGCCCGGAATTCGCCCCAGCTGAAGGGCCGGACCCAGTCGAGCGAGGCCGTCGCTGCATGGGGCGGCGTGTAGATGATGAACACCGGCTGGATCGCGCCGCAGGCGGGGCAGGCGGGAGAGGCCGGGAAAGGGTTCTGTGCGTCGGGCACGCTGGTCTCGGTATAGGCGTAGCCGAAGGTGAACCGCAGCTCCTCCGTCAGCTCCAGCACCGCGTCGAGTTCGAGCCCTGAGATGTCGGTCACGCCGGGCGCGTTGACCGTCTCCACGGTGTTCCGGGTGTTGCCGGTGACGGGGTCGGGGGCCACCAGGGTGAACTCGATCTGGCTGTTGGTCCGCTCCATCGCATAGGCCGCGACGTTGAGCTGCAGCCGGTCGAACAGCGTCGACTTCATGCCGATCTCATACGAGGCGACTTCCTCGGAATCGAACGGGGCGTAGGTCAGGGAGCGGGAGTTGGCCCCGCCGGCGCGATAGCCCGTGGCGTAGGTGGCGTAGAGGTTGATGTCGGGGGTGGCGTCATAGGCCAGGGTCACGACCGGGTCGAATCGGCTCTCGGTCAGTTCGAAGCGGAAGTCGCGCGGCGTGTTGCTGACGCGGTAGAGCACGCCGTTCTTCTCGTCGCGCGTCTGCCGGCCGCCCAGTGTCAGGTGCAGGGCGTCATTGAGCACAGGCGGCGTCCAGACGGTATGGACATAGAGGCCGGTGCTCATGGCCTCGGCGCGGCTGCCGCGGTCGATCGAACGGAAGCCTCGGGTGATGCCGGCGGTTTTCGGGTCACGGACGACGTAGTCTCCGTTCGAGCCGACATAGGTCAAGGTGCTGGGCGTCGCGGCCTCTTCCCAGGCCTCTTCCTCGAAATAGTAGAGGCCGACGACGTACTCGAACCGGTCTTCGAAAGCGGAGCCGACCAGCTGGAACTCCTGGCTGAACTGGGACTGCTGCATGTCCGAAAGGCTGTAGCGCGAGAAGTTGCGGGCCGCGTTCCCGGCCGGGGCGTTGGGCTGGAACACGGGCGGCCGGTTGGGGCCGCCGGCGTTGTCGTACTGATAGGCCTCAACCTCGCGGTAGGCGGTGATGGAGCGCAGCTCGAGGTCCGGCGTGACATCAAGGTTCATGTGCAGCGAGTGGCCGAAGGTCTTGTCGACGCTGGGCTGCTGCGGAACGCCGATGTCGGCCACGTCCTGGCGTTCCGGATGGACGAATACGCCTGGCGGGAGGGGCGAGATGGTCCCGACGGGACGCGGAAAGGCGGTCGAGACCGGCAGGCCCAGCGGGTTGTAGTTCACCAGCTGGCTGAGGAACGGCGTGCTCTCGCTGTAGCCGTTGTCATAGGCGTACAGGGCGTTGAACGCCTCGGTCGGCCGCCACAGCGCCGATACGCGCAGGCCGCGGCGGTCGATGTAATTCCACCCGGTCTGGCCCTCCATCGGGTTGCGGGTGGTTTCGTCGCGGTGCTGGAAGGCGCCGTCCAGCTTGACGCTGACGCCGGCGAACTCCGGCAGGTCCAGGTGCGCCTCGGCGTTGTAGCCGCCGTAGTTTGAAAGACCGGCGCGCGTGCGCAGGCCGAACTCACCGGTCGGGCGTCGGGTGACGAGGCTCACGGCGCCGCCTTCGGTGTTGCGGCCGAACAGGGTGCCTTGCGGCCCGCGCAGCACCTCGACCCGCTCGATGTCCAGCATGGTGGCGTTCAGCCCCTGCTGGCGGCCCAGATAAACGCCGTCCAGATAGACGCCGACTCCCTGTTCCCGCGCCGGCTGGTTGGCGTCGTTGGGCACGATGCCCCGAATGCCGACGGTGAGCGCGGTCTGGCGGGACTCGAAGGTCGAGACCCGCAGGCTTGGAACCGCCCCGTCGAACAGGTCGAGCAGCGACTGAACGTGACGATCTTCCAGGGTCTGGGCACCCACGACCGAGATGGCGATCGCGGTGTCCTGCAGATTGGTCTCGCGCTTGGTGGCGGTGACGAAGACGTCGTCGACACGCGCCAGCGGATCGCCTTCGGGGTCGGTGGTCTCGGGCGCGGCTATGTAGCTTATGGGCGCCGGGCTCTGGGCCAGGGCGGGTGAGGCGAAGGCCCCCAATGAGGCGCCCGCCAGCAAGGCGAGGCGAAGACCGGAACGATTCGACATGGAGACCCCCGTGTTTGTCAGGGCGGCTCTACGTTTGGTTCGTGTCGGGATTTCTCAGGTTTGGCCAAGCTTGGGTGTCGTTTGGGCGATGGAATTGCGGCGACTGCGCCGTGGACGGATGGTCGCGCGGCGACCCGGTGCTGGATGCCTGTCGTCGATCCGGGCGCGAAGCGTTCACCGCCACGCTCGCCTGCTACGACACTCATGCGTTAGGTTCGTGTTGCATTGGACCCAAGGTTCCCGCCATGACCGACCTCAGCCGCCGTCTTCTTCTCGCCTCCGCCGTGGGCGTGGTGTTCAGCGGCGCCGCGCAGGCTCAGAGCCGCCCCGACCGGACGCTGACGGTGTACAAGTCGCCGACCTGCGCCTGCTGCGACGGCTGGGTCGCGCATATGCGGCAGGCGGGATTCACCACCACGGTACGTGTGACGTCCGATGTACGCGCCGTCCGTCTGGCGCGGGGCCTCCCGGATGCGCTGGCGTCATGCCACACGGGCGTGATCGGCGGATATGCGGTGGAAGGTCATGTGCCCGCGGCCGACGTCGTGCGCCTGCTTGCCGAACGCCCGGAGGCCGTCGGGATCGCCGTGCCGGGGATGCCGCTCGGCTCGCCGGGCATGGAGGCGGGCGGGCGGCGCGAGCCGTTCGACACCGTGCTGGTTCTCCGCTCCGGCGCGACGCGGGTGTTCGCGCGGCACAACCGGGCCGCCTGACCGGGCCCCGGCTTGGCGGAATGCATCGCCGGGGCTAGAGCATCGGCTTCCTGCCGCCGAGACCGACCATGCACGACATCCGCGCCATCCGTGACAATCCCGCCGCCTTCGTCGACGGCTGGTCGTCGCGTGGCGTGGAGGACGCGCAGGCGCTGGTCGATCGCATCCTCGAGCTGGACCGCACGCTGCGCGCCGCCCAGACCGCCGGTCAGGACGCGCTGGCGAAGCGCAACGCGGCTTCCAAGCTGATCGGCGCGGCGATGGCGAAGAAGGACATGGCCGAGGCCGACCGGCTGAAGGCCGAGGTCGAGAGCCTGAAGGGCGAGATCGCGGCGCAGGAGGCGGTCGAGGGGGAAACCGGCAAGGCGCTGCGCGATCTGCTCGCGGCGCAGAAGAACCTGGCCGCGGACGATGTTCCGGACGGCGAGGATGAGGGCGGCAACGTGCTGGTCGGAACGCCGTGGGGCGAGCCGCGCCGGTCCGGCCCGGCCAAGGACCACGCCGACATCGGCGAGGCGCTGGGGCTGCTCGACTTCGAGGCGGCGGCGCGGATGAGCGGGGCCCGGTTCGCGGTGCTGAAGGGCGGGCTGGCGCGCCTGGAACGCGCGATCGGGCAATTCATGCTGGACGTGCAGACAACCGAGCACGGCTATCTGGAGGTCAATCCGCCATATCTGGTCCGCGACGAGGCGATGTTCGGGACGGGGCAGCTGCCGAAGTTCAAGGACGATCTTTTCGCCGCAACCTCATTTGATTTCGACAAGCTGCTTGAGGACTACAACTCGCTCACCGCAACGATCACGCAAGGCAACGAACCGGGGAATGAAGTCCCGGCGATGAAAGCCTTTTTCGCGCGAGTGCGAGTAGCCCACCATGGTCCCGATATCGCCAAGCACTTCCTCATCCCCACCGCCGAAGTCTCCCTCACCAACCTCGTCCGCGAGCAGGTCCTGCCGGAAGCAGATCTCGCCGAGCCCATGCGGCTCACCGCCCTGACGCCCTGTTTCCGGGCCGAGGCGGGCTCCGCCGGGCGCGACACCCGGGGCCTGATCCGTCAGCATCAGTTCCATAAGGTCGAGCTGGTCTCGATCACCCGGTCGGAGGACTCGGAAGCCGAGCACGAGCGGATGGTGCGTTGCGCCGAGGTGGTGCTGGAGAAGCTGGGGCTGCCCTATCGCCGCATGCTGCTGTGCAAGGGCGACATGGGCTTCTCGGCGCGGAAGACCTTTGATCTGGAGGTCTGGCTGCCCTCGCAGGGGACCTATCGCGAGATCAGCTCCTGCTCGAACTGCGGCGACTTCCAGGCTCGGCGGATGGACGCCCGCTTCAAGCGCGACGGCGAGAAGAAGACCGAGTTCGTCCACACCTTGAACGGCAGCGGGCTCGCCGTCGGTCGCACCCTTGTCGCGATCATGGAGAACTATCAGGACGAGGCCGGGCGGATCGCCGTGCCGGCGGTGCTGCAGCCCTACATGGGCGGGATGACGCACGTCGGTTGACCTAAATCCGCTCATCCCGGCGAAAGCGGGGACCCAGTGCTTTCGTTATGCATTGGCGGATGGGATGAACGAGGATCGCCCCCGGGCCAAGGCACCGATCATCCAAAGAACTGGGTCCCCGCTTTCGCGGGGATGAGCGGGATAAGGGAGTCGCCAGATGAAGATCATATTCGCCGCCGCCGCCGCACTGGCCCTGACCGCTTGCGCCTCGGCCAATCCGTCGTCGAACAAGTACAGCTACGCCGCATCCGACACCGCCTTCACCGGCTGGGCGCGCTTCTCTAACGGCGAATTCCAGCTCTATGGCGACGAGGATCAGGTGCTGCAGCCGTTCTCGCGCCCGTGCGTCTCGGGCGCCGCCTCGCGCGACGAGATGGCTCAGGCCATGGGAGACCTGCGCGGTCAGAAGGTTCGAATCACCGGTCGGACGGTCGCCTGGACCGAGGCCGTGAACGGCCGGATTGAGCACGCGCGCTCCGACATCCGCAACGATTGCGGGGGACCCTTCGTCATCCTCGCCGACGACATCCGGCCGGCGAACTGACCCTGCAGACGGACATGGGCGGTTGCGTCGCGGACCGGCGCGCTGCATGAGCGCGGGCGGCATGCGCATTCTTCTGACCAACGACGACGGCATCGAGGCCGAGGGGCTGGAATGCCTCGAGCGGATCGCCCGCGCGCTCTCCGACGAAGTCTGGGTGGTCGCGCCCCAGACCGAACAGTCCGGCAAGGGCCGGGGGATCACCTTGACCGAGCCGCTGCGGGTCAACCGCATGGGCGATCGCCGCTTCGCCGTGACGGGCACGCCGACTGACTGCGTGGTGTTGGCCGTCAACGACCTGATGCCCGAACGGCCCGATCTGGTGCTGTCAGGCGTCAACCGGGGCCACAACGTCGGCGAGGACTGCTCCTATTCCGGAACGGTCGCCGGCGCGCTGCAGGGCATGGCGTTCGGCATCCGCTCCATCGCCCTGAGCCAGTCGCTGGAGCGCTTCCACGACGAGGTGACGGCGCACTGGGAGACGGCTGAGGCCTTTGCGCCGCCCATCATCAGCCGCTTGCTGGCCCAGCCGTGGCAGCCCGGCGTGGTGATGAACCTGAACTTCCCGGCCCGTCCGCCCGAGGCCGTGACGGAGGTCGAGGTGACGCGGCAGGGGTTCCGCGACATCGGCGAGATGCACGCCATCCGCCGCACGGACCTGCGCGGCCGCGACTATTACTGGATGAGCTTCCGCGGTTCGAAGCAGGACCACGCCGAGGGGACCGACCTGCGCGCTGTCGACGAGGGGAAGATCTCCGTCACGCCGCTGCACATCGATCTGACGCACGCGCCGAGCATCCACGATTTGAAGGGCGTGCTCGGGGGGGCGCCGCCGAAGCGGGTGACCGCGGCATGAACCTGAACAACGACCGCGCCGGCCGACTGATCCTCGGGCTGCGGCAGCAGGGGGTGACGGACCCCAAGGTGCTGGCGGCGATGGAGTCGATCGACCGCGCCGTGTTCGTGCACGAGAAATTCCTCGATCAGGCCTGGGAGGATCAGGCCCTGCCGATCGACTGCGCCCAGACCATCTCCCAGCCCTATATCGTCGGCCTGATGACCCAGGCGCTGGACGTCCAGCCCCGCCATCGGGTGCTGGAGATCGGCACCGGCAGCGGCTACCAGGCCGCGGTGCTGAGCCGGCTGGCCCGCTATGTCTACTCAGTCGAACGCTATCGCAGCCTGCTGATCGAGGCCGAGGCGCGGCTGAAAGAGCTGAAGATCGACAACGTCATCACCCAGCATGGCGACGGCGGCCTCGGCTGGCCCCAACAGGCCCCGTTCGACCGAATCATGGTCACCGCCGCCGCACCGGGGGAGCCGACGGAACTGCTGCATCAGCTGAAACCCGGCGGCATTCTCGTTTGCCCCGTGGGCCGCAGTTCGGTGCAGATGCTGCACCGCTACGTCGGCCAGCCCGACGGCTCTTTCCACCGCGAAAGCCTGACCGAAGTTCGCTTCGTGCCCTTGGTCGAAGGCACGGCCAAGGAGGGGTAGGCGGCGGCCCGTTAACCTTCGCGCCCAACTTTGGCGCGGTTTGGCGGGTTGTCTGGGCCCGGGGACGCGACTCTCGTAATGACGATCAAGGGGCTACCGACAGCATGATCATCCGGTTCGGCATGAAGGTTCTGGCGGTGCTCGGCGCCGTGACCACCCTGGCGGCCTGCGCCAGCTATCCGGCCGAGCCGCGCTACTCCACCCGCGCTGAAAACGCCGCGCCCGCTCCCCCCCGGACACCCGCCGCGTCAGCTCCTGCCTTCCGGCCGGTCCCCACGGGCGAGGGCGTGCGCGGGGCGACCAATCCCGCCGACGAAGCGCCGCCGCCGCGCACCGCGCCGGTCGCGGCGATCGAGGGGGGCGCTCTGTCGACGCCGCTGAACACCGGACCCCGGCCGTACGCGGCCTCCACGCCCGCCGCCGGACCGGCGTCGGAAGGCTTCATCGCGCCGCCGCCGCCGAGCACCGGAACGGTCACTGTCGCAGCCGGAGCCAGCTATGAGATCCAGCCGGGCGACACCATCTCCGGCATCGGGCGTCGTTTTCAGACGCCGGTCCAGAACCTGATTGATCTGAACAGCCTCGGGCCGCGCGCCGCGATCACGCCGGGCCAGCGGCTGATCCTGCCGACGAGCGCCGTGGACATCGGCGGCGATCCCTACGCCACGGGCCCGTCGCCCGCGGGGGTCCAGGTGGCCGAGGCGGGTGCGCCGCCTCCGCCGCCGCCGCCGCCGCCGTCCGGGAACGCCGCCCTGCCGCCCGCGCCGCGCGAGCCCGCGGCGACAGCCGGCCCGGTCGCGCCGGCGCCCGCGGCCTCGACGGTCGCGCTGGACTGGCCGGTGCGGGGCGACATCCTGCGCCGTTTCGGCCCCGTGGGGATGGGAGAGCGCAACAACGGCGTCAACATCGGCGCGGCGCAGGGGGCCGAGGTCCGCGCCTCGGCGGCCGGGCGCGTCGGCTATGTCGGCGACGACCTGGCGGGGCAGGGGCTCACCGTCCTGATCGTCCACCGCGACGGCTGGCGCACGGTTTACGGCCATCTCGGCTCGGCGCTGGTGCGCGACGGCGACGAGATCAGGGCCGGGCAGCAGATCGGCACGGTCGGGAACACCGCGGGTGACGGCCGTCCCTCGGTGCATTTCGAGACCTGGCGCATGCGCGGGGACCAGCCCAACGCCGTCGACCCGCTGACCGTGTTGCCGCGATAGCGCACGGCGGCGACGCCGGCGAAGCGTCGCGTTGCAATGTGCGGCGGCTCACCCTAGTTTCCGCGCCTCATTTTCAAGGGTCGCCGGGGGCGGCGGACCCGTACGTTCACGGAGACTATCGTGCAGGAACTTTTGGCGGGTCCGTTCGGCACCCTGATCTTCTTCGTACCCGTCATCATCCTGTTCTACTTCATGCTGATCCGTCCGCAGCAGAAGCAGATGAAGGCCCATCAGGCCCTGGTCGCCGGCCTCAAGCGCGGCGACACCGTGGTGATGTCCAGCGGCATGATCGGCAAGGTCACGCGCGTCGAGAATGACGAGGCCATGGTCGAGATCGCCCAAGGCGTGAACGTCCGCGTGGTCAAGCAGATGATCACCCAGGTCCGCGACCGCACCGCAATCGCCGCCAACGACACCAAGACCATCGCCAAGTCCTGACGCCGTTCTGAGAGGTCGGGAACGCCCGCATGATCCATCTGTCGCGCTGGAAGGTCATCCTTCTCGTCCTGTCCGTTCTGTTCGGGGCGCTGTTCGCGTTTCCGAACGTCCTGACGCCCGCCCAGCGCGAGGCGCTGCCGGGCTGGCTGCCGTCCAGCGGCGTGAACCTCGGCCTCGACCTGCAGGGCGGATCGTATCTGCTGCTTGAAGTCGATCTGCCGGCCATGCGGGCCAAGCGAATGGCCAACCTCGTCGAGGACGCGCGCCTGACGATGTCGGAGGCCCGGATCGGCGTCGCCAGCATCGCCCGGCAGGACAACGGCGTCGTAATCACCCTCAGCGACCCGGCTCAACAGGAAGCCGCGCGCCTCGCCATGCAGGCGATCATCACGCCCGGCCCTACCGGCGTCGCGGACCGTCAGGTGCAACGGGTCGGCGACAACCGCCTTCGCTACGGCTTCACGCAACAAGCGTACAACTCGATGGGCGCGGACGCCGTGACCCAGTCGATCGAGGTCGTCCGCCGCCGTCTCGACCCGTCCGGCACCAAGGAAATCTCCATCACCCGCCAGGGCGCCGAGCGGATCGTGGTCGTGGCCCCCGGTCAGAGCGATCCCACCGAACTCGAGCGTCTGGTCGGCCAGACCGCCCAGCTGACCTTCCAGCTGGTCAACGTCGAAGCCTCCGTCGCGGAAGCCGTCGCCGGCGCCGTCCCCCCTGATTCCGAACTGGTGCCTGACGAAACCGGGTCTCCGCTGCTGCTGAAGCGCCGCATTCTGGTCTCGGGCGACAACCTGAACCGCGCCTTCGTCACCACGGACCAGAGCAACCAGACCGCCATCGGCTTCCGCTTCGACGGTCAGGGCGCCCGCCGCTTCGGCGACGCCACGGCCGCCAACATCGGCCGGCCGTTCGCCATCGTGCTGGATGGTCGCGTGATCTCGGCCCCGACGATCCGCAGCGCCATCACCGGCGGCAACGGCATCATCGAAGGGCAGTTCACCATCGCCCAGGCCTCGGAGCTGGTGAACCTGCTGAACGGCGGCGCCCTGCCGGCGCCGCTGCAGGTCGAGGAACGCCGGACCGTCACCGCCGAGCTGGGAGCCGACGCGGTCGCCGCCGGCGCGGTGTCCACCATCGTCGGCTTCATCATCATCGTGGTGTTCATGCTGGCCGCCTATGGCTTCCTGTTTGGCGGGATCTCGGTGATCGGCCTGTTGCTGAACGGCCTGCTCATCGTCGCCGCCATGTCGATGATCGGGGCCTCGCTGACCCTGCCCGGCATCGCCGGTCTGGTGCTGACCTTCGCCGTGGCCGTGGACGCCAACGTGCTGATCTACGAACGCATGCGCGACGAGGCGAGGGCGGGGCGCAGCGTCATCGCCTCCATGGACGCCGGCTTCAACAAGGCCATGGGCACCATCATCGACGCCAACCTGACCACCCTCGTCGCGGCGCTGATCATGTTCGTCTTCGGCGCGGGCCCGGTGCGCGGCTTCGCCTGGACGCTGACCATCGGCGTCTTCACCTCGATGCTGTCGGCCGTCTTGGTCGCCCAGATCGGACTGGCCTGGTGGCTGAAGCTCGCCAAGCCCAAGAAACTGCCGATCGCGGAGTGATGTGATGCGTGGATGGCCCCTCATCAAACTGCTGCCGACGACGACGAACTTCAAGTTTGTCAAATACGCCCGGCTGGCCGCCGTGTTCTCGGTCGTGCTCTGCGCGGCCTCGATCATCGGCTGCTTCTATCCCGGCCTGAACATGGGCATCGACTTCCGGGGCGGCGCCTCGATGGAGGTGGCCAAGCCCGCGGGTCAAACCATCTCGCTTGAGGACATGCGCGGCGCCGTCAGCGAGCTGGGACTCGGCGACGTCCAGGTGCAGGGCATCGCCCGTCGCGACACCTCGATCGCCGACGGCTCGACGGCCGTGGTGCGGTTCCAGATCCCGGAAGACGCCAACCAGTCCGAGGTCGTCCGCCGCGTGGAGGCCGCGATCGCCGGGGCCGTCGGTGACGTCACCTACTCCGGCGTAGAGGTGGTCGGGTCGAAGGTGTCCGGCGAACTGTTCCGGTCCGGCATCATGGCGCTCGGCCTCGCGACCTTGCTGATGTTCGCCTACATCTGGTTCCGCTTCGAGCCGCAGTTCGGCTTCGGCGCCATCGCCGGTCTGGTCCACGACGTGATCCTGACGTTCGGCCTGATCGTGATCATGCGGCTGGAGTTCAGCCTGAACATGGTCGCCGCCATCCTGACCGTCATCGGCTATTCGATGAACGACACCGTGGTGGTGTTCGATCGCCTCCGCGAGAACCTACGCAAGTACAAGCAGATGCCGCTGCGCGAGGTGATCGACCTGTCGATCAACGAGACCCTCAGCCGCACCGTCATCACCGGCATGACCGCGGTCATGGTGCTGGCGGCGCTGGCCTTCCTCGGGGGCGAGGCCCTGTTCGGCTTCTCGATCGCCCTGATGTTCGGCATCATCGTCGGCACCTATTCGTCGATCTACGTCGGCGCGCCGATCATCCTGCTGTGGGGCGTCAAGCGCGGCGAGCGCGACGACCCCAAGGCGGTCAAGCTCGGCATGGCGAGCCTGCCCTAAGGGCGAGGAAAGACCCTTCGGTCTTTCGGTTTTTGGGGGCTCCACCTCGCGCTATGGTGACGCTCTGAACGAATCGGGCGGGCTTCGGCCTGCGCGCTTCATCCGAGCTCTGGGAGGGGCCGCCATGGGCAAACTGCTGTCGAACTTTCGCACCACCATCCTGCTGAGCACCGCGCTGGCGGTGATCATGATCCTGGCCTTCGGTCAGGTGTCGGGCGCCTATGACGCGACCTTCTGGCAGGCGGTCCTGCGTTGGGTGCACGTCGTCGCCGGCATCCTGTGGATCGGCCTGCTGTACTATTTCAACTTCGTCCAGATCCGGGTCATGCCGTCGATCCCGGCAGAGCTGAAGCCGGCGATCGGCAAGCATATCGCCCCGGAGGCCCTGTTCTGGTTCCGCTGGTCCGCGCTGGCGACGGTGCTCGCCGGTCTCGGTGTGATGCTGACGCGGGGCCATGCCTACGCCGCAGAGGTCCTGACTTTCGGCCTGGCGCAGGGCCTGACCGAGGACCAGAAGGGCTTCACCCTCATGGGCATCGGCGTCTGGCTGGCCATCGTCATGTTCCTGAACGTCTGGGGCATCATCTGGCCGAACCAGAAACGGGCGCTGGGCATCGTCCCGGCCGCGGACGACGTGAAGGCCAAGGCTGCCCGGGTCGCCATGCTGGCCAGCCGAACCAACCTGCTGCTGTCGCTGCCGATGCTGACCTCGATGGCGATGTACCAGACCCTGTTTGGCTGAGGCGGACCACAGTCTCGACGCGCAGGTTCGCGCCGCCGACCTAGACCGCTGGCTCTCGAGCCGGTTCGTCACGGACCCGGCGGCGCGGGCGGACCTGCTGGCCCTGTACGCCTTCGAGGCTGAGCTGCTCGCCATCCCGACGCGCGTCACCCAGCCCCTGCTGGCGGAGATGCGCTACGTCTGGTGGCGCGATCAGATGGACGGCGTGTTTTCCGCGGCGGCTCGCAAGGGTCACCCGGTGCTGGAGGCGCTCACCGACGCCGTGAGCCGCCGCAGGCTCGAGCGCACCCCCTTCGACGCCCTGATCGAGGCGCACATCGGCCGGGTGCACGGCGAACCGCACGACCTCGACGCCTTCTACGTCGGACCCCTGCAGACCGCGGTCCGCATCCTGGCGGGACCTGGCTATGATGAAGCCGTCATCGAGGCGGGCCGAGCCTGGGGATTGACCCAGACCGGACGCGCGGAGGAGGCGAGGGCGGCGCGCCGCGGCGCCCGGGCCGACGTCCGGCGTCTGCCCTCCGCCGCCTTTCCCGCCGTCGCTCATGTGGTGCTGGACCGGCCGGGCGAGCCCGAGGCGGTCAAATCCCTGCGCTTGACCTGGGCCGTGGCGCGGGGTCGCATCTAGGGCAAGGCCGGCGCGGGACTGAACCTAAGCCGGAGCACCGCATTACCCCGGCGGATGCCCCGTTACTTCTTCCATATCCACAACGGCCTCGGGCTGACCGAGGATGAGGAAGGGCAGGAGCTCCCGTCGCCGGACGCGGCGATCGCCGCGGCGCTTGACGGCATCCGCTCCGTGCTCAGTTCAGGCGTGCGTGAAGGAGAGCTCAACCTCCACGGTAGCCTCGAAGTCGTCGACGAGGCCGGACGGTTGCTGCGGATGGTGCCATTCAGCGAAGCCGTCCGGATCACCGGCGAGCCGCGCGTCCGGTTGTCGGGAGGATAGCTGGATGGTGCGGCTTGGAGAGATGCTCGCGAGGCACCTGGCGACCATCGGCGACCTGCCGTCGGAGGATTACGCCGCCCTGTGCGCCCTGCCGGGCGAAATCCGGTCCGTTCCTCGTCACACCGACGTGCTCACACTGGGCGAGCGGCCCAGCGAGGTGGTGCTGGTCCTCAGCGGATTGCTTTATCGCTACTCTCTAAGCCCCGACGGCATCCGGCAGGTGCACTCGTTCTACATGCCGACGGAGGCGCCGTGTCTCGAGACCCTGTACATCGACTACATGGACAATGGACTGGCGGCGGCCGTCGATAGCGAGATCGGCGCGATCCCGCACGAGCCCATCTACCGGCTGATCGACGAGCGGCCCCAGGTGCGAAAGTTGCTCTGGCGTCAGACGCTGGTCCAAGCCGCCATCTTCCGGCAGTGGCTGCTGAGAAACAGCCGATTGCCGGCCCATGCGTGCGTCGCCAACCTGTTCTGCGAGATCTTCACGCGCGCCAAGGCGGCGGGTCTGGCCAAGGGCGACGCCTGCGACCTGCCGATGACGCAGGAACTGCTGGCCGACGCCGTCGGCATGACGGCCGTTCACGCGAACCGGACGGTGATGCTGCTGCGCGAAACCGGCGCGGTCGAGTGGAAGGGGGGCAAGCTGACGATCCGCGATTGGGGCCGCCTGGCGGAGATCGGCGACTTCGACCCGGCCTATCTCCACCTCCGGCCGGGTCCGGAGCCGGCCAAGGCGCTGCGCCGTTAGGCGTCGTCGCGCCAGCCCTTCAGCGCTTCCATCGCCCGCATGCTCATCAGCCGCTTCTTCGCCCGGCCGCGATCCTTGGGGTTGATGCGTCGGCCTTCCGCGTCGGTCTTTGGCGCCTCGAGCGGCGGCAGCAGGCCGTAGTTGATGTTCATCGGCTGGAACTTCGAGATGCCGCCGGGACCCTCTAGATGGCCGCCGGTGATGTGCTCGACCAGCGCGCCCACGGCTGTCTCCTGCGGCGGGGCTTCCAGCGGTCGCCCCAGCCGTTCGGCCGCCGCCAGCCGACCTGCGAGCAGACCCATGGCGGCGCTCTCGACATACCCCTCGACGCCCGTGACCTGCCCGGCGAAGCGCAGCCGCGGCATCGCCTTCAGCCGCAACTGGCGGTCCAGCAGCTTCGGCGAGTTAAGGAAGGTGTTGCGGTGCAGGCCGCCCAGCCGCGCGAACTGCGCGTCCTGCAGGCCCGGGATCATGCGGAAGACCTCCGCCTGCGCCCCGTGCTTCAGCTTGGTCTGGAAGCCGACCATGTTGAACAGCGTCCCGAGCGCATTGTCCTGACGCAGTTGGACGATGGCATGGGCCTTGACCTGCGGGTCTCGCGGATTCGTCAGGCCGACCGGTTTCATCGGGCCGTGGCGCAGGGTCTCGCGGCCGCGCTCGGCCATGACCTCGATGGGCAGGCAGCCATCGAAGTAGGGGACGTTCTCCCACTCCTTGAACTCGGCCTTCGGACCCGCCAGCAGGGCGTCGATGAAGGCTTCGTACTGACCCTTGTCCATGGGACAGTTGACGTAGGCCGCCGCGTCGCCGCCCGGTCCCTCCTTGTCGTATCGCGACTGCCGCCAGGCGATGTCGAAGTCGATCGAGTCGGCGTGAACGATAGGCGCGATGGCGTCGAAGAAGCTCAGGCTCTTTTCGCCCGTCGTCTTCAGAATGGCTTCTGCAAGGGCGGGGGAGGTCAGCGGGCCGGTGGCGACGATGACGTTGTCCCAGTCCTCGGGCGGCAGGCCCGCGATCTCCTCACGCACGATGGTGACGAGAGGATGCGCCTCCAGCCGGGCCGTGACCGCCTGGGAGAAGCCTTCCCGGTCGACCGCGAGGGCGCCGCCCGCCGGGACCTGATTCAGATCACCACAGGCCATGATGACCGAGTCGAGGGCGCGCATCTCGGCGTGCAGCAGGCCCACGGCGTTGTATTCCCAGTCGTCCGAGCGGAACGAGTTGGAACAGACCAGTTCCGCCAGTCCGTCGGTGTGGTGGGCGTCGGTCCGGACGCCGGGCACACCGCGCATCTCGTGCAGCACCACGGGCACGCCCGCCCGGGCGATCTGCCAGGCCGCTTCCGAGCCCGCGAGGCCGCCGCCGACGACGTGGATAGGGTTGGGGCTGTCAGTCATGCCGGGCTTCTAGCCGCCGCGCGCCGGACCGGCTAGCGTGCTCCGGGGACGGGGGACTGAAATGGCGCGATTCTCGATCGGAACGGCGATAGGCGACGGGTTCAGCCTGATACGCCGACGGCCGCTGGCGGTGTTCGTCTGGGGCCTGCTGATGATCGCCCCCGCGGCCGGTTCCTTCGCCCTCGTGTTCCCCGCAATGGGCGAGTTGATCGCGCAGATGCCCGCGCCGGGTGAAGCTGAAGCCTATGCTGGGCCGCCCGACCAGTTGATGGCGCAGATGATGCAACTCCAGGCGGCTTCCATGCTGCTCAACATCGGATTGATGCTTGTCATGGTCGTCGTTTACGCCGCGATCTTCCGGACCATCCTGCGCCCCGGAGACAGCGGCGCCTTCTCGCTTCGGGTCGGTATGGATGAGCTTCGGATAGGCGTTGTCGGGCTGGCCATCGGGGTGGGGCTGTACGCCGCGATGCTGCTGCTGGTGGTGATCTGTGCGGTCGTCGGCTTCGCCGTATGGACAGCGGGCGGGAGGGTTCTGTTTGCGGTCGTTGTCGGTTTGCTGGTGATAGCGGCCATGGTCGCCGCCTGTATCGGGCTTGCTCGGGTGTCGCTGATCCCTCCGGCGACCTTGCTCTACCGCGATTTCGCCTTCAGCCAAGGCTGGCGGCTGGCGCAGGGGCAGACCCTGCGGCTGTTCGGCCTGCTGGTCCTGATCTTCCTGATGATCCTGCTGGTCGAAACAGTCCTGTTGATCGGCGGTGTGACGGCCTTCGCGGCTTCTGGCCTCGCATCCGGATTCGACTGGACTCAGACCGGACCGGACTTCAATCCCTTCGCGGCGGTCAGCGCCTGGGTCGCCCGCAACTGGTACTGGAGCGTGCTCGGCGGGCTGGTCGGCGCCTTCCTGTACGGCGTGCTCATGACCCTCGCCATCGCGCCGTTCGCCTCAGCCTGCCGCCAACTCGCGGCAAGCGCATCATCTGCCTCGGACGCCATCCAGCGCCCGGCGCCGCCCTTGGGCTAAGATGGGCCCAACGACAGGAGACTCCATGACCTTCTCGGCAACCGACGCGGCGTTCGAAGGCTTCCGCCTTGTTCGTCGCAACCCCCTGGCGCTCGTGGCGTGGACGCTGCTTTACGCGGTGCTGACCTTGGCGACCCTCTTCTCCCTGACCGGAGTGGTCGGCCGGCTCGAGGCATGGACCGAGCAGGCCGAGGCGATGGAGTCGGTGGCCGAGCCGACCATGCAGCAGGTGATGGCCCTGATGGGCAGTTTCAGCGGCATCATGCTGGGAGTGGCCTGGTTGCTGCCCGTCGCCCTCGTCGTCGGCGCCGTGCTCAGCGCGGCGGTCGCCCGCGGGACGCTGGCTCCGTCGAAGGACCGGTTCGGCTACCTGCGACTGGGGATGGATGAGGTGCGGGTTCTGGCGGTGACGTTCGTGCTCGGCCTGATCATGACACTCGTGGGCGCGGTCGCGTTCGTCACGGTCGGCGTTCTCACGGGAGTCGCCAAGGCCGGGGCGGGCGATGGATTGGCGGCCATCGTCGCTCTGGTCGGCATATTGGGAGCGCTCTGCCTGCTGATTTGGCTGTCGGTCCGGCTGAGTCTGGCGGTCCCCATCACGGTCGCCGAACGGCGCATCGCGTTCTTCGATTCCTTCCGCCTGACGAAGGGCCGGTTCTGGCCGCTGCTCGGCATGGCGGTCCTGGCGATCGTCATGGTCTTGCTCGTGCAACTGCTGTCGTCGATCGTCAGCATGCCGTTGGCGGTCATGTCGGGTCTTGAAAGCTGGTCGTTCGGCAGCGGCCAGGACGCCGAGGCCGTCCGCGAAGCGCTGGACGTGACGAACCCTTGGGTGATCGCCAATGCGCTGGTCGAGGCGATCGTGTCGGCTTTGACGGTCGGCATCCTGTACGCGCCCTTCGCCGCCGCCTATCGCGACATCGTCGCCGCCAGCAACAGGCCCCAGGTGACGTAGGCCACCCGCACCGCCATATCTGCTGCGAACGCGCTGGGCGCTACCAAGGGCCCGTAAACCGCTTCGACGGGCGTAGCTGCACTCTGGCGGGGAGCTGTATCGTGCTCCGATCGACAGGGAGCCCGTGATGATCGCCGCCTTGGTCTTGGCCGCGGTGTTGAGCGCGCAGGACGCGCTCGAGCTGTTCGCCCCGGACGTGGTGTCCGGTCCCGGCCTGTTTCAGGGGAGCTTCACACCCGACGGGCAGGCCTTCCATTTCTTTCGCCGAATAGGGCAGGGCGAGAACTACCGCCTTTATGTCACCCGGCAGCAAGACGGTGAGTGGTCGCCAGCCCGGCAGGTCGAAAGCCCGACCTCGGATTTATATCCCAGCTTCTCGCCGGATGGACGGCGGATGGCGTTCATCTCCTATCGGCCCACCCCGGGCGGCGCCTTGGCGCGAAACGCGACGGCGATCTGGGTGCAGGGGGACGGCGGCAGGGGAGAACCGCAATGGCAGTCAGCGGCGACGCCGCGCGACCGCTATGTCTCCACCCTGGAGCATCGCGCCGACGGATCCCTCTGCTTCCGCAGTTTCTCGCTCGACTATTCAGACCTGCAGTTTCTCTGCGCCCGCTGGGACGGGCAGGCTTATGGCGCTCCCGAACCCGACGACGCGCTGCGGGGTCTCAGAGGTCGCCTCCCAGAGGGCAAGGAACTCGGCGGGGGCGTGATGTCGCCCTCGGGCCAGACACTGATCCTTGAGATCGTCAGTCGCGATCCGGCCACTGACCGTTTGACCTCCGACCTCTGGCGCGCGGATCGGCAGGGCGAGGCCTGGGGCGATCCACGGCCGCTCGCTGACGAGATCAACTCGCCCCTCCGAGAGGCCTTCCCGATCTTCTCACCGACCGGAGAGCTCTACTTCGTTCGGGATTTCAGAGACTACTACCGGATTGGCAGGGTCGATTAGACTGCCCTGGCTGCCGAACGCCAGTCAGGCCCTGCCGCGTCTCCTGGCCGGGGCGGCCTTCTCCGGCCTCGAGAGAACCGGTGTCCGCAAAGCCGCGATCCTGGCCTTGCGCCGCGTTTCGTGCCGGTCCAGCACCTCCTTGAGGTATTTTCCGGTCCAGCTCTTCGGATTGGCGGCGACCTGTTCCGGTGTACCGACGGCCACGATCTCGCCGCCGCCGTCGCCGCCTTCGGGCCCGAAGTCCAGCAGCCAGTCGGCCACCTTGATCACGTCGAGGTTATGCTCGATCACGACGATGGTGTTGCCGTTCTCGACCAGCTCCTGAAGCACCTCGAGCAGCTTGCGCGTGTCCTCAAAATGCAGGCCCGTGGTCGGTTCGTCGAGGATGTAGAGCGTCTTGCCTGTCGCGCGTTTCGACAGCTCCTTCGACAGCTTGACCCGCTGGGCTTCGCCGCCCGAAAGGGTGGTCGCCGACTGACCGACCTTGACGTAGCCGAGGCCGACGCGGTTCAGGGTCAACATCTTGTCGCGGATCGAGGGTACGGCCTTGAAGAAGCTCGCCGCTTCCTCGACCGTCATGTCCAGAACGTCGGATATGCTCTTGCCCTTGAAGACGATTTCCAGCGTCTCGCGGTTGTAGCGTTTGCCCTTGCAGACGTCGCAGGTGACGTAGACGTCGGGGAGGAAATGCATCTCGATCTTGATCAGGCCGTCGCCCTGACAGGCCTCGCAGCGCCCGCCCTTGACGTTGAAGCTGAAGCGGCCGGGGCCGTAGCCGCGGGCCTTGGACTCCGGCAGGCCGGCGTACCAGTCGCGGATCGGGCCGAAGGCGCCGGTGTAGGTCGCGGGATTTGAGCGCGGGGTGCGCCCGATGGGCGACTGGTCGATGTCGATGACCTTGTCGAACATCTCCAGCCCCTCGATGCGGTCGAAGGGGGCCGGGGCGTCCGAGGCGTTGTGCAGCCGGCGGGCGGCGGCCTTGTAGAGGGTCTCGATGGTGAAGGTCGACTTGCCGCCGCCGGACACGCCGGTGACGCAGGTGAACAGGCCGGCGGGGATCTCGCCGGTGACGCTTTTCAGGTTGTTGCCGGTCGCGCCGCTGATCCTCAGCATCTTCTTGCGGTCGACAGGACGGCGACCTTCGGGCGGCAGTTCG
>NZ_DASWNO010000004.1:0-10180 GCF_036399195.1 Brevundimonas sp.
CCAGGATCGAACCACTTCACGCGCCCTGTGACACGCACAGCGGCGACGGTATCAACGCCCTCGTAATCAGACACAGCCTTCCCCCCGTCCGCGAGCCTTGCAGACGGCGCTTATTTAACACGGTTCGGTGAAGCTCGGAAATGCGAAAAACAATGGTTTCGGAGTGCGGGGTCCGAATTCGGTCTGAATAACCTTACCTAGCGGCAAGTTACGCGCGCTCCAGGCGCCAGACGGCCGGCGCCGTCGCCCTATTGTCGCGATCTGGACCTCGCACCGCCCTGCGCCGAACGGCGCTCATGGCGGGCCATCAGCCGAGATGTAGGGGAGGCTCCGCGCTGGCAGTCCCTAGGGGAGTCGAACCCCTCTTTTCAGGTTGAAAACCTGACGTCCTAACCGATAGACGAAGGGACCGCTGCGCGGAGAGCGGGCGATATAGCCGCCGATTCCGGGGCGTGCAAGCCCTTGGCCGCCCATTTGCGCGGCGACGCGCCAGCCGTCACGCCATCCTCGGATCGGCCACGTCCTCGATCTCGAACTGGACGCCGCGACGGCCATTCCAGTCGTCGGCCTTCAGACGGCCGACCATGGACAGGCCCCCTTGCCCCGCCAGCAGCGACTGCCCGGCCGGCAGGTCCGCGCAGCGCCAGGCGATCGCCTTCACCGACGCTCCGTCGGCGCCCACCAAACGGCACCGGACGTGGCCGCCGGTCATCGCCACGGCGTCCCGCACCGATACCCGTTCGAGCGCGAACAGCGGCTCGGGATTGGCCGGTCCGTAGGGCGCAAGCTGTTCGAACTGCTCGAACAGGTCCCGCGTGGCGGCGGAGGGATCGATCAGGGCGTCGACCTCCACAAGATCCAGCGCCTCGGCCGCGGCCTGTTCCCCGGCCATGCGATCGTTGAGGAAATCCCGCAGCCGCTGGATGTCGGCGACGCGGACGGTCAGGCCGGCCGCCATGGTGTGGCCGCCTCCGGCCATCAGCACCCCCGCCTCCCAGGCCGCCTGGACCGCGCGGCCGAGGTTCATCCCCGGCTGGGACCGGCCCGAGCCCTTGCCGACCCCGTTGATCGCATCGACGCCGATCACGACCACCGGCTTGCGCCAGCGCTCGCGCAGCCGTCCCGCCACGATGCCGACCACGCCGGGATGCCAATCGTCGCCCTCGACCACGACGACCGCCGAGCCGTCGGCGTGCGCGCCTGAAGCCTCGACCATCCGGGTCGCCTGCTCGGTGACCTGCCGCTCGACCTCGCGCCGCGCCACGTTCAGGGCGTCCAGCTCCTGCGCCAGGTCGCGCGCCTCCTCCGGGTCGTCCGTCGAGAGCAGGCGCGCGCCGAGGTCGGACTTGCCGATGCGCCCGCCGGCGTTGATGCGCGGGCCGAGGATGAAGCCGGCGTGGTTCGACTTGGCCGGGCCCGGTTCCGCGCCCGCCGCCGCCAGCAGGGCCCTTAGGCCCGGGTTGCTCCACTCGGACATGACTCGCAAGCCGAGGCTGGTCAGGGCCCGGTTGAAGCCGGTCAGGCCGGTGACGTCGCAGATCGCGCCCATGGCCGCGAGATCCAGCCACTGGCGGATGTCCGGCTGCTCGCGCCCCTCGAAAACTCCACGCCGGCGCGCCTCGCGGTTCAGCGCCGCCAGGAGCACGAACACCACCCCCGCCGCCGCGAGGTTGCCCTGCCCCGAGTTGCAGCCCGGCCGGTTCGGATTGACGACCGCGGCGCAGACCGGCGGATGCTCGCGCATCATGTGGTGGTCGATGACCACGACCTTGAGGCCGATCGAGGCCGCATGGGCGACCGCCTCGTTGGCGGCGGCGCCGCAGTCGACGGTGATCACCAACTCGGCGCCGGCCGCCTTGAGCGTGTCGAACGCCCGGGCGCTGGGGCCGTAGCCTTCCGTCAGCCGGTCCGGCACATAGATCGGCAACTCGGCGTCCATGGCCCGGAACCAGCGCACCAGCAGGGCCGCGCTCGAGGCCCCGTCGACGTCGTAATCGGCGAAGACGTGGATGGAGGCCTTCGCCTGCAGCGCGTCAAGGATGGCCTCGGCGGCGGCGTCCATGTCCATGAAGCTGGACGGATCGGGGAACAGGGCCTTCAGCGTCGGCTGCAGGAAGTCCGCGCCGTCGTCGGCCCGCACGCCCCGCGAGGCCAAGGCGCGCGCCAGCGGCTCCTCGAGGCCCAGCGCCTGCATATGGCCGCGCACGACGGCCGCCTCGGCCGGCCGCTGCCGCCATGCGCGTCCCGACAGGGAGCGGGATACGCCCAGAAACGCCGGCGTGCCGCTCCCGTCGGCCATCAGAGAGGCCGCGTCGTGCGGATGCGCTGAACCGTCCGGGTCGAGGAATCCATCACCAGCGTGTGGGTCGAGACGAAGCCGCCCGCGACCTTCACCCCATCCAGCATCGCGCCCTTCGTCACGCCGGTGGCGGCGAAGATGGCGTCCTTGGACACCAGTTCGTGCAGATCGTATTTGCGGTCGAAGTCGGTCACGCCGGTCTTCTCGGCGCGGGCGCGTTCGTCGTCGTTGCGGAAGATCAGCCGGCCCTGGAAATGGCCGCCGACGCACTTCAGCGCCGAGGCCGCCAGCACGCCCTCAGGCGCCCCGCCTGACCCGAGGTACAGGTCGATGCCCGTTTCCGGCTCGGCCGTGTGGATCACGCCCGCCACGTCGCCGTCAGTGATCAGCAGGACCCGGGCGCCGACCTCGCGCAGGGCGGCGATAAGCGCGGCGTGGCGCGGCCGGTCCATGACGCAGACGGTGATGTCCTCGGGGCGCACGCCCTTGGCCGAGGCCAGCGAACGGACGTTGTCCTGCGGCTTCATGTCGAGATCGACCGTGCCGGGCGCGAAGCCCGGGCCGATGGCGATCTTGTCCATATAGGTGTCGGGCGCGTGCAGCATGCCGCCGCCGGGAGACATCGACAGCACGCACAGGGCGTTAGCCATCGCCTTGGCCGTGAGGGTGGTGCCTTCCAGCGGGTCCAGGGCGATGTCGATCGCGGGGCCTTCGCCGGTCCCGACCTTCTCGCCGATATAGAGCATCGGCGCCTCGTCGCGCTCGCCCTCGCCGATGACGATCTTGCCGTCGATGTCGAGCGCGTTCAGGGCCGTTCGCATGGCGTCGACCGCCAGTTGGTCCGCCTGCTTCTCGTCGCCGCGGCCGATCTGGGCGTAGCTGGCGATGGCGGCCAGTTCCGTGACCCGCGCGGCGTCGGCGGCCAGGGTGGAGGCATAGGGAGCCGGTGCGGCCATGGACAAATCTCCTGAGACGATAGTCCCGGGATTCTGTCGTCCCGGCGACGGTTCAATTCTGAATTAGCGGCGGTCAATCGGCGGGGGCGCGCGGCCCCGCTCGCGCGTCCGGCGGACGAATTCCTCAATCTCGGCCTGCGACTGGGCCGAGACCGGCGCAACGGGCGTGGACGCGACACGGGCTTGCACCTCGGCGGCCAAGGCGTCGGGGTCCTCGGTCGTCTGCCAGTCCAGCCGCGCGGCGGCGGCGGCGAGATCGCCGCTGCCGGCCCTCAGCGCGTCGACGCGGGCGGCGATGGCCACCGGCTGCGGCAAAGGCTCCAGAATCCTGGGGAAGTCGGCCCAGCGGGGGTACTCGCGATTCGCGTCCACCAGCGCCTGCACCCGCGGCGCGACCGGCGAACTGGCGTCCGTTTCAGGGTCGAACCGGCCCGCGCAGGCGGACAGCGTCCCCGCCAGGCAGGCCAGCAGCGCCGCTGCGGCGAATTTCTGGATCGGCGCGTTCATATCAGGGGCGGTCATATGCCATGATCGCCGCAGGCGGAAGGGCGCGCGCGTCCCTTGCGTCCGATCCTGACGAACCCGGAGCCCTCCCCATGGCCAAGCGTCCGCCCCCCTCGCCTGCCCCCGCGCACGCAGCGCCGCGCGCGCCGCGCAAGGCGGGCCGGCCGACGTCGGTTAAGCCGCCTCGCCCCCGGGCGGCGAAGGCCCAGGCGGCGGCATCGGCGGCTGCGGCTGCGGCTGCGGCTGCGACTCCGGGGGCCACAACCGGCGCTTTCTCGCGACCCGAACCGGCGCCGCAGGCCGCCCCTGAGCCGCCCCCCGCACCAGCCAATCCCGAGCCTTTCGCCCTGCCCGGCGCGGATCAGCGCCAGATGCTGGAAACCCTTTCGATGAACCTGGCCAAGGCCGCCATGACGGCGCAGGCGGCCATGGCCGAGGCGGCGCTGGCTCAGGCCGAACGGCCCGTCGCCATTTCGTCCGACCCTTTCAACGTCGGACCCGCGATGAATTCGGTGATGGCCAGCCTCGCCGCGCGGCCGGACAAGCTGTTCGCCGCCCAAGCCGACCTGTTCAACCGCTACATGGAGCTGTGGACCTCGACGGCGCGCCGAGCGGCCGGAGAGGAGCCGCCCGCCGCGCCTTCGACGGACAAGCGCTTCAAGGATCCGGCCTGGTCCGAGAACCCGGCCTTCGACGTCATGCGCCAGTCCTACCTGGCCACCGCCGACTGGATGAACGGGCTGGTCTCCAGCGTCGAGGACGTCGATCCACTGACCAAGCGGCGGGCCGAGTTCTTCACCAAGCTGCTCACCGACGCCTTCTCGCCCTCCAACTTTCTGGCCTCCAACCCCGCCGCGCTGAAGGCGCTGGCGGAAAGCAACGGCGAGTCGCTGGTGAAGGGGATGCAGAACTTCGCCGCCGACATGGAGCGCGGCGGCGGCAAGCTGAAGATCAGTCAGGCCGACTACGGCCGCTTCGAAGTGGGCCGGAACGTCGCCACGGCACCCGGTCAGGTCGTCTGGCGCGACGAGCTGTTCGAGCTGATCCAGTACGACGCGGCGACGGACAAACAGCGCGCCATTCCCCTGCTGATCTTCCCGCCGTGGATCAACAAATTCTACATCCTCGACCTGCAGCCCGAGAATTCGATGATCCGGTGGCTGTCGGCGCAGGGGTTCACCGTCTTCGTCTGCTCGTGGGTCAACCCGGACGTGGACAAGGCCGGCTTCGGCTTCGACGACTATCTGGAAAAGGGCATCTACCGCTGCATCGCCCGCACTCTGGAGCAGGCCAAGGCGACGAAGGTGAACACGGTCGGCTACTGCATCGGCGGCACCCTGCTGGGCGCCGCGCTGGCGCATATGGCGGACAAGAAGGTGGATGCGGTCGGCGCGGCCACCTTCTTCGCCGCCCAGCACGACTTCGCCGAGGCCGGCGATCTACTGCTGTTCACCGACGACCACTGGCTGAACGAGATCGAGCAGCAGATGGACGCGGCCGGCGGCGTCCTGCCCGGCGCGGCCATGGCCGAGACGTTCAACTCCCTGCGCGCCAACGACCTGATCTGGTCGTTCTTCGTCAGCAACTATCTGATGGGCAAGGACCCGCCGGCCTTCGACCTGCTGTTCTGGAACGCCGACCAGACGCGGATGCCGAAGAAGCTGCACATGGATTATCTGCGCTCGATGTACGGCGGGAACCGCCTGTCGCAGGGCCAGTTCACGATTGGAGGGATCACCGTCGACCTGTCGAAAGTGACCATCCCCCTCTACTTCCAGGCCAGCCGCGAGGACCACATCGCGCCGATGCGGTCCGTCTATCGCTCCGCCCGCGCCTTCACCAACGCCGACGTGACACTGACACTGGCCGGGTCAGGCCATATCGCGGGGGTCGTAAACCCGCCCGCGGCGAAGAAGTACCAGCACTGGACCAACGACCAACTCCCCCAGTCCCTCGCCGAGTGGCAGGCCGGAGCCGAGGAGCACCGCGGCAGCTGGTGGGAGCACTGGGCCGACTGGCTGCATGAGCGCTCGGGCGGTTGGATCGCGGCCCGCGATCCCAAAAAAGGCCCCCTTCGTCCGATAGAGCCGGCGCCTGGGTCGTATGTGAAAGTGAAGTCTTGAACCGTCTCGAGCCGAACCTGCTGCTGGCCGTCACCACCGGTTTCGCCCTGGTCCTCCTCACCCTGACTGTCAGCGTCTACGGCGCTGGCGAGCCGGTTCGAAACCTGGTGCTGGTGGTGATCTGCGCCAGCGGCTTCATTCTGCTGAACCCGATCCTGCAGAGGATGATGAAGGTCGCGCCGCGGCCGCCGATGATTCATCCCGACGCGCCTGGAACGGCGGCTTGGGCCGCTCTGTTTCCGATGATGATCATTGCGTCCGCCGCGGTTCCGGTCTTCTGGCCCGGGCGGGACTACGGCCTGCTGGTGATCATCGCGTCGATTTGGTTCGGCCTGACGGCGGAGTCCGCGATGAAGGCTCGACGTCAGGACGGCTGAAATTTCAGCGCCACACCATTGTTGCAATAGCGTTTTCCGGTCGGCCGCGGCCCGTCCATGAACAGGTGCCCCTGATGCCCCAGGCAGCGGGCGCAGTGGTATTCCGTACGCGGAACGCCGATGCCGAAGTCGGTCTTCGTCCCGATGTTGGCGGCGATGACTTCGTAGAAGCTGGGCCAGCCGGTGCCGCTGTCGAACTTCCACTGCGAGCGGAAAAGCGGCAGATCGCAGCCGCGGCAGACAAAGGTCCCTCTCCGGTGCTCGTTGTCGAGCGGACTGGTCCCCGGCCGCTCGGTCGCCTCACGCCGCAGCACGTCGTAGCTTAGCCCCGGCAGGCGGGCCCGCCACTGGGCGTCGGTGAGCCGGCGGAAGGGCGAGCTTGCATACTGCCGCTCGGAGGCGTCCGCGGGGCCGGAGGAGCAGCCCGTCACGGCGAGCGCTCCGGCGGTGGTCAGCAGGGCGCGGCGGGAGAGCGATTGGGTCATGGCGGGAGATACGTCGGGTGTGAGGCGCGGGTTTCAAGCCCCGCCATCCCTCTTGTCGTCATCCCGGCGAAGGCCGGGACCCGGCGGCGCCGAAGGCGACCTGTTCAGGCAGGGTGTCCGCGACAGTTTCGCGCTCTCGCGCGCCGCTTGGTCCTCCGGTCTCGCTACGCTCGCCGCAGGATGACGACAGCACAATCAGGACAGCCCCGCCCCCTCCTCCAGCCCCAGCATCAGGTTCAGGTTCTGAACCGCCGCGCCCGACGCGCCCTTGCCGAGGTTGTCGAGCAGGGCGACCAGCCGCACCTGTTCCCCGCCCCGGTCGCCGAACACATGCAGCCGCATTCGGTTGGTCCCGTTCAGCCCCTCGGGATCGATCCCCGCCATGGCCTGGGTCGTCTCCAACTCGGCCACCTCCACGAACCGCGCGCCCGCGTAGGCCTCGGCCAACGCGCCGTGCACCACCTCCACCGACGGCGACCCCGGAAGCGCCGACAGGTGCAGCGGAACCTCGACCAGCATCCCCTGCCGGTAGGCCCCCACCGCCGGCGCGAACAGCACCGGCCGGTCCAGCCCGGCGTGCTTCGTCATCTCCGGCACATGCTTGTGCTTCAGCGACAGCCCATAGGCGCGGAACGCCTCCGCCCCCGCCTCAAACTCCGCGATCATCGCCTTGCCGCCACCGGAGTAGCCCGACACCGCATTGACGGTCACCGGCCAGTCCGACGGCACGATCCTGGCCGAGACCAGCGGCCGCATCAGGCCGATGAAGCCGGTCGGATAGCAGCCCGGGTTCGAGACCCGCTTCGAGGCGGCGATCTTCTCACGCTGCCCCGGCGCCATCTCCGGGAAGCCATAGATCCAGGCCGGATCGACCCGGTACGCCGTCGAGGCGTCGATCACCCGCACCGCCGGATTGTCGATCATCGCGACGGCTTCCCGGGCCGCGTCGTCGGGCAAGCACAGGATCACCGCATCCGCGCCGTTCAGCGCCTCGCGCCGAGCGGCCATGTCGCGCCGCCGGTCGCCCAGCAGGATCAGCTCCAGATCGGAGCGGGCCTCCAGCCGCTCGCGGATCTCCAGCCCCGTGGTCCCGGCCTCGCCGTCGATGAAGATGGTGTGGGTCACAGGACCTCCAAAGAGAAAGGGCGCTCCGGTTTCCCGGAGCGCCCCTGTCCATACCGTAGTGAAACGGACTAGCGCTTCGAGAACTGGAAGGACTTGCGGGCCTTCGCGCGGCCGTACTTCTTGCGCTCGACGACGCGGGCGTCGCGGGTCAGGAAGCCGTGCGGCTTCAGGACCGGGCGCAGCGCCGGCTCGTAGTGGGTCAGGGCGTGCGACAAGCCGTGGCGGATGGCGCCGGCCTGGCCCGACAGGCCCGAGCCCTGCACGGTGCAGTCAACGTCGAACTGGGTCAGGCGGTCGGTCACTTCAAGCGGCTGTGCGATCATCATGCGCAGGATTTCGCGGGCGAAATACTGCATCTGATCCTTGCCGTTGATGGTGATCTTGCCGGTGCCCGGCTTGATCCACACGCGGGCGATCGCATTCTTGCGCTTGCCGGTCGAATAGGCGCGGCCCTGGGCGTCCAGCTTCTGGACGTAGACGGGGTGCTCCTCGCCGACGCCGGGCGTGCCCATGCCCTTCAGGGCGTCGAAGCCGGTGGCGGTCGTGTCAGCTGTCACGTCGGTCATGCTCAGACGCTCCGGGTGTTCTTGGCGGACGCCGACTTGAAGTCGATCGTTTCCGGCTGTTGGGCTTCATGGGTATGGGCGGGGCCGGAGAACAGGCGCAGGTGCGTCATCTGCAGGCGAGCCAGCGGGCTCTCCTTGGGCAGCATGCGCTCGACGGCCTTCTCGAGCACGCGCTCGGGGAAGCGGCCGTTCAGGACCTTCTCGGGGCTGGTCGACTTGACGCCGCCCGGGTGGCCGGTGTGGCGGTAGTAGATCTTGTCGGTCAGCTTCTTGCCGGTGAACACGACCTTGTCGACGTTGGTGACGACGACATAGTCGCCGCAATCGACGTGCGGGGTGTAGTCGCCGCGGTGCTTGCCGCGCAGACGGTTGGCGATGAAGGTCGCGAGGCGGCCCACGACGACGCCTTCGGCGTCGATATGGATCCACTTCTTCGTGACCTCGGCCGGCTTCAACGAAGCCGTGGTGCTCGTCAGCATGACGAGGGTTCCTGGGAGGGACGAAAACGGGCCCCTCCCGGTGACGGGACGAGCAGAAGGCGCGCTGATAGAGGAATGGGGGTGCGGGGTCAATGGGCACGCGAGCTCCACATCCCTGCTACCCTATTGAAAATACGCCATAATATCCGAGCGGTATCAAAATACCGTAGATTTCTTTTCGTCATCCCGGCGAAGGCCGGGACATGGCGGCGCCGAAGCGCAGCGAAGGCGATGTGGGATACAGCCGCGCTCCTGACAGGTTCGCGCTCTCGCGCGCCGCCATGTCCCGGCCTTCGCCGGAACGACGACAGTTCCGAAGGCGCGAGTGAAGACAACGCCCCTCCTCCGCGCTAAACCGCCCGCCGAACCCTCAGGAGCCAATCGCATGACCGTCGCCGCCCGCCTCGCCGAACTCGGCATCAGCCTGCCGGAACCCGCCAAGGCGGTGGCCAACTATGTGCCGTTCGTCCAGACGGGCAATCTGGTCCACATCTCGGGCCAACTCTCGAACGACGCGTCGGGCGGGATCAAGGGCACCGTCGGCGCCGACGTGACGCCGGAACAGGCCAGGGACGCCGCCCGCATGTGCGGCGTAAACCTGCTGGCCCAGATGTCGGCGGCGCTGGACGGCGACCTCGAGCGCGTCGTGCGCGTGGTCAAGCTGGGCGGCTTCGTGCAGGCGGCCGGGGACTTCGAGGCCATTCCCGCCGTCATCAACGGCTGCTCCGACCTGATGGTCGAGGTGTTCGGCGACAAGGGTCGCCACGCCCGCTCGGCCGTCGGCGTCTACAGGCTGCCGCTGGGCTTCGCGGTCGAGGTGGACGCGATCGTCGAGGTGCGGTGACGCTCGTCCGTCTGTCATCCCTGCGAAGCGGACCCCGTAGCTATCCTCGCGTCGGCCTCAACGGCCGGAAGGTTCATCACGAAGCGCACGAAGAAGCCACGAAGGGCACAAAGGAATCGAGGCGCAGGTCTCTTCGTGTTCTTTGTGGATTCCTTCGTGTCCTTTTGTGATGAACCCGCTTCGCGGGGTCGCGCCCGGGCCGTTGCCCCAGTGAGTCGGATTTGAGTTTCCAGATCCACGTTCACGACACCGTCGCCGACGTCGGGCGTGAGGCCTGGGACGCCTGCGCCGGTCCGACCGGCGATCCGTTCGTCTCGTACGACTTCCTCGACGCCTGCGAGGCGTCCGGCAGCGCAGCGCCGCGTCAGGGGTGGGCCGGGCGGCATCTGTCGCTGAGGGACGGCGACGGCCGGGTAATCGGC
>NZ_DASWNO010000005.1:0-4406 GCF_036399195.1 Brevundimonas sp.
TCCACCACGACGTCGGCGCGGACGCCGCCCGCAAGCATGCGCCGGGTGATCCGCTCGAAATACTGGATGAAGCGCGCCAGCCGCTCGCGTTCCGCCTGGGGCAGCCTGTCAGGCCGGACTCCGAGCAGGTCCGCCTCCTGCTGGCTGCGCCAGTCCAGGACGACGTCGAAGCCCGGCGCCTTGAGGAACAGGATGGCGTCGAAACGATCGGCGAAGGCCGCGTACGAACCACCGACGAAGCCGTTCACGGCGCGGCGCCAGTCTCCGGAGGGGTCTTCGTCGCGCTCCAGCGCATTGACCGGCTCGGCGAGGTCGGCCTCGTCCTCGGGCAGGGCGCCGAGACACCAGGCGTCGATCAGGATGGCGCGCGGCCGTCCCTCGAAGACGCGCCAGTCGCGGATGGGCCGTCGGTCGTCGCCTCGCTTGTCGAAGTCGGGAAGGAGGGTCTTGTCGTCCGGCCGCGCCGTGGCGAGCGCCTTGATCAGACGCGCCAGCATGCGGAGGTCGTGCGTGCCCGGCGGTCCGCGCGTCAGGAACAGCGGGTGGACCTCCTCCGCCATCGCCTCGCGCCGGGCGCGGGTCAGATAGACGTCGTCGATCGAGATCTGCACCCCGCCGAAGGTCTCGGCGGCGGCGCGGGCGAGGGTGGTCTTGCCCGACCCCTGGGCGCCCACGATGGCGATGACGGGAGGCCCCACGCCGGCCTTCGGGCCAGCCTCGATCAGGCGGCCGACCAGATCGACGAGCCGGGGATCCGCCGGGCTCGGGCGGCCGGTCAGTGCTGGCTCTCGGGCAGGCGGACGATCAGGCCATCGAGATCGTCCGAGACCCGAATTTGGCACGACAGCCGGCTGTTCGGCTGGACGTTCTCGGCGAAGTCCAGCATCGACTCCTCCATGGCCGAGGCGCGGCCCGTCTCGGCGGCGAAGGCCTCGTCGACGTAGACATGGCAGGTGGCGCAGGCGCAGGCGCCGCCGCAGTCCGCGTCGATGCCCGGCACGTTGTTGCGGATCGCGCCCTCCATGACGGAGAGGCCGTTCTTGACGTCGACCGAATGCTCGCGGCCGTCGTGCTCGATGTAGGTAATCTTCGCCATCGCACCGCTCTTAGCGCGCAAATCGGCGCTGGCAATGCGGAACGATGCCCCGGGCTCGCGGTTCGCCGGTTCATGAAGATACATCATCTGAACTGCGGCACCGATTGCCCCTTCGGCGGGGCGCTGATGGATGGGCGCAGCAAGGGCCCGCTGGCGCGGCTGGTCTGCCACTGCCTGCTGGTCGAAACGTCGTCGTCGGGGCTGGTGCTGATCGACACCGGCTACGGCATGAAGGACGTGCATGAGCCGCACCCGCGCATCAGCCGGGTCATGCGCGGCCTGCTGAACATCCGGCTGCGCGAACAGGAGACGGCGCTGCGGCAGGTCGAGGCGCTGGGCTATTCGGCGCGCGACGTTCGGCACATCGTCCTGACCCACCTCGACTTCGACCACGCGGGCGGGCTGGAGGACTTTCCGCAGGCGAAGGTCCACCTGACCCGGGCGGAGCTGTCGGCGGCGCAGCGGCGGGACGGCGGGATCGCCTCGAAGAAACGGTATCGGCCCATGCAGTTGGACGCCGTGCAGGGTTGGCGGGACTATGAGGCGTCGAGCGGCGAAGGGTGGTTCGGTTTCGATGCGGTCCGTGATCTGGAGGGCCTGCCGCCCGAGATCCTGCTGATCCCGCTGAGGGGGCACACCTGGGGCCACGCGGGGGTAGCGGTGCAGGCCGAGGGCGGCTGGCTGCTGCACGCCGGAGACGCCTACTTCCACCGCGACGAGGTGCGGCGTCCGGATCGGCGCTGCACCCCCGGCCTGAGGTTGTACCAGAACCTGATGGAGGTCGAGCGCGAGGCGCGGCTGGCCAACCAGCAGCGGCTGCGCGAGCTGTCGCTGGACCGGTCCGCCGGCGTGCGGATGATCTGCGCGCACGACGCGGTGGAGTACGAGCGGTGCGCCGCCGGCGCGCCGCTCGTCTGATCCCCTAAGTCAGTGCCCGGCGTGACCCCCGCCGCCGCTGCGCTGCATGGCGGTGATCTCGTTGTAGTGGCGGGCCACGATCGGCACGGCGGCGGTCGCGGCGGTCTTCAGCTCGGGCGTGTCGCCGTTGCGCGAATAGCTGGTGTGCAGGGTCAGCGCCTCCTGGTGGGCCATGACCTGCTGCTGCATGTAGAGGCTGTCGCGGGCGGCGCCCTGGGCCGACTGCAGCTGACGGATCATGTCCGCCTTGCGCGTGTCCAGCGCCGGCGCCGGCGGCGTCATGCCGGCGGCCTGGGCGGCGCGTGTGAGGGCCGCCGTGGTCATGGTGTGGTGCTCGACCATCATCCCGGCGAAGCGACGCAGGTCGGCGTTGGCGGACTGCATCACCAGCTGGCTGGACTGAATCTCGTACAGGTCGCTGGCCGCGGCCATGCGGGTGTACTCTGCAGCCGAGGGGGCGGGCTGGTCCATCGCGGCGGTGGCGACCGCGGCGGCTTCCCCGGTCGGCATGGAACTGCAGGCGGACATGAGCGCGGCGGCGGCCGCGCACAGAATGAGGCGTTTCATCGAATGGCTCCTGAGGGCGCGTTGATGCGCCACCGGCCAACCGACTGAGGCGGGGGGCGTTCCTGTGCCGCCTGCCCGACTCTGGAGCCCTAGGCCGCCTCGGTCTTCTTCCGCGACGGCGAGACCATCAGCTTCTTGGTCTCGGCGATGGCCTTGGCCGGGTTCAGACCCTTGGGGCACACCTGGGCGCAGTTCATGATGGTGTGACAGCGGTAGAGCTTGAACGGGTCCTCGAGGTCGTCGAGCCGCTTGTCGGTGGCGTCGTCGCGGCTGTCGGCGATCCAGCGGTAGGACTGAAGCAGCGCCGCAGGGCCCAGATATTCCGTCTGGTTCCACCAGTAGCTCGGGCAGGACGTCGAGCAGCAGGCGCACAGGATGCACTCGTACAGGCCGTCGAGCTTGGATCGCTCCTCAGGCGTCTGCAGCCGTTCCGTCTCGGGGTCGGGGTCGTCGGACTGGAGGTAGGGCTGGATCGAGTCGTACTGGGCGTAGAACAGCGACAAGTCCGTCACCAGGTCCTTGACCACCGCCTGGTGCGGCAGCGGGGCGATGGCGATGGTCGAGGACGAGCACTCCTCCCAGCCCTTGGTGCAGGCGAGGGTGTTGCGCCCGTCGATGTTCATCGAGCACGAGCCGCAGATGCCCTCGCGGCACGAGCGGCGGAAGGTCAGGGTCGGGTCGATCTCGTTCTTGATGTGGATCAGGGCGTCCAGCAGCATCGGCCCGTGGTCGTCCGCCGAGATCTCGAACACGTCCCAGCGGGGATCGGCGTCCACCTCGGGGTCGTAGCGGTAGACCTTGTAGGTCTTGACGTTCTTCGCGCCGGCGGGGGCCTTGTAGACCTTGCCGGTGGTGGGCTTGGAGCCCTTGGGGAGGGTGAGCTGGACCATCTTCAGTACACCCGCGTCTTGGGCTCGATGTAGGCGATGTCGTTCGACATCGTGTAGTTGTGGACCGGGCGGTAGTCGATCTTGACCGCCTCGCCAGGGATCTTCCACGACAGGGTGTGCTTCATCCAGTTGACGTCGTCGCGGTCGGGGAAGTCCTCGCGGGCGTGGGCGCCCCGGCTCTCGGTGCGATTCAGCGCGCTCTCGATGGTGACCAGCGCCTGATCGATCAGGTTGTCGTACTCCAGCGTCTCGACCAGATCGGTGTTCCAGATCAGGCCGCGGTCGGTGGTGCGGATGTCGGCGCCCCCGGCGTGAATGGCGCGCAGCTTGGCCGTCCCCTCCTCCAGCGTCTTGCCGGTGCGGAACACCGCCGCGTCGGACTGCATGGCGCGCTGCATGTCGATGCGCAGCTTCGAGGTCGGGGTCGAACCATTGGCGTGGCGGAAGCGGTCGAGCCGGGCCAGGTGGGCGTCGGTGGCCGAGCCGGGAGCGGCGGGCACGGCCGAGGCCTTGTCCACCACCTCGCCGCAGCGCAGGCCGGCGGCGCGGCCGAACACCACCAGATCGGTCAGGCTGTTGGAGCCCAGGCGGTTGGCCCCGTGCACCGAGACGCAGGCCGCCTCGCCCACCGCCATCAGGCCGGGCACGACGGAGTCCGCATTGTCGCCGACCTTGGTCAGGACCTCGCCGTGATAGTTCGTGGGGATGCCGCCCATGTTGTAGTGCACCGTCGGCAGCACCGGGATCGGCGCCTTGGTCACATCGACTCCGGCGAAGATCTTGGCGCTCTCGGAAATGCCGGGCAGGCGCTGGTGCAGGATGGCCGGGTCGAGGTGGTCGAGGTGCAGGTGGATGTGGTCCTTGTTCGGACCCACGCCGCGGCCTTCGCGGATTTCGATGGTCATGGAGCGGCTGACCATGTCGCGCGGCGCCAG
>NZ_DASWNO010000006.1:0-3849 GCF_036399195.1 Brevundimonas sp.
GCCACCCCCATGATCAGGCCCTTCTTGCCCTTCATCAGGTCGCCCGCGGGCATGTTCCAGCCGCTCTCGCTCGCCATGTCGTGTCTCCGTGTTTGCCCGCGCTTTCTGGACGGTCCGGGCGAGGGAGACAAGGCGGCAGGTCAGTCGCGCGCGGCTCCGGTCAGCGCTCGCGGCGGCGCGCCAACCGGTCCAGCAGGGGGGTCGCCGTCACCCCGTGCAGCAGGATCGAAACGAGGATGATGAAGCCCACCACCGCCCAGAGCCGCTCGCTGTCGCCGAAGTCGCCGTGGTTCAGCCCATAGGCGAGGTAGTAGACCGAGCCGACGCCGCGGATGCCCAGGAAGGCGAGCAGCAGTCGTTCCCGCATCGGCTGACCCGACCCGATCATGGCGACCAGGCCCGCAACCGGCCGGACCACCAGCACCACCGCCAGGCCGACAAGGGCGTCGGACCAGGTCAGGCTGGACAGAAGGCCGTTGGCCAGCGCGCCGCCGAACAGGATCAGCAGCAGCATCATGAGCAGGCGCTCGATCTGGTCCGAGACGTCGTGCATCTCGCCATGGAACTCGTGGTCGCGCTCCGAGCCGCGGATTGTGACGGCGCAGACGAAGACCGCGAGAAAACCGTAACCGTGCGCCAGCTCCGTGGCGCCGTAGGCGATCAGGGTGGCCGCCAGCGACACCAGGCCGTCGCCGAACCGGGTCTCGCCGGGTCCGCGGGCGTGGAAGATCAGCTTGCCGAAGGCCCAGCCGACCAGCCAGCCGACCCCGAGGCCGGCCAGCAGCTTCCATCCAAGCTTGATCGTCAGCCAGTCCTGCACCCCGTCCTGGGTGAACAGACCGCCGGCCGCCGCGAGGATGGCGAGGTGGACGAACGGAAACGCCAGGGCGTCGTTGAGGCCGGCCTCCGAGGTCAGGCCGAACCGCACCTCGTCCTCGTCGCCGGACTGGGGCGGACCGACCTGCACGTCGGCGGCGAGAACAGGATCGGTCGGGGCCATGGCGGCCCCGAGCAGCAGCGCCATCGCGAGGCTGAAGCCGAGCCCCGCGACGCCCAGCCAGGCGACGGCCGCGATGGTCAGGGGCATGGCGACGGCCAGAAGCCGCCAGGTGGTCGACCAGCGCCGCCAGCCGATCGGCCGGTCCAGCTTCAGCCCGGCGCCCATCAGGCTGATGATGACCACCAGCTCGGTCAGCCGCTCGGTGGCGGTGTCCCAGGTGCGGGGGTCGGGATTGAAGGCGAACAGGCCGGTGGAGAAGACCAGCACCCCCAAGGCCACGCAAAGAATCGCCAGCGTCAGGGGCAACTTCCTCAGCCCCATGGGCGCCCACGAAACGAGCAGGACCACGGCCCCCAGGCCGAGCAGGAACAGGATGTAGGGGTCGAGGGTCAGGCGCGGCTCCCGGAATCCGGCGTCGGGGCCGGAAGCCGGTTATAGCGCGCGCGCGGACGGAGGGTTGCTCAGACCTTCGACAGGATCAGCGTGCCGTTGGTCCCACCGAAGCCGAAGCTGTTGGACATGACGTGCTTCAGCTCGCCGTCGTGCCGCTCGCGCAGGATCGGCATGCCCTCGAACTCGGGGTCGAGGTTCTCGATGTGGGCGCTTTCGGCGGCGAAGCCGTTCTTCATCATCAGCAGGCAGTAGATCGCCTCCTGCGCCCCGGCCGCGCCGAGCGAATGGCCCGTCAGCGACTTGGTCGAGGAGATCATCGGCAGGTCGTCGCCGAAGACGTTGCGGACGGCCCCCATCTCCTTGGAGTCGCCGACCGGCGTCGAGGTGCCGTGCGGGTTGAGGTAGTCGATGCGCGGATTGCCGGCCATCTCCAGCGCTATGCGCATGCAGCGCTCGGCGCCCTCGCCCGATGGGGCGACCATGTCGTAGCCGTCTGAGTTGGCGCCGTAGCCGGTGACCTCTGCGTAGATGGTCGCGCCGCGCGCCACGGCCCGCTCGTACTCTTCCAGCACCACGATGCCGGCGCCGCCGGCGATAACGAAGCCGTCGCGGTCCTTGTCATAGGCGCGGCTGGCCACGGCGGGCGTGTCGTTGAAGTTCGAGGACATCGCGCCCATCGCGTCGAACATGTTCGACATGGACCAGTCGATGTCCTCGACGCCGCCGGCGAAGACCATGTCCTGCTTGCCCCAGGCGATCTGTTCGGCGGCCGCGCCGATGCAGTGGGCCGAGGTCGCGCAGGCCGAGCTGATCGAATAGTTCACGCCCCGAAGCTCGAACCAGGTGGCGAGCACGGCCGACGGGCCGGAGGCCATGGCCTTGGGCACGGCGAACGGGCCGATGCGCTTGGGCGAGCCCTTTTCCTTGGTGGTGTCCGCGGCCTGCAGGATCACCTGCGTCGAGGGGCCGCCCTCGCCGACGATGACGCCGATGCGGTCGGACTTGATGTCGTCCGGCGTCAGGCCGGCGTCCTTCAGCGCCTCCTCGAAGGCGATGTGGCCCCAGGCGGTGCCGTTGGCCAGGAAGCGGGCGGCGCGGCGATCGACCAGCGGGACCCAGTCCTCGGCTGTTACGCCCAGGGCGGGCGGGGCCCAGACCTGGCTGCGGAAACCGTGTGCGATATGGTCTGGCGCCGCCACGACGCCGGACTTCGCCTCTCGCAGGGAGGCTGTGACTTCGTCCTGCCCCGTGCCGATGGAGGAGACGATGCCGAGACCGGTGACGACGACACGCCGCATGGTGGGATTTCCTTCTTGAACTCAGTCCGCCGCGTAGCCCGTGATCCGTAACGGCTTCAGCCGCCTACGGGTTCGGTCGCGCCGAACAGGCCGACCCGCATGTCGGCAGCCGTATAGATAGGCACGCCGTCCGCTTCGAGAACCCCGTCGGCGATGCCCATGACCAGGCGCCGGTTGATGACCCGCTTGAGGTCGATCTTGTAGACCACCTTCTTGATGTCGGGCGTGACCTGGCCGGTGAACTTGACCTCGCCGACGCCCAGCGCCCGGCCGCGGCCCGGGCCGCCGATCCATCCGAGGTAGAAGCCGACCAGCTGCCACATGGCGTCGAGGCCGAGACAGCCCGGCATGACCGGATCGCCGATGAAGTGACACTGGAAGAACCAGAGGTCGGGACGGATGTCCAGCTCAGCCTCGATATAGCCCTTGCCGTGGGCGCCGCCGTCCGCGTTGATCGTGACGATGCGGTCGAACATCAGCATCGGCGGGGCCGGCAGCTTCGCGTTCTGGGGGCCGAACAGGTCGCCCCGTCCCGCGGCCAGAAGGGCCTCGTAGTCGAAGGACGAGGGTTGGTTCAGCTGGCTCAACGCGGCGCTCTCCGGCGGATGTCGCCGTGGAGGTACACGACGGGAACCGGAGGCTCAAACCTTTTCAGAACCGTTGGGCGGGCCCCGGCGGGCTCAGCCGTCGGCCCGGGCCGCGCCCCGCGCGTCGAGCACGGACACGGTGGCGCGGTAGCATTCGCAGGCGATACGCTCGAGTGCGGCGCGGTCGCGCACCGTGATCCGGCCGCGCGAATAGGAGATGGCCCCGGCCTTCTGCAGGCCCTGCGCCGCCTCGTTCACCGTGGTGCGCTGCGAGCCCAGCATGCTGGCCAGATACTCCTGCGTCAGGCTGAGGGTGTCGCCCTCGACCCGGTCGTGGCAACGCAGCAGCCATTTGGCGAACCGCTGCTCGGCGCGGTGCAGGGCGTTGCAGGCCGCCGACTGCTCCAACTCGCCCTGCATGCTCGACATAAACTCGGCGACCGTTTCCCGGATCGCGGGCCGAGCCGCCGCCAGCGCCCGGAACTTCGGCGCCTCGATCCGCCAGGAGGCGCCGCCCAGCTGGGCATGGCTTCGGGTGAAGGCGTGCTGCCGGACGGTCGAGGCCACGACG
>NZ_DASWNO010000007.1:0-7223 GCF_036399195.1 Brevundimonas sp.
CCGCCGTCGCGGTAGCGGTCGCGGAGCAGGAACTGGCGGCTGGTCGGGGCCTGTTCGGCGCCGTTGATGAAGATGGTCTCGGCGATGCTGAGCGGCTCCAGCGGGTCGCCCGACCAGACCACCACGTCGGCGGCGGCGCCGGCGCGCAGCTCTCCGAACTGGCCGGCCATGCCGAAGATCCTTGCCGGATTGACGGTGATCGCCTCGATCGCCGAGTCGTACGACAGGCCGTGCGAGACGGCGTTGCCGGCGTTATAGCGGGTCTCGCGGGCGCGGTGGATCGAGCCCTCGTTGCCCTTGATGGCGATGGTCACGCCGGCGGCGTCGAGGGCGGCGGCGTTCTGCATTCGCGCGGCGCGGGTCTCGAGGCTGCCGGGCAGGTTGGAGATCGGGTTGAGCAGAACGGGCACGTCGGCCGCAGCGATCTGCCCGGCGACCAGCCAGCCCTCCTCGGCCCCATCGAGGATGATCCTGACCCCCTCCTCGCGCGCGAGACGCAGCACCTGCTGGATGTCGGCGGCGCGGCGGACGGTGACGATCAGCGGCATCGAACCGTTCGCCACCGGGATCAGGGCCTCGAGATCGGCCCGGGACAGGCTGAGGTCGCGCAGGGCGGCGCGGTCGTAGGCGGCCCTGTTGCGGGCGTAGAGGCGGACCTCGGCCAGCGTCTCCTTGAACTGGGTGAACTGGGCGCCGCGCGCGCCGCCGGCGACCCCGGCGCCGGCCTCGCCGAAGGGCGCGACCATGGCGACCCGCGACTTCATCAGGATGTCGGTCCCCTCGGCCAGATGGATGACCGCCGCCTGGCCGGCGAACAGGCTGGGCGACTGGAAGCCGCCGTCGCCGACGCCGGCGAAGTCGGAGTCGTCGTGGGCGTGGCCGCCGCCCCCGCCGCCCGGATGGTTCGGAACGACGATGGCGCGGGTGATGCCGCCCAGACGGGCCACCGGCAGGGTGAAGGACCACGGGTCGAGTCCGTAGGAGACGTCGAAGGAGGCGCTGATGGTGTTGGCGCCGTTGCGCAGGTCGTCCGAGCCTCCGACAGAGGAGATCTCCGAACCGCCGAGGCCGGCGTCGACCGCCACGAAGCCCGGCGCGACCACCTTGCCGCGCGCATCGATCACGCGCGCGCCCGAAGGAGCGGCGCCCGTCCCGACCGAGACGACGCGGCCGTTCTGGATCACGACGGTGCCGTTCTCGATCACGGACGTGCCGGTGAGGACGCGGCCCCCGGTGATGGCGGTGAGTTCCTGGGCCACGGCGGGGCCGGCGATGGCGACAGCCGAGGCCGCCGCGAGGATGAGGGTCCTGAGGCGCATCAGCGGGCTCCCTGCGTCACGTTGGCGGCGGAGACGCCGTAGCCGGGCTGGCCCAGCTCGAAGTCGGACAGCGGCTGATAGGCCGGGTTCATGCGGTCGTAGGACAGGCCGCCGTCGATGAAGACCTGATCGGCGCGGGCGTAGACGCTGAACGGATTGGCGCTCCAGATGACCACGTCGGCACGCTTGCCGGGCTCCAGCGAGCCGGTCTGATCGGCGATGCCGAGCGACCGGGCGGGGTTCAGGGTGATCCACGAGATCGCCCGCTCCTCGGCGATGTTCATGCCGATGCGGCGGCCGGCGGCGAGGGCGGCGGCGGCCTCCTGATTGAGGCGCTGGGTCAGTTCGGCGTCGTCGGAGTGGATGACGGCGCAGCCGCCGTCCGGCGCGTCGACCAGGGCGGCGTTGGCCTCGACCCCGTCCAGCGCTTCCATCTTGAAGCCCCACCAGCCGGTCCACATGTCGGCGCAGATGCCCTCGCGGGCCAGCAGCGGCGCGACCTTGTAGGCTTCGACCGCGTGGTGGAAGGCGGTGATCTCGTAGCCGAACTCCTTGGCGACATCGATCATCACCGCCATCTCGTCGGCGCGATAACAATGGTTCTGGATCAGCACCGAGCCGTCCAGCACGCCCGCCAGCGTCTCGAGCTGCAGGTTGCGGGTCGGCGGCGAGCCCTCGCCGTCGTCGCGCCACTTGTCCCATTTGGCCTTGTAGTCGCGGGCGGCGATGAAGGCCGCGCGATAGCCCGCGACATTGCCCATGCCGGTGGCCGGGGAGGTGTTGCGGCCGCCGTAGACGCGGCTGGGGTTCTCGCCGCAGGCCATCTTCAGGCCGTAGGGCGCGCCGGGCATCTTCATGCCCTGCATGGTGACGGACGGAATGTTGCGGACGGTGACGCCACGGCCGCCGAACAAATTGGCCGAGCCGGGGAGGATCTGGAGGGTCGTGACCCCGCCGGCGCGGGCGGCGTTGAAGCCGGGGTCCTGCGGCCACAGGCTGTGTTCGGCCCAGACCTGGGCGGTGTTCGGATTGGTCGCCTCATTGCCGTCGCTCATGCCGGTCACGCCGGGCGAGGGATAGACGCCGAGGTGGCTGTGGACGTCGATGATGCCCGGCGTCACGAAGCGGCCGCGCGCGTCGACCACGCGGTGACCGCCAGGAACGGCCGTATCCGCGCCGCCGACCGCGACGACCCGCCCGTCGGTGACGACGACCACGCCGTTCTCGATCCGCTGGCCCGCGCCGGTGAAGACGGTGCCGCCGACGATGGCCATGTTCTCGCGCGGCAGGCCGCGATAGGTCGAGGGGAAGGGATCGGGGTTGCTGGCGAAGTCGAGACCGCGCGCCAGCGGCTGGCGCTCGGTGGACGCTGCGTTGGACGAAGGCTTGTCGTCATCGCCGCCGGTCGTGGCGCAGCCCGACAGGGCCAGGGAACCCGCGAGCGCGCAGGCGATGACGGCGAGGCTGGAACCCCGCAAGGCGTGAAGTCTCATGGATCGCTCCCCCTTTGTGCGCGCTGCCGCGCACGTCGGGCCGGATTACAAAAGGGTCCGAGCCGCCGCGTCAAAGCCGGAAACATTACAAACTGGTAAGGTTGGCGGTTCGGCCAGGGCCGGTTCCTTGGCGTTGGCTTCGCCGTGGTTCTACTATCGCCGGATGACGCTGTTCCGACCCCTCACGCTGCTGCTGCTTGGTTCGCTCGCCGCCTGCGAGCAGCCTGCTCCCATGCGGACTGAAACATCCGGTGTCGCGACGAGCCCGCCGCCCGCCCGACCGGTCGAGGCCGAGCGGAAAGCCGAGCCGGAGGCGCCGGACCCAGCCGCACGGGTCGCCACTCTGAGAGGGGCCTGGCGGGTCGCCGGGATCGACGGCGTCGGGCTGGACGAGCCGATCGGACTGGCCCTGACCGGCGACGGGCGGCAACTGTGGTGGGAGCCGAGGTGCGCGGGGGCGGCGCGCGCCTATCGCATCGATGGGTCGCGGGTTTCCTTTACCTCGACGCATGGCCCGACGCCTGCCGGCGCGCCTACGCCGCCGGTCTGCGCCATCGGCCTGCCGCCGCGCCTGGGGGATGTCATGCGGGCGCTGGACGAAGCGACGAGCATCGCGCGAACGGAGAGCAACGGCGTGCTGATCGCCGGGCCGCGGCATAGCGTGACGCTGTATTCGCAGTAGGGGACCGCCGACCCGGGCTGCGACGTGCGTAGCCCCGCCTGCTCCGCTCATCCCGCGAAAGCCGGGATGAGCGGAACTAACAGCTCTAGCCCAGCGCCTTCATCAGTTCCGGCACGATGACCTTGTAGTCGCCGACGAGGCCGTAGTCGGCGACCTGGAAGATCGGGGCGTCGGCGTCCTTGTTGATGGCGACGATGACCTTGGAGTCCTTCATGCCGGCGAGGTGCTGGATGGCGCCCGAGATGCCGATGGCGATGTAGAGGGCCGGGGCCACGACCTTGCCGGTCTGGCCGACCTGGTAGTCGTTGGGGGCGTAGCCGGCGTCGACGGCGGCGCGCGAGGCGCCCACGGCGGCGCCCAGCTTGTCGGCCAGGGGGTCGAGCACGGCGTGGAACTCCTCGGCCGAGCCGAGCGCCCGGCCGCCGGACACCACGATGCGGGCGGCGCCCAGTTCCGGGCGGTCCGACTTGACCATCTCCTCGGATACGAAGTCGGCCGTGCGGCCGCCGCTTGCGCCGGCCATGGTCTCGACCGAGGCCGAACCGCCGTTCGCGTCGGCGGCGTCGAAGTTCGTCGGGCGGACGGTGATCACCTTCTTGGCGTCGCCGGACTGGATCGTCTCCAGGGCGTTGCCGGCGTAGATCGGGCGCACGAAACTATCAGACGAAATTACCTCGATGATGTCCGAGATCGGCGCCACGTCGAGCCTGGCGGCGATGCGCGGCATGTAGTTCTTGCCGTCGGTGGTGGCGGGGGCGAGGATCGCGTCATAGCCGCCGGCCAGGCCGACCACGGTGGCTTCGACAGCCTCGGCCAGCTGGTGGGCGAGGGCGTCGCTTTCGGCCAGCAGCACCTTGCGCACCCCGGCGATCTTCGCCGCCGCGTCGGCCGCGGCTCTGGACCCTTGGCCCAGCACCAGCACGTCCACGTCGCCCGACAGCTTCAGGGCGGCGGTGATCGTCTTGTGGGTGGTGTCGCGCAGGGCCTCGCCGTCGCGAT
Source organism: Brevundimonas sp. (assembly GCF_036399195.1). Lineage (GTDB taxonomy): Bacteria > Pseudomonadota > Alphaproteobacteria > Caulobacterales > Caulobacteraceae > Brevundimonas. The sequence continues at coordinate 4,494 of NZ_DASWNO010000007.1, forward strand.
CCGCGATAACCAGAACGGCCATCAGAGCACTCCCGCGGTCTTGAGCTTCATCACCAGATCGGCGGCGTCGGCCACCATTATGCCCGCCGACCGCTGCGGCGGCGTCGTCACCTTGAGCACCTTGAGCCGCGGCGCCGTGTCGACGCCGTAGTCGGCGGCCGCCTTGACGGCGATCTCCTTCTTCTTGGCCTTCATGATGTTGGGCAGGGAGGCGTAGCGCGGCGTGTTCAGGCGCAGGTCGACGGACACCACGGCCGGCAGGGTCGCGGCCAGGGTCTGCAGGCCGCCGTCGACTTCACGCGTCACCGTCGCCTTGCCGTCGGCGAGCACGATCTTGCCGGCGAAGGTGGCTTGGGGCCAGTCCAGCAGGGCGGCCAGCATCTGGCCCACCGCATTGTTGTCGCCGTCGATCGACTGCTTGCCCAGCAGGACCAGATCGGGCTTCTCCTCCTCGACCACGGCCTTCAGCAGGCGAGCGACCGCCAGCGGCTCGAGGTCGGAGTCGGACTGGATCAGCAGGCCCCGGTCGGCGCCCATGGCCAGCGCCGTGCGGATCGTTTCCTGCGCCTGCGTCACGCCGATGGAAACGACCACGATCTCGGTCACGGTCCCGGCGGCGTGATGCTCCTTGCCTTCCTTCATGCGGACGGCTTCCTCGACGGCGATTTCGTCGAAGGGGTTCATGCTCATCTTGACGTTGGCGAGGTCGACGCCCGTCTGATCCGCCTTCACGCGAGCCTTGACGTTGTAGTCGATCACCCGTTTGACCGGGACGAGAACCTTCATTGCAATATCCACGAAAGCGCCGGAATGTTGCGTCAGGGAATGGTACGCCTCACCCGGCCTGTCAACGTAACGCCGCGTCAACGACCCCGTTCGTCCGCCCTGCACCCAACAGGATACTCCCGATGCATCGCCTCCTGACCATGAAACGGCTCAGCGTCCTGTTTCTCAGCACCTTCGCGGTGCTGATGGCTGGGATGTTCGCCTACGACGCCATCGTCGTCGCGCCCGGCGACCGCTGCGAGGCGGGCGGCAAGTGGTGGGATCCGGAAGGCCGGGTCTGCGCCCAGCCGGTCTCGATCGCCGAAATCACGGGACGGCCCTTGCCGGGAACCCGGGCGGAGGCGTCGGAGCAGAAGAACCGCGAGCTGCTGGCCATCGAGGACTCGCTGGCCGCCCAGCAGAAGGCGCGCGACGCCGAAGCCGCCCGCCAGCGCGCGGCGCTGGCCGCGCAGTAACTCAGACCACCATCACCGTGCCGATGAGCAGGCGGGCGCCCGCGCGGCCAAGCGTCGCATTCGTCGCCGCCTGAAGCCGGGCCACCAGCCGCTCCACGTCGGGCGCCGCGCCCGGCAGGGTGGCGCTCGCCGCCTGCTGGACGACGGCGGCGTAGGCGGCGCGCAGTCGCGGCGCCGACTGGGCGACGCGGATGCGGAGGGCGGCGTCGGGCGTGTCGACACCCGTCTCGACGGTCATGATTCCGCGGCGACCACCGGGCCGGATGACGTTGGCGGTGATGGTCGGCAGCCGCAGATAGCTAGGCTGAGGCGCGCCTGAGCCGCCGCCGCCGCTGGTCTTGAGCGTGGAGGTCTTGAGTCCGAGAAGGTCGCGGCGATCCATGGGTGGACGCTAGCCGGTGCGACTTAAGCGGCGGTTACGGGCGCAGCTCGCTCTCCCTCCCTCTCCGAGGGAGGGTCCTTGCCGCGCAGCGGCAAGGGGGTGGGAGCGCTTCGGCATGGCGGCCGCCGGAGCTTGCCTCGCCGAGCCCCTCCCACCCGGTCGCTACGCGACCACCCTCCCCCGGAGGGGGAGGGAGAGACGCCTGCTCTTGTTACGCCGCCGCCGCTTCGACCGCCGCCGGCTGCATCGGCTTCAGGTCCAGCAGGGCGAACAGCCGCGCGTCCTCGTCCTGTTCCGGGTTCGGCGTCGTCAGCAGCTTGCCGCCGACGAAGATGGAGTTGGCGCCGGCGAGGAAGCACAGGGCCTGCATCTCGGGGCTCATGGTCTCGCGCCCCGCCGACAGCCGCACCATGGCGCGCGGGCAGACGATGCGAGCGACGGCGACGGTGCGGACGAACTCGATGGGGTCGATCTCCCCCTCGCGTTTGACGCGGTCGCCCAGCGGGGTGCCCGTGACCGGCACCAGCGCGTTGACCGGCAGGCTGTCGGGATGGACGGGCAGCGTGGCCAGCGCGTGCAGCAGGCCCGCTCGGTCGCGCCGCGCCTCGCCCATGCCGACGATGCCGCCGCAACAGGTGCTCATGCCCGCATCGCGCACATGCTGAAGCGTGTCCAGCCGGTCCTGATACGTCCGGGTGGTCACCACCTGCGCGTAGTAGTCCGGGCCGGTGTCGAGGTTGTGGTTGTAGTAGTCGAGGCCGGCCGCCTTCAGCTGCCGCGCCTGATCGGCGGTCAGCATGCCGAGCGTGGCGCAGGTCTCGAGCCCCAGCGCCTTCACGCCGGCGATCATCGCCGCCAGCTTCGGCGCGTCCCGGTCCTTCAGCTCGCGCCAGGCCGCGCCCATGCAGAAGCGGCTGGCCCCGCCCGCCTTGGCCGCCATCGCCTCGGCGATCACGGCCGTGGCGTCCATCAGCTTCTCGGCCTTGAGACCGGTCTGGAAGGAGGCGGACTGGGAGCAGTATCCGCAGTTCTCGGCGCAGCCGCCGGTCTTGACCGACAGCAGCTGGCTCTTCTGCACCTCGGATGGATCGAACCACCGGCGGTGGA
>NZ_DASWNO010000008.1:0-18046 GCF_036399195.1 Brevundimonas sp.
GCTCCGCCCGTCTCCCCCGGCGCGCTACAGACGAAGTTCAGGCACCAGTGGAGCCCGTAGATCCGATAGACGTAAGCGCGCCCGGGCGGACCGAACATCGCCGCGTTTCGGCTCGTCGGACCGCGGAAGCTATGCGAGGCCGGATCGGCGGCGTCGTAGGCCTCGGTTTCGACGATCGCGCCGCCGACGCCGTCCACGGTCAGACGGACGCCGATCAGCGCCCGGGCGACGACCTCGGGCCTGCGCATGAAGAATGGCTGGTCAAGCGCCTGCTGCATCTTCCGGTCATCCCCGATTCGGGCCGCGTGTCATGCGCGCAAGCTTGAGGTGCGTTGTGTCCGTTCTTGGACAGAGGAACCGACCCTGTCATCGCCTGATTACCGCAGCCGGGCGGCGGCCGTCGAGCAAACGACGCCGTCCCCTCCCCGGCGGACCCTGCCAGGCCGCGTAATCGGATCATCGCTTCATGCCCCTGATTTCCATCGTCGCATTCTTCCTCATCCTTGGCTCTCTCGCCGTGCTCGGATTCGCGGCCTGGCTGCTGGGCGACTGGTACCTGGGAGAGACCCTGTGGGTGGAGGGGGAGCGGCTCTTCCACCGTGAGGACTGGCGCCTGTGGCTGGGTCTGGCCCTCCTCGCCTGGTCGTTCGCCGGTCGCTGGATGGTCCTGCTGCTCGCCGCGAAGCCGGACCGGAAGGCCGCGGACCTGCGCCGCCGCGATTCCGCGGCCATCGAGGGCGCGACCGGAGAGAAGTTGCACGTCGAATCTTCGGGCCGTGGGCCCGCTCTGGTGCTCACGCACGGCTGGGGCATGGACGCGACCATCTGGAACAGTCTCGTCGACCGGCTGTCGGGGGATCACCGTCTGATCACATGGGACCTGCCGGGCCTGGGCCGGTCGGAAATCGACCACCGGCAGTTCAGCCTGGAAACGATGGCGGCCGATCTGCGCCGCGTCGTCGCCCACGCCGGCGAGCCTGTCGTGCTGGTCGGGCACAGCATCGGGGGGATGATCATCCAGACCCTCGCCCGCGACCACCGCGAACTTTTCGGCGAGCGCATCAAGGCCGTCGTTCTGTTCAACACCACCCATACCAACCCGCTGCGCACCATGATCCTGTCGCGACTGGCCCGCGCCCTGCAGAAGCCGGTGCTGGAGCCGCTCTTCCGGCTGATGATCTTTCTGAAGCCCCTCGTCTGGCTCGGCGCCTGGCAGGGATACCTGAGCGGGTCCTCCCACCTCGCCCACCGGCTTGGATTTGGTCCGGACGTGACGCGGAGCCAACTGGAACACGCCACAAAGCTGTCGACCCGCAACCCGCCTGACGTCCTGGCGCGAGGCAATCTCGCCATGTTCCGGTGGGACGCCACGAACGCCCTGTCCGGCCTTCCTTGCCCCGTTCTGGTTATCGGCGGGGACGTCGATATCGTGACGAAATGCGAAGCAGGCCAGCAGATCGCGACCTCAGCCGCCGGAGACTTCACGGTCGTGCCGCGAGCCAACCATATGGGCTTTCTCGAACAGCAGGACGTGTACGAAAACACCCTCCGGGCGTTCCTGCGCCGCCATGCGGAACAGCCGGCCTCCTGAAAGGCCGGTTGTTCCTGACTCGCCTAAAGAAGAACGGGCTCCGCACACCGCGGAGCCCGTTTTCGGATCAGAAGCGCGCCGCTGTCGTCGTGCCCGCGGCGTCTGAGGACCGCAACGGACGCAGACGGCGCCACGCGGCCAAGGCCTGACCGGTGACCTGGTCCATGTTGTAGTAGCGGTAGGTCGCCAGCCGGCCGACGAACGAGACCTCCGGCCGGGCGTCCGCCAGGGCCTGGTACTTCTTGAACAGCACCTGGTTCTCCGGACGGGGGATCGGATAGTAGGGATCGCCCTCGGCCGCGGGGTATTCGTAGGTGATGCTGGTCTTCGGGTGGGTCTGCCCGGTCAGGTGTTTGTACTCGGTGATGCGGGTGTAGGGCGTGTCTTCCAGGGGATAGTTGACCGTCGCCACCGGCTGGAACTGCTCCTGATCCAGCGTTTCGTGGCGGAACTTCAGCGAGCGGTAGGGCAGCTCGCCGTAGCGGTGGTCGAAGAACTCGTCGATCGGGCCGGTGAAGACCAGCCGGTCGAAGGCCACCTCGTCGACGACATCGCGGTACTCGACGCCGGTCTCGATATGGATTTCGTCCCGGTCCAGCATGTTCTCGAACATCCGGGTGTAGCCGTGCAGCGGCATGGCCTGGAAGGCGTCGGTGAAGTAGCGGTCGTCGGTGTTGGTGCGGGTGGGCACGCGGGCCGTCACCGACTTGTCCAGCTGCGACGGGTCCAGCCCCCACTGCTTGCGGGTGTAGCCGCGAAAGAAGGTCTCGTAGAGTTCGCGGCCGATCGCGTTGACGACCACGTCCTCGGACGTGCGGATGCGTTCGACCGGCTCGGCGCGCGAAGCGAGGAAGGCCTCGGCCTGCTCGTCAGACCGGAGGTCCAGCCCGTACAGGGCGTTCAGCGTCGTCCGGTTGATGGGCATCGGCACCAACCGGTCGTTGACCTGCGCCAGCACCCGATGCTCGTACGGGCGCCAGTCGGTGAACCGCGACAGATAGTCGAAGATCTCGGCCGAGTTGGTGTGGAAGATGTGCGGCCCGTACTGGTGGATCAGCACCCCGGCGGCGTCGAGGCGGTCATAGGCGTTGCCGCCGATGTGCGGACGCCGATCGACCACCAGCACTCGCTGCCCCTGAGAGGCCAGCCGCTCCGCCATGACCGAACCGGCGAACCCGGCGCCCACGACCAGCGCGTCATAGTGCGAGCGCCGGCTGGCCGGGAATACGGCGGGCCCGGCGACGGGGCGTTTCGCCGTCGCCGTCATCGGCTGGACGTTGCGCTGCACGGCCCCGTCGATCAGGGCGGCCATGCGCAGATGCGTCTGGTCCCACGACAGGCTGGTCAGGGCCTGGTCGACCTCTTCCAGCCAGGCCCGATCGTCGCCGCGCGCCTGAGCAAGCGCCTGGTCACACCCGGCGATGAACTCTTCCGGCGTCGAAGCGATGTGGACGCCGGACAGGTCGCCGTAGTGGCGCACGACGTCGCGGATGGGTGTGGAGACCACCGGACGTCCCGCCGACAGATATTCGGGCGTCTTGGTCGGGCTGATGAAGCGGGTCGACTCGTTGATCGCGAACGGCATCAGCGCCACGTCCCAGGCGGCGAGGCAGGCCGGCAGGTCCTGATAGGACTTCTGACCCGGGTAGGTCAGGTTCGGACGTTTCGGCAGCTGCTCCGACGAGATCTTCACGACGGGTCCGACGATCTCGAAGTCCCACTCCGGCCGGGCTGCGGCGACGGCGTCGATCATGGCGAGGTCCATCCGCTCGTCGATGACGCCGAAGAAGCCCAGCTTGGGGCGTTCCGGACGGGCAGCCGCCGCCTGGCGCGCCTTGGCGAAGTGGGCCCGATCGACGCTCGAGGGGAAGGGATGGATGTTGTCGTGCTGGTCCTGCTTGGCTTCGTACAGGCTGTAGCCGCCGGTGAACACCACGTCGGCGGTGGCGAACAGCTCCCGCTCCAGCGTCGTCAGTTCGGGCGGGGCGAAGGCGAAGTTCGCCAGCTCGTCCATGCAGTCGTAGACCACGGCCGACGCCGCCACGTGGCGCGCGATCGGCAGCATCATCGGCGTGTAGTACCACAGCACCGGACGCTCGAAGCCGTGCGAGGAGATGGCTTCGTCCAGCAGTTGCCGCAGGACCGCGTTGCGGCAGGCGCCTTCCAGCCCGTCCGGCACACGGGGCGTGACGACGACGACGCCGGTGTCGGCGCAGACGCGGATGTCGACTCCCATGGCCGCGCCTGGCTCCGCCGGCAGCGGCTCCTCGAACACCATGACCGGCCGGGTCTTGGCGAAGCGCGTCATCAGATGCTGCGGCCGCTGGAACACGAAGTTCCACCGGAGGTGCGACATGCAGACGATGGGCTCGTTCCGCTCCTTGAGCTTGCTCAGCTCGATAACGTCGGCGGCGGCGGGCGCGGAATCTACTGCGGTCATCGAGGGGTCCCTTGTGGCGGTTTTCAGAGACCCAACACCTTCAGTTCAAATTCGTTCCATCCCACTGATTTGCTTGCATAATCTAGGGAATTTTAGAGTCGGCCTTCCGACATTTCGGCGGTTTGACAGGGTGAATAGAGAAGTCGATCGGGCTCGTTCCACCAACCTTCGGCCGGGTGAGGCGGCGGCACGCCGTGACGCGCGATGTGGCGCACGGTCTCTGCCAGCGGCGTCGGGCGAGGACTCCCGCTGGACACGTCAAACGCACCGGGCTCGTAGTGGCTCCGCATGCGCGTCAACAGACTGTCCCAGTCATAGGCTCCGAGCAGCGACCAGACCGTGAGGGCGCGCACGTCGACGCCGGCGCGATCCGCCTCCAGCGCCGCCTCCCAGGCTTCGCCGAGCCAGCGCTGCTGCTCTTCCGGCGTACAGCCGAGGTGGCATTCGGTGATCGCCACCGGCAGTCGGTAGCGCAGCCACAGCCGCTTCAGGTTCCAGTCCCACCCGCAGGGGCGGTCCTCCAGCACACGCACCGCCTCGACGTCGGCGTAGGCGATCCGTCCGTTTCCGCCGTGGGTGTTGGCCGGGTAGCGCTTCAGGCGATGATCGAGGAAGCGGTCGCTGGTGATGTAGTGGTTCATGCCGATCACGTCGGGCGGACAGGGATCGTCGGCGATCTCCCGCAGGCGGTCGCCTAGACCGAAGCCGGCCACGCGGCTCCACAGGGGATGCTCGCGGTCGACGCGCCCGGTCAGCAGGTCCCAGGTCATCAGTCGGCGCGCGTTCTCGAACCCGACCTGGTCGCGACAGGGCTGCGTCCCCCAGGTGGTGCCGAAATCCTCGGTCTGGATCAGGCGCCCCGCCGGGTTGACCGCGCGGATCGCCTTCATCGACAGCCGCACCGCGTCGATCTGGTTCAAAAGGGCGCGCCAGAACGCGCCCTCGTCGCTGAGATGGGGATACCAGTGGCCGTACAGGGCGCTGAAGCGCGCGGTTGTCAGCGGCTCGTTGATCGGGGTCCAGTCCTCGACCCACGGATAGCGGGCGGCGACCTGACCGGCGAAGCGCGCGACCCCCTCGGCGAACGCGGGGTCCAAGAGATGCGTCCACGCCGGGCCCGAACCATGATGGACCAGACCGACGATCGGCCGAACGCCGAGAGCCTTCATCCGACCGAGCCGTTCATCGGCCCACGACCAGTCGTACACCCCCCGCTCCCGCTCGGTCCGCTCCCACAGGACTGGATAGCGAAGCGCCTTCAGGCCGAGATCCGCGAACAGGTTGAGGTCGCCGGGGCGGTCGTCATGGCCGCTCAGTTGCGACTGATCGCTCCACCGCTCGCCGACGCGGCTGACGGTGCATTCGTGACCACCCCAAAGCTCCATGGTCAGGCCACCTGCAGCGCGGGCTCGGACACCAGCCGCCGTCCGAAGCGCGGCTTCAGCCGCCACGCGGCGGCGGTGCGGACGATGTCGTCCAGCGAAGCGAACGACGGCTCCCACCCCAGCCGCTCGCGAGCCGCGCCGGGGTCGGCCACCAGCACCGCCGGGTCACCGGCCCGCCTAGGCCCGACGGCGAACGGCGTGGTCCGGCCGGTGACCCGGTCGACCGCGGCGATGACCTCCAGAACCGAGACGCCGCGGCCGAGGCCGAGGTTCATGGCCACGAACCCGGCGGGACCCACGTCGGCGGCGAGGGCGAGCACGTGCGCCTGCGCCAGATCGGCGACGTGGATGTAGTCGCGGACGCAGGCGCCGTCCGGCGTCGGGAAATCCTGTCCGAACACCGTCAGCGGAGATCCCAGGCCCAGTGCGGCCTCGATCGCCAGCGGAATCAGATGGCTCTCCGGGCTGTGCGCCTCGCCGATCTCGCCGTCGGGGTCGGCGCCGGCGGCGTTGAAGTACCGCAAGGCCACGCCTTCGATCCCGTAAGCTCGCGCGTGGGCGGCGATCAGGCGTTCCGCGGCCAGCTTGCTGTCGCCATAGGGATTGATCGGCTGCAGCGGCAGCGTCTCCTTCAGCGGCGCCAGCAGCTCGCCCTCGGGCTGGCCGTAGACGGCGGCCGTCGACGAGAAGACGATCCGCCGGACGCCGCAGGCGCGCATCGCCCCCAGCACGGAGGCGACGCCGTTCAGGTTGGTGTCCCAGAAGGCGTCGGGCTCCAGCACCGAGCGGCCGACCTCAATCAGCCCGGCGAACTGGATGACGGCGGAAATCCCGTACTCACGGATGCAGGCCTCGACCGCGCCCTGGTTTCGGACGTCGCCTCGGACCAGCGGCCCCCACTTCACCGCCTCGGCGTGACCGTTCGAGAGATCGTCGAACACGACCGGCTCATAGCCCGCCGCCGCCAGCGCCTTGGCGGTGTGGGAGCCGATGTAACCCGCGCCGCCGGTGACCAGGATCCGTCTGTCGTTCATGCAAGAGTCTCCAAACTGCTACGCCAAACGGCGAGGCTTGGCGGTGCGTTCCTATGTCGGGAACCGTGCAGCGGCGGAGACACTGTCGTGTGACCGACAGAGGAACGCCGCCGCCGCAGGCGTCGTTTCCGCCTGAAACCCACAAATCTCAGGAGTTCGCCCATGTCCGTCATCGACAAAGTCCTCGGGGCCGTCACGCCGCCGGTGTCCGAAGAAAAGCGGGCCGAAGCGACGGCCAAGGCGCGGGCCGCCGCCGACAGCGGAGATTGGCTGTCGATGGCGCTCGACCACCACGACCGCATCCGCGCCGCCTTCGCCCGCTGCCGCGACGCCGAGGCCGCTGACGACCGGCGGGCGGCGATGAAGGACCTGGCGCTGGTTCTGAACGGCCATTCTCTGGCGGAAGAGGTCGTCCTCTATCCGGCGCTGGCGCAGGCCGGCGAAAAGATGCACGCCGGTCACGCCTACACCGAGCAGACCACGGCCAAGATGCAGATGGCGGAGTGGGAGAACATCCCGCCTTCGACGCCCGAGTGGAAGGACAAGCTGGAGCACATCGAGGGCGCCGTCATGACCCACATCTATGAGGAGGAATCGAGCTGGTTCCTGCGCCTCAAGGAGAAGGGCGAACATCAGGCGCGGCTGACGGAGCGGTTCTCGGAAGAGTTCGAACGATACATGGGCGGTCCGAACTGAGGGCGTCCGAAAGCAACCGTTTCAGTTGTCGGGCCCGCGACTGCTGGTTTGCGCTCACCTGCCCCTGCATTCGGTGGATGCCAACATATGTTATCGAGCCGTATCGGTAGTATGTTATGGTGATACATCGCTGAACGGTTATCCGGGCATTGGCGACAGAGAGTGACGTGCTCCCGCCCTGGACGGGAGCTACCTTGTCAGACCCACATCCCCTCAACCTCCTGATCAGGAAGCTTGCAACGCATGCTGTCCTGTCGACCGAGGACAGGGACGCGGTGCTGGGCCTGTCCTACACGGCGCGCACGATGGAAGCCGGGACCTATCTGGTGCGGGAGGGCGACCCTCCGACCCGGTGCGGGGTTTTGATGTCCGGCTTCGCCTATCGTCAGAAGCACACCGGCGACGGCCAGCGGCAGATCGTCGGCCTGAACATCCCCGGCGAGGCTGTGGACTTCCAGAACCTGTATCTCGACGTCTCCGACCACAGCGTCCAGATGCTGACGCGCGGCGAAGTGGCCTTCGTCCCACGGACGGATTTCCAGGAGGTGATCCGCCACCACGCCGGGCTCGCGCACGCCATCCTGATCAATGTCCTCGTGGAGGGCTCGATCTTCCGGGAGTGGGTCGTCAACGTCGGCCGCCGCGACGCACGCACCCGGATGGCTCATCTGCTCTGCGAGTTCGCCATCCGCATGGAGGCCCAGGGGCTGGCCGGGCCGGACGGATTCGAACTGCCAATCACCCAGGAGCAGCTCGCGGACGCCGTCGGCCTGACGCCGGTCCACGTGAACCGCACGCTCAAGGCCCTGGACACTGCCGGGCTGATCACCCGCAACAAGCGCAGCATCAGGTTCCCGGCCTGGGAGCGGATGCGAGAGGTCGCGGACTTCAATCAGCGCTACCTTCATCTGACGCCGCAGGAACGCTCAGCCTTCCCGCCCCAGCTTTAGAACCGGTCGACACCCCGACCCGTCAGCAAGGTTTAGGCGGCTACGACGGCTCCTCGAGCCCGCCATCGGGCTTGCGCGTTCCGAGCGCGCTCTTGGCGTCGTCGCCCGCGCCGGGTCCGGGACCGCCGGCGCTCGGCGGGAAGGGATGGGTCTGCCGCGGCCCTGGACCGGGCTCACCGACGCGGACCTGACCCAGACCGGCGGTCTGATGCACGCCGCGGCCATCCGTGGGAGTGTTGATCTTGCCCATCAGCCCTTCTCCCCGCCTTGCTGCGCGGGGCCGCCGTTCGCGGGGCGTGCGGGCACAGCTCCGTCCGCCGGCGAAGGCAGCTCGGCCGGCTGCACCGGATGAGGGGCGGCGTCGTCGGCGGCGCTGGGCGAGTCGGCGCTCCAGGCCATCCAGATCACGGCCCCCAGGAGCCCCACGATGACGATCAGGGTGAGAACCGCAAGCATCGGCAGCTTGCCGGCCCGCTTCACCTCAGTCACCTGCTCATTCATCGCGCCTCTCCTGCATTCATCTGCAGACGCAACGCGCGAGGGCGAGCCGTGGCTCCTAAGTCGGAGAGACGACGCGCAAGCCGTTGACCGCGCGCGCACCGGGGCGCGCCTCCGCTTCGGTCGCTAAGGACCGGCGCTGATCGACCCGGGCATGGCATTCGCAGGCGCGGGCGGCCAGCCTCTCGGGATCCAGCACCCGCAGCATGCCGCGGCTGTAGCGAATGGCTCCGTCCGCCTTCAGCTGAAGGGCGCTGGCGTTCAGCGTCGTCCGCTGGACGCCCAGGGTGGTGGCGAAATCGTCCTGGGTCAGGGGCAACTGGTCGGATCCGGTCCGGTCCCGCGTCAACAGAAGCGCCCGCGCCAGCCGCTGGGTGGCGTCGTGCATAAGCGAACAGGCGACGGCCTGTTCAGCCTCCAACGCGCGCCGCTGCAGCCACGACATGATAAGCTTCTGCAGCGCGGGGTCCGACTGAACGGCCGCGCGGACACTCGCCGCCTTCACCACCTTGGCCGGCCCGCCGATCTTCACCACCGTCCGGTGCGACGCGGCCTCGACCGCGAGCGAACACAGCAGGTTGGCGGCGCCGTTCCGGCCCACCGCGCCGACCTCGACCATGCGGCCATCGTCCATGTAGGCCAGATCGACCAGCAGCGCGCCTTCGGGGAAGACGACGGATGCGGGGACCTGCCCCTCGTCGTTCAGCAGCTGGCCCCGCTCCAGAGTCACGGTCTTGACGGGCACATCCAGCCAGCTCGACGCCTGCATCATGTCCAGCAGGAGCCGGTTGGCGCTGTTCAGCGCGTCGTCGAAATATCCGGGACTCCCTTGAAGCATGCACGACTCCTGAACGTTTCTCCGGCCCGTCCAGATTGGTCGGCGCCGCACCTCTCCTTAACAAGTGGCGGGTCGCCTGTTTCTAACCTGCATCATGCGGACCGGTAATCGGGCAGTTCTGCCCAAACCTAACGCGGTCGCGGACCGGTGGTTCACGAGCAATATCAGACCGTCACGAAACAGTTTTCGCTGCTCAGCTGGGTGATTGAACCAAACATATGTTATGTTGTTTGTCTCTTCGTTACGATGAACAGACAGATTGCCGCGTGTCCTGATCCTGTTCATCTTCGATCCCGTATTTGCTCCAGCATCGCTGAAAGGAGCACTTCGTGCATCATTTGGACGCCTTCGACACCCCGCCTGAGGTTCGCGCCTTCGACGGTGAGATCCTCATCACGGGCGACCTTGTAAGCGCAGCCTACACCGTGACGGCGGCCCGAGCGCTGATCCTCAGCCTGCAAGCGGCGGTCCTGGCGGCGGAGACGACCTCAGCCCCCTCGACGCTCGACGAGGCGCCGCATCTTCGAGCGGTCTCCTGATTCCCTGACGTTCAGGGCTTAATCCAGCGCGTAGACGACGCAGGCCTGATCCGTCAGCTCGCGCAGCGGCGGTTGAAGGGCGAGCCGGGCCGCCTCGATCTGGGCCTCGGAAGGCCCCTGCCCCTCCCGCGGCGCCGGCGGCGGGGGCGGTGGAGCCGGCGGCGGAGGCGGCGCGTAGGCCGGTTGAACGTCCGTCGCGAGGTTCGATCCGCCGCCATAAGACGGCCAACCCGCCAGCACATCGGTCTGACACGCGCGCCCGGTCGGATCGATCACTTGCACCCGCCCCAGCGAACCCCCCGCATGACCGACCGCCTCCCGCGCGCGGCGGGCGGCGTCTTTGACCGCCTCGCCCTGCAGCCAGGTCTTGATCGCGTTGTCCGGCTCCAGATTGAAATAGACGGTCCCGATCGAGGTCGGCTGGCTGGCCACGACGGTCGCATAGACCCGCTCGACCAGCGCCATGTCGCGCACGGTGATCTGCACCGACGCCGTCGACTCGTACCGCTCGATCTGATCGGCCCGCGCGTTGTCGCGCAGCACGCCGTTTTCGTCGCGGTACTGATCGTATAGCGGCTGGGTCGAGATGGTCGTTTCGACCCGCACCCGCGTGGCGTCATAAGCGCCGAGCGTGCGGCTGAGCGCGCGCACCTGTTCCGCCGCCTTGCGCGAGGCTTCCGCGGCGCTGCGGTCGATGGCGCGGAAGCTGGCGGTGAAGCCGGCGCGGTTGGCGGGCACCTCCGTGCGGACGTGGCCGATGGAGGCGATCACCGGATCGCGCATCCACCACGGCGCCGGCACATAGCGCTCGCCGATCGTGGCCGGCCGGGTCTGGGCCAGGGCGGCGGCGGCGGGGGCGGCGATCAGCGCGGCCAGGCCGGCGAGCAACAGCGGTCGAGACATGAACCCTCCAGTAAGCAACTGGGGGTGAGCCTATCCCTGGGTTTCACAGGCGCCAATGGCAATGCCGTCGAGGAGCCGGCCGGAGCCAAGCCCACGCAATATCGGTCGCACGAGATGCGCCCGACGACCCGCCGGGGCGGGCCATGCGCGGTCGCCAACGCCCAGTGAACGTCGCTCAAATGCCCGCTGTGTCGGGCTTTGGACTTTAGCCCCTTGGCCGCGCCGTCGGATTCCCGACACAGGAACCACCCCCGTCAACCGCGGCTTTGACAGCAGCGGGCGCCCGTCTTGCGCCCGCCCAAGTCGAGGGAGGCTTAATGTCAAATCATCCAACTTCCACCTACCGCGGCGCCTCCGGGCGGCCTCAGCCGCAGGAGCGGAGGTAGTCATGGGGGTCATCGAGCGGGCCTTCACCCTGGCGCAGAGCGGCCGCTACGCCCAGTTGCAGGACCTCTACAAGGCCTTGCGCAAGGAAGGGTTCACCCACCTTGACCTGACCGAACTGCAGCTTCCCAGCATCGCCAAGCAACTGCGGGGCGAGCGGCTGAGAGCGGTTCAGCAGAAATCCGCACCGGCCGTGCAGGCCGACATGGTCAGCGGCTGAACCTCCGGCCTGAAACACGAGCTGAACCGACATGCGGCTGCCGACCATCCTGATCATCGTGGCCGTCGCGGTCCTGGTCTCTTTTGCGATCTATCGCCTGACCGGGGGCGCCGTGGTGTTCTTCGCCCTGCCCCTGCTGTTCGCCCTGCCCTTCATCGGGCGGCGGCGGCGATAAGAACGTCCTGAAACGCGACGCGCCGCCGGAAGCGGTCCGGCGGCGCGGGCGTCCTGCAGCGAGAGCCCCGTCTAGAACTTGTAGCGGGCCCCAACGAAGTACTGGCGTCCCGTGTGGTGGAACACCGAGGTGCTCTCCCGGTCCGCGCCGTCGCCGACGAACTGATGGTTCTCCTCGTCGGTCAGGTTCAGGCCCTCGAAGGTGAGCTGAACCTGCTCCGTCAGCTGGTACGAGGCCGAGACGTCGACGTTCATCGTCTCCATCTTGCCCTCGATCTGGTTGCCGTTCCGGCCGGGCACGTTCTGGGTGTAGCCTTCACGATAGGCCGTCGAAACCCGCGCCGAGAACGTCTCGTCCTCGTAGTACAGCGTGGCGTTCCACGACGACGGCGAGAGGTTGATCAGATCCGCCGTCTGGAAGGTCGTGCACAGGGCGTTGGCGCAGTAGTCGATCTCGGATTCGACGTGGGTGTAGTTCAGCTGCACCCCGAGGTTCTGCAGCGGGCCCGGCAGGAACCGGAACGGCTGCTGGTAGCTGACCTCAAAGCCCTTCAACGGACCGCCCTCGGTGTTCACGGCCGCCGTCAGCTGGAACACCTGCGACGGCGAGCAGGCGCCGGTGCAGAAGGCCGGAGCGAAGGCCGACGGGTTCAGGGCGGTCAGGGCGGTGTAGGGCAGGTCCTGACGCAGGATCTGAATGTAGGTGTCGATGTCCTTGTAGAAGTAGGCGAAGGACAGCAGGCTTTCCTCGGCGAAATACCACTCGACGCTGAGGTCGTAGGTCTTGGCCCGGAAGGGCTCCAGCTTCACGTTGCCGATGGTGGCCGTGAAGTTCGGACCCGTCGCCGCCAGCGAGGTGGTCGGCACCAGATAGTTGGTCCCGGCCAGCGTATTGCCGATCTGTGGACGCGCCATCACCTTGGCCGCGCCGAAGCGAACGATCAGGTTCTCGATGGGCTCAAGCGCAAGGTTCATCGACGGCAGGGTGTCGGTGTACTCGTTCTCGCCCTGTACGAGGGTGCCGCCGCCGGTCGAGCTGTAACCCTCGGCCTCCAGCCGCGTATTGACCTGACGGACGCCGATATTGCCCCGCAAGGGCATGCTGAACACTTCGGTGTTGAAGTCCGCCTGGATGTAGGCGGCGAAGTCTTCCTCGTAGATCGAGCGGTTTCCGCCGCGGGCGTTGCCGTTGGTGATGCTGGTCAGCCGGAAGTCGCCGCCCGGCAGGCCGGTGTCGCAGTTGCAGTAGATGTTGAACAGGGCGGAGATGGCGCCGAGATCGGGCCGGAGCCAGCTGGAATCAGTGCCGCCGGGGATCAGGTTGGCGCCGAAGCCGGTCAGCTGGTTGGAGATGTTCGCGACGGTGGTTCCCGCGGGAAGCACCGGCACCACGGTCTCGTCCGCGCGGCGGAACTCATAGGAATCCGAGCTGTAGGTCTTCCAGTTGATGCCGGCCTTGATCGTCAGCCAGTCCTGGGCGTCGAATTCGATGTCCGCTTGGGCGGACTCGAAGACCGTGTCCACGCCGTTGGGGCGGATGCGGATCTCCGAGCGCGGCACCGCCGCCGTCAACGGACGCCAGGACCAGTTGGCCGGGTCGGCGACGTTGAAGCCGTAGTTGATGACCGGCGCGTCGGGGTTGCTTCGGAAGTCCCAGGAATAGCCGTCGGTATCGGTGCGATCGAGCGTGACGGTCGTCTGGATCGGGTTGTCGAAGTTGGATTCCGCGCGGCCGTAGTAGTAGCGGCCCCGAAGCCGGTCGCTGAAATCGTGCTCGGCCGTGAGACTGATCTGGAGGAATTCGGTCGAGAGTTCGTCGTAGCGGCTCTCCGATCGCACATCGACGTTGTCGAAGAGGCCGTAGACCAGCATCCCGTTCTCGACGGCCGCATCGCGGACGATGACCTGGGTCTGACCGCCGGCCGCGGCGTTGCGGCTGAACGACAGCGCTTCGAGGAAGTCTTCCTGCCGGGTCGCGTCCAGCTTGGAATAGAGCACGTCGAGCGAAAACAGGGTGGTCTCCGCCGGCCGCCACTGGAAGGCGGTGGTGACGCCGAGGCGTTCCTGGGTGTGGCTCAGGCGGCCGTAGCGCGGCAGGCGCGGGATAAAGACCGATTGCTGGTTCGCGGCGTTGTAGGCCGCGACGTTGGCGGCGGTGTTGGCCGGGCGCGGATTGCCTGTCGAGCACGCGGTGGCGGACGAGCCCTGGGCGGCGGCGTTGCCGGGGTTCTGCGGCGTCACGCCCAGGGGCGAACAGAAGCCGCCCGAGCTGTTCGCGCCCATCGCGGGGGCCCAGCGAACCGAACTGAAGCCCTCTTCGAGGCTGTCGCGCTCGCTGTAGGCGATGGAGACCAGGGCGCCGAACTCGTCGTTGGCCCCGAACTGGTCGCTCAGCAGCAGTGCCGTACGCGGGCTCCACGTCTCGGACAGGTCGTTAAAGCCAGCCTGAACCGAGGCGGCGGCGGTGAAGCCGCGATAGTCGAACGGCCGCGTGGCCTGCAGGTCGACGGTGGCGCCCAGCGAACCCTCTTCCGTTTCGGCCGCCGCCGTCTTGCGCACGGTGATGCTGTTGAAGAGTTCCGAGGCGAAGACGTTGAAGTCGAACCCGCGGCCGCGGTTGGCGCCGCCGGACGAGTCCGTGCCGCCGGCGGTGGCCTGGGCCTCCATGCCGTTGATGCGGGTGCGGGTGAAGTCGGAACCGAGGCCCCGGACCGTGATCGACCGGCCCTCGCCGGCGTCGCGGTCGATCGCCACGCCCGGGACGCGCTGGATCGACTCGGCCAGGTTCAGGTCAGGGAAGTCGGCGATGTCCTCGGCGACGATTACGTCGACCACGTTGGTGTCGCGCCGCTTGGCGCTCAGGCTGGCGTTCAGGCTCGCGCGGAAGCCGGTGACGACCACCTCGTCGACTTCGGTGGTGTCGTCCTGCGGCGGGACCTGGGGCGCGGTCTGGGCCGCGGCCACTCCCACCCCGAGCGACAGGGCGACGGCAAGGCCGGAGGCGCCGGCGAACAGGCGACGGCGAAGGGCGCGGGTCATCCGCGGCTCGATGGCTTGCATGATATGCCTCCTCCCAATGGGCATACAGAACGCCGGGGTGACCCCGGTCTATCGATTCTTGAAGGCCGCCCCTCCGGACCGCCCCATTTGACACCGGTGTCATGATCAGATGCAATGGCTTCTGACACCGGTAGCAATCCAGAGCCTAACCTGATGAGTCCCGCTTTCGCAAGCCCGCTCTATTCGCCGGTCTCGCTTGCCTTCGGGTTGGCGCTTCTCGCCACGTCGTGCTCGGACGCCGCGGCTCAGGACCACGGCCCGGGAGTCGTTCGCGTCTTCCCCGGAGCGGAAGGCGCCGGACGGTTCGCCGTGGGCGGTCGCGGTGGAGCGGTGCTGCGCGTGACGACGCTCGCGGACGACGGGCCCGGCAGCCTTCGCGCGGCGATCGAGGCGACCGGGCCACGAACCATCGTCTTCGACATCGGCGGCGTGATCCGCCTGGCCTCGCCCCTGCGGATCCGCTCAGGGCGAGTGACCGTGGCGGGACAGACGGCCCCTGGAGGCGGCGTCACCCTGCGCGACCACCCTTTGATCGTCGCCGCGGACGACGTGGTCATCCGCCACCTGCGCTCGCGTCTCGGCGACGAGAGCGGCGTCGAGGCCGACGCCATCTCGATCGAGCGCGGGCGCCGCATCATCCTCGACCATGTCTCGGCTTCATGGTCGGTCGATGAGACCCTGTCCGTCGGCAGCCGCTACGATCCGCCTGAGCGAGGCGTCTACGACGTCACGGTGCAGTGGTCGATAATCGCCGAGTCGCTGAACGCCTCGGCCCACGCCAAGGGGGACCACGGCTACGGCTCTCTGGTGCGAGGCGGCCACGGCGCCCGCATGACCTTCCACCACAATCTCTGGGCCTCGCATCGGGCCCGGATGCCCCGGCCGGGCAACTACAATCCGCCAAGCGTGGACCCCGTGGGGCCGATGTTCGAGTTCCGCTCGAACGTCTTCTATAATTGGGGCGGATCTCACGCGGGCTACAACGCCGACACCGAAGCCCTCTCGGCCTACGCCTTCATCGGGAACAGCTATCTGCCGGGGCGAGACTCGCGCGGCCGCTGGGCTTTCGAGGAATCGGACCCTCTCGCTCGCGCCTGGTTCGAGCACAACGCCATGGACGGGGAGATTCCCGTAGACCCGTGGAGCCTGGTCAAGGATTCAGACCGTGCCGGCTACCGGCTACCGGCTCGGCCCGAGTGGGCGGACGGGGCGGGCGAACCGCCCTCGACCGCGCTCGGACGGGTGCTGGAAAGCGCGGGAGCCGGCCGGGTCAGGGACGCCGTCGACGCGCGGGTCGTCGCTGGGGTCCGCGACGGCTCCGGCCGCATCATCGACAGCCAGGCGCAGGTCGGCGGCTGGCCGGAACTTGACCCAGGCGAACCGTGGATGGACGCCGACGGCGACGGCCTGCCCGACGACTGGGAAACGGCGCACGCGCTCGACCCCGCCGACGCCGCAGATGGTCCCGCCGATCCCGACGGCGACGGCTACACCAATCTCGAGGACTGGCTGAATAGCCTCGCGGGCTAGCGCGCCAGCCAGCCGCCGTCGACCGGCAGGATCGCGCCGTGCACATAGGCCGCGGCGTCCGACGCGAGGAAGACCGCCGCTCCCGACAGATCCGACGGATCGCCCCAGCGGCCGGCGGGAATTCGAGCGAGGATGTCGCGGTTGCGCGTTTCATCGGCGCGCAGGGCCTCGGTGTTGTTCGTGGCGAAATAGCCCGGCGCGATGCCGTTGACGTTGATGCCCCTGCCCGCCCACTCGCAGGCCAGCAGGCGGGTCAGTCCCGCCAGGCCGCTCTTCGACGCCGTGTAGGACGGCACCCGGATTCCGCCCTGGAAACTGAGCATCGAGCAGATGTTGATGACCTTGCCGCCGCGGCCGCCCGCGACCCATGTCCGGGCCACGGCCTGCGATAGGAAGAAAGCCGATTTCAGATTGGTGTCGATGACCGCGTCCCAGTCCTCTTCGCTGAAGTCGAGGCTGTCGGCGCGGCGGATGATGCCGGCGTTGTTGATCAGGATGTCGACCTGACCGGCCTCGGCCACCACGTCGGCGATCGGCGCGGTGGACCCCAGGTCGGCCGAGATCGCCCTGAAGGACCGCCCAAGACCGCCCACCAGCGCCTCGGTCGCCGTCGGCGCCGACCGCCCCACAGCCACGATATCCGCGCCCGCCCCGGCCAGGCCCACGGCGATCGCCTGGCCCAGGCCGGTGTTGGCGCCGGTGACGAGGGCCGTCCGGCCGCTGAGGTCGAAGCCGCTCATTTCAGCTGGCAGATGTCGAGGACGGTCATGTCCGTATAGTCCAGGTTCTCGCCGCCCATGGCCCAGATAAAGGTGTAGTTCGAGGTGCCCGATCCCATGTGGATCGACCACGGCGGAGACACGACGGCCTCGCCGTCGGCGACGACGATGTGCCGCTGCTGGTCGGGCTCCCCCATGAAGTGGAAGACCCGGTCGTTCTCGGACAGGCCGAAGTAGAAATAGACCTCAGACCTCCGGTCGTGCAGGTGCGGCGGCATGGTGTTCCAGACGCTGCCGGTCTTGAGGATCGTCAGGCCCAGCAGCAGCTGGGATGACTGGCAGGTCGCCGGGACGATGTACTGGTAGATGGTCCGCTCGTTCGACGTCTCCAGCGCGCCCCGCTCCAGCGGCACCGCCTGCGCCAGCGAGATGTGCTTCGTCTCGTAGCGGGCGTGCGCCGGCGTAGAGGCCAGATAGAAGCGGGTGTCGCCGGCGAAGGTCACGTCCTTCGAGCCCATGGCGATGTACAGGCCGTCGTTGGCGTCCAGCGTGTAGGCCTGGCCGTCCACCGTGACCGTGCCGGTCGTCCCCCCGACATTGACCACGCCGAGCTCGCGCCGCTCGAGGAACGGGTGACCCGCGGCCGACGCCGGCTCGGTCTGATCCGGCAAACGCACGGTCGCGGCGCCCGGCTGCACGCCGCCGATCACGAACCGTTCGTAGTGGGTGTAGTTCAGCCGAACCTCGCCGGCGGCGAACAGCCGGTCGATCAGATACCGCTCGCGTAGCTGGTCGTTCGAGACCCCCTGCATCATGTCCGGGTGGGTCGCGTGATAGGTCTTGCAGTACATGGGAAACACCTTGTCCGGGCCGGAGCGCCTCGTCTAGGTAACCGGTGTCATGAACGGCTGCAAGCCAGCACGCTGGCTCGGCAACCGGCAAAAGAGCATCGGTCGCGAGCCTCCACAATATGCTGAAGGCGCTGCGGTCGCCGGACCGCACCCGACCTCATTGTTCCAGCTTTGCGCTATACGCGTTCAACAACGCTCGGTCTATGTCTGTCAATGTTGAAGCGATTTCATGGT
>NZ_DASWNO010000009.1:0-5466 GCF_036399195.1 Brevundimonas sp.
GGATCGCGGGCCTGGGCGAAGCGGGCGCGGTGCTCCTGACGGACCCGGTCGACCGCGGCTTCGGCGGTCAGGCCGGTGCGGACCGCCTCTTCCAGCGACCGGTTCCAGCCGCGGTCGTCGGCGAACATCCGGTAGGTTTCCAGCACCTCGAACGGCAGGCCCGCCAGCTTGCCCTGACCGCCGTCGAGGATGGAGTCGATATTGGCCTTGAGGCCGATCAGGGCCTCGCGCAGGCGGATTTCCTCGACCTGCTGGTTCTCGGCCAGCAGGTTCTCCGGCGGAACCGGCGCCTCGTGCAGGATGACGTGGCCGTAGGCGAGCCCTTCGGCGAAGCGCTGGCCCTTCAGCCGTTCCGGCCGGTGCGGGGCCACCTCGATGTCGCGCAGCTCGTCCTGCGCCAGCAGCTCGCCGGACGCCACAGTCTCGGCCAGCACCATGGCGATGGTCTGGATGTCCTCGACTTCCTCGTCGTCGTAGCGCCGCTCGGAGCGGTTCTGGACGACCAGCACTCCGATGGCGCGGCCGCCGCGGAGCAGGGGCGCGCCGAGGAAGGCGTGATAGGGGTCCTCGCCCGTCTCCGGCCGGTAGGCGAAGCTGGGGTGGGAGGGGGCGTCGGACAGGCTGATCGGCGCGGCCGTGCGCGCGACCTCGCCGACGAGGCCCTCGCCGGGGCGCAGGCGGGTGGTGTGGACGGCTTCCGGGTTCAGGCCCTGGGTGGCGAACAGTTCCAGTTCGCCGGAGGCGCGGCGCAGATAGATCGAGCACACCTCGGCGACCATCGACTGGGCGATGATCCGCACCACCATGTCGAGCCGATCCTGCGCCGGAGCCGCGCCGGCCATGGCCTCGCGGATCTGGCGAAGGAGGTTGCGCGGCCCCCTCGTCGTCAATCCGCCCAACGGCATGGCCTCTCCCCAACAGCTGCGCCGCAGATGGGCGCCGCCAAGCTCACTTTCTAGACCGCCTCAAGTCCATAGGCGGAATGTAGCGCCCGAACGGCCAGTTCCGCATAGGCCGCGTCGATCAGGACGCTGATCTTGATCTCGGAGGTCGAGATGGCCTGGAATTTCACGCCCTTGTCGGCCAGGGCCCGGAACATGGTCTGGGCCACGCCCGCGTGGCTGCGCATGCCCACGCCGACGACGGAGACCTTGGCCACGTCCTCGTCGACCCGGATCTCCTCGAAGCCGAGCTCCGACTGGGCCGAGCGCATCAGCTCGGCGGCCCGGGCGGCGTCGCGGCGGCCCGTGGTGAAGGTCAGGTTGACCGTGCCGGGCGTGCGCGACTGGCTTTGCACGATCATGTCGACGTTGACGGCGGCCTCGGCCAGGCGGGTGAAGACGTCCGCCGGGGCCTCAACCCGGTCGGACAGGCCCAGCAGGGTGATGCGGGCTTCGTCGCGGCTCATGGCGACCCCGGACACGATGCGCTTTTCCACGATTTCCTCCTCGTCGCAGATCAATGTCCCGGCGTGTTCGGGCAGGCGGCCGTTCTCGTCGGGCTCGATGAAGCTGGACAGGACCCGGACGGGGACCCGCTTCGCCATGGCCAGCTCGACCGAACGGGTCTGCAGCACCTTGGCGCCGAGCGAGGCCATCTCCAGCATCTCCTCGTAGGAGACCTTTTCGAGGCGGCGAGCGCGGCTCTCGATGCGGGGGTCGGTGGTGTAGACCCCGTCCACGTCAGTGTAGATGTCGCAGGCGCAGCCCAGCGCGGCCGCCACGGCCACCGCCGAGGTGTCGGACCCTCCGCGGCCGAGCGTGGTGATGCGGCCGCCGGCGCTGACGCCCTGGAAGCCGGGGACGACGGCGATCTGGCCCGTATCGATCGCGGAACCCAGCACCTCGCCCGGCACGTCCTCGATACGGGCGCGGCCGTGCGCTTCATCGGTCAGTATGGGGATTTGCCAGCCCATCCAGCTGCGCGCGTTCAGGCCCATGTTGCGCAGCGTCAGCGCCAGCAGGCCGGCGGTGACCTGTTCGCCCGAGGCGACGACGACGTCGTATTCGTCGTCCGACAGCTCGATTCCCGGACCGGGACGGCCGGCGCCGTCGGTCCAGGCCACCAGCTCATTGGTCTTGCCGGCCATGGCCGAGACGACGACGGCGATCTGCTTGCCCGCGGCGGCCTCGGCGGCGACGATGCGGGCGGCGCGGCGAATCCGCTCGAGGTCCCCCATCGAGGTGCCGCCGAACTTCATCACCAGCCGCGTCGTCGGCCGCGTGCTTTCTGGCCGCGTGTCGTCTGGCCGCGTCATCGTGGCGTGCCGTCCCCGTCTTGCATGGAGGGCCGAGCGGGTTCATCCCTCGGTCCATGGTCGCTTCTAACGGCACGGTATCGGCGCGGGAACCCCAAGAGTCCCCGGAGCGGGCGGAGGGGTCCTCCATCGATCCGGCCGATGTGGCGCGCTTCTCGGCCCAGGCGGCGGAATGGTGGGACGCGCGGGGACCGTTCGCGCCGCTGCACCGCTTCAATCCCGCCCGGCTGGCCTTCGTCCGCGACCGCGCCGCTGAGCGGTTCGGACGGGATACCAAGGGGCGCGCGCCCTTCGCCGGTCTCACCCTTCTGGACATCGGCTGCGGCGGCGGGCTGATCGCCGAGCCGATGACGCGGCTGGGCTTCGCCGTGACCGCCATCGACGCCTCGGCCGAGAACATCGGCACGGCCCGTGCCCATGCGGTCCAGCAGGGTCTCGACATCGCCTACCGCGCGGCGACGGTCGAACAACTCGAGGCCGAGGGAGCCGGACCGTTCGACGTGGTCCTGACCATGGAGGTGATCGAGCACGTGGCCGATCCCGAAGCCTTCGTCCGAGCCTGCTCGCGGCTGATCGCGCCCGGCGGCATGATGGTGGTGGCCACCCTGAACCGGACGCTGAAGTCGCTGGCTCTGGGCAAGCTCGCCGCCGAGTATGTGCTGCGCTGGGTGCCGGCGGGGACGCATGACTGGCGGCAGTTCCTGAAGCCTGACGAGATCCGGCTGATGCTGTCGGAAGAGCCGGTGGCGGTCAGCGGGCCCTATGGATTGGCCTACGACCCTCTCGCCGACCGCTGGAGCGAAAGCAGCGATGCGGGCGTCAACTACATGATGATCGCCACGCGAGACTCCTGACCTTCGCCTTCCCGGGGCCGCGCACCGGAACGCGGAACCCAGAGGACCGGCCTCTTGTCGCAGCATCGCCGGGAGTTTCACCCGAAAATCTGGATTCCGGGTTCTGGCTCCGGCTACGCCGAACCCGGCCTCGGAATGACAAGGGGGGCGGCTTGCGATCAAGCGCTCAGAGCCGGCGCACCATGTAGCGGGCGTCAGAGCCGTAGCTGGCCAGCTTCTCGCGCATGCCGGGCGGATCGACGACCTCGAAGCCATGGCGAGCCCAGAACGGGCCGGCGTCATTGACCGCTATCAACGCGATTACGGGCCAGCGGCCCTCGCGCGCCAGCTTCACCACGGCCTCGACAGCCGATCTGGCGCGCCCGCCGCCTCTTACAGTCCGCGAGAGCGCGAGGTCGTGCAGATACAGGACGTCCGGGTCCGGGGGCAGCGCGCCGACAAGGCTGTTCAAGGGCGGTGCGGCGTCCGCCCGCCAGGGGTAGGCGAAGAAATAGCCTCCAACCGCGCCGTTTCCGTTGACCAGCACGCGGCAACCCCGCGCAAACAGCGCCAGCCGTTCAGCGAAACACGCGCGGTCCTCGAAGTGATCGGGAAAGGCTTCGGCGGCGACGGCTACGACGCCGTCGAGGTCGCCCGCCGTCATCGCTCTCCAGCTCAGCCCGGTTGGGTCGGACGGGGGCAGCGGGTGTTCAGCGGGGCCGGGCGGTAGCGCCATTCCATGCTCTCATCACGGCCGTTCATGCGACCCTCGATGCGGGCGACCATATCGGCTCCGTCAAGCCGGTAGATGATC
Source organism: Brevundimonas sp. (assembly GCF_036399195.1). GTDB lineage: Bacteria > Pseudomonadota > Alphaproteobacteria > Caulobacterales > Caulobacteraceae > Brevundimonas. The sequence continues at coordinate 3,905 of NZ_DASWNO010000009.1, forward strand.
CGTTGCGGGAAGTCGTGGGTCGGATTCTCGAACACCACATGCGTCCGGTCCGCCTCGGTGGCCGGGAAGATGATGGCCGGCTGGCCGCCGGGCTGGGTGAAATAGGCGATGCCGCCGCCGTGCGCCGCGATGTGGAACATCTCGAAGGTGGGACGGCCGGTCGTCGGCACCGTCATCCCCTGCCCGACCATCAGCCCCGCACGCGGATCGCTCCAGGTCTCCGAGACCTCGCCGTCGGCGCAGGACAGCCAATACCCCGCCATCCACGAGAGGTCGTCGGTGGTCGGCGGAGCCGTGAGAGCCGCGACGGCGGTCAGCATGGAAAACAACATGATCGGATTCCTTCGTCAGGTTCCACGCCTAGGCGCTCAGGCCATTCCGGTCTTGTAGGATTGCGACGCAAGGCGACGGGCGAGCTCGGTCCGCTGGCGCGCCCATTCGGTGGCGGTGCAACCGAGGAAGCGGCGGAAGTCGCGGGACATCTGGGGCTGGTCGAAGTAGCCGGCTTCCAGCCCCGCCTGCAGCCAGGTGACGACCTCCGGGTCTTGCTGGTCGACCCGGTCGAACACCGCGCGGAAGCGGCGGATGGCCCGCAGCGTCTGCATCGGGACGCCGACCCGGTCGAGCATGAGACGCTGCAGGGCGCGGGGATGGAGACCTGTTGTTTCCGGAGGCTCGCTCACGGCCGCGCGGACAAGCGGGTCGAGCCGCCAGCCCTCACGGGCGCGAAGGGCCTCGAGCCAACCGCCGAGGGCGGCCAGATCTTCGGGCGGGGGGCGGTCGATGCGGCCGGCGACATCCAGGGTTCGGTCGGTCGCCGTGCTCAGGGGGCGCCCCAGCCACGAGCGGGCGCCGTCGGGCTCGAAACGCGCGGCGACGACACGCAGCGGCCCCGTCGGCCGCAGGGCGAGCGGACGGGTGAGCTGGCCGGCGAACAACATGCGCGGCTGCAGCCGCCATGTCCCGTCGGGCCCCTGCTCCTCATAGGGTTCGCCGAGGTGCAGGATCAGCTCGCAACACCCGTCGGGCACGATGCGCTGGACCTCGCCCGAGGGGCTGTCCGCGCGATAGGTCCACAGGGCGGCGACGAACGGCCTGAGCGTCTCCGGCGGCGGCGTCGCCTCGTAGACTTCCGCCCCGTGCATCGTCAGTTCAGCTTGTCGGGCGGCGGCGGCAAGGGCGGCAGCGGCGCGCAGGGGACGCCGTCCTCCTTCAGCTTCTTCACCTCGGCGGGCGAGGCCTCGCCGTAGATTTCCCGCTTCTCGGAGCGGCCCTCGTGGATGTCGCGGGCCTCGCGGGCGAAGGCGTCGCCGACGTAGTCGAAGTTCTGCTCGACGTGACTGCGAACCTCGCGTGCGGCCTGCGTCATCATCGTCCGCACGCGGGCCAGATCGGGCGCGGACCCGGCCTTCTTCGCGCCGGCGACGGCCGGGGCCATGATCTGCTTGGACACGGACCGCGAGCCGCACATCGGGCATTCGACCAGTCCCCGCGCGGCCTGGTCGTCATAATCGGCCGAGGCGGCGAACCACGCCTCGAAGCCGTGCTCGTCCTCGCAGCGC
>NZ_DASWNO010000010.1:0-8235 GCF_036399195.1 Brevundimonas sp.
GCGGCCGTTGGCGCGGGCGAGGCCTTCGAGGACGACGGCGTCCGCGCCGCCGACCGCTCCGGCGAAGCCCGCCGCCGTCAGCCGCAACAAGTTGGGCCAGGGATCGCGGGCCGACAGCATCCGGCGCGACGAGCGCGCCTCGACAGCCGCCGCGGTCTCGACACCGAACCCGCGGCTGAAGGTGCGCCACATCAGCCGGGCGGCGCGGACCTTGGCCAGTCCGTCGAGGTATTCCTGATCGACCGAAAGGCCCATCACGGTCCCCTTCAGCGCCTGTTCCCCGCTCAGCCCGGCGGCGAGCGCGGCGCGGATCAGTTCGGCGGCGTTGGCGAGGGCGAAGCCCAGCTCTTGCCCCATCGAGCCTCCGGCCTCGTGCGCCACACGGCCGCCGGCGAGGAAGAAGGTCGCGGCGGGATAGGCGGCGGCGTGGCGCATGGCGGTGTTCGCCGCCAGCATCAGGTGTTCCGGCGCGGAACGCGGCGCTGCGCCGACCTCGGCGAAAGCCGACAGCGGATCCATGTGGAACATCAGCCGCGCGCGGGGCGAGCCCTTGGCCGCGACGGCGAGGGCGTTGGCCGCCTCGTGTCCTGACAAGCCGGCGTCGAGCCCCACCGCCGCCAGTTCCAGGGCCACGCCGTCGAGCGCGGCCGTCAACGGCTCCGAGTCGTCCAGCACACCGCCGCCCAGCACGATTGAGGCGGCGCCGCCTTCAAGATCGGTCAGGACCGCGGCGTTGACCGCCACCGGGTCCGCGCCCTCTACGGATGTCCGCAGATCCCAAGCGCGGCCCTCGGCGTCGGAGGGGCGCGGCGCCGAGACGGGCTGCACGCCGGACGCGGCCGCATAGAGGGGCCGCACGGCCAGGCCGTCGGCGTCCAGGTGCACCAGACCTTCCAGCGGCCGGCCCTTCAGCGCCTTTTCGGCCAGATCGCGCCACTCGGCGGGGGAGGGGATCGGGAACGGGTCGGACATGGCGCCTGTAATGCGTCGGTCTGAAGCGTTGGTCCAGACCGCCGCGGGTCGTGAGGCGGCGAACGCGATCTCCACCTAGCCTCGGCTCTGGATCACCCGCGAACCGAGCGGCTGCTCGGTCAACCCTTGGGGTCGAAGGAGCGATCCTCACGCAGCGGGGCGACGAACAGGCGGTCGCAGCGAGAGCCCTCGCCGCCCAATGGGATGGCCTCGAACTCGTCGCCGGAGGCTTCGATCACCTCCGCCGCGATCGCCTCGAAGTCCTCTTCGTGGCCCTCTCGCGCGTAGAGGAGGACCCCGTCGCGCGCATCGACCACGCCGTAGGCCGGAGCGCCTTCGACCAGAGTTTCGAAATCCATCGCCATGGCTGGTTAAGACCCGAGCCCGCGGTTGGTTTCATGGCGACATGCGGCGCCCGCCCGACGTGGCGCGGAGGCGGTTGCGAAACAGTAACAATTGATAGCAAATCCCAACCCGACCGTCGCAGCGGAGCGGCGGACCCCGATCACGACCAATGGCGCATGCGCGCGGGGCCGATCGGGTCCAGCCGCACCCATGACCGTCCAGACCGGACCTCGCCCCTCGGAGACCTCTCATGATCAACACCCGGCCCTCCGTTCGCGGGTTCCTCGGCTGCACCGCCGCCGCGGGCGTTCTGCTGTTCGCCACCGGCGCGGCGGCGCAGGATACGGCCATCGTCCAGCCGGGGGCCCCGGGGCAGGCCTCACGGGCGCTGACGGCTGAAGAAGCCTCGCGCATCGCGAACAACCGCTATTCGGCGGACGACGTGACGTTCATGCAGGGTATGATCCATCACCACGCCCAGGCCGTGGCCATGGCGGCCCTGGTGGCCGAGCGCACCAACACCCAGGCGGTGATCGACGTGGCCGGGCGGATCAACGCGTCCCAGGCCGACGAGATCGCCTTCATGCAGGGCTGGTTGCGCGAGCGGAACGAAACGGCGCCGGACCCCGCTGCGATGGCGGGCATGGACCACAGCGCCCACGGGGCGTCCGGCGCGATGAACCACGCCGGCCACGCGGCCATGCCCGGAATGGCCACCGCCGAACAGATGGCGGCGCTGGCGGCGGCCCGGGGCGCCGAGTTCGACCGGCTGTTCCTCGAGCGGATGATCGCCCACCACGAAGGGGCGGTGAAGATGGTCGCCGATCTGTTCGCCCGTTCGGGCTCGGCCTACGATCCGGTGCTGTTCCGCTTCGCCAACGACGTGACCAACGAACAGCAGGCCGAGATCAATCGCATGACCGCGCTGCTGCGCGAGCGCGCGGAGGATCCGCGCAGCACGCTGCGGGGCGATTTCCGGGACGCGCAACAGGCCGCCCGCAACATGACGCTGCTGGCCAGCCTGCCCAAGCCGACCGGCTTCTTCGATCCGCAGAACCCGGCAGGCCTGCCGCCGCCGGTCGCCGCCGCCGGCGACGACGCCGAGCCGCGGCGCGACGGGCCCGGCGGCCAGTTCGGCAGCCGGGCGCCCTTCCTCAGCTTCGCCAACACGGACATGGCCTTCTCTGGCGATCTCCTCGCCGTCGGCAGCTATCACGGCTTCAACCTCTATCGGCTGGGTCAGGGCGACGAACCGCAGCTGGTCAGCTCAGTGGTCTGCCCCGGCGGACAGGGCGACGTGTCAATCGTCGGCGACCTGCTGCTGATGTCGGTCGAGTCCAACAGCGGCCGGGTCGACTGCGGCCGGGAAGGCGTCACCGGCGACGTCAGCGCCGAGCGCTTCCGGGGGCTGCGCATTTTCGACATCAGCGACCGGACCCGGCCCGTTCAGGTGGGACAGGTCCAGACCTGCCGCGGATCGCACACCCACTCCGTCGTGTCCGCCGACGCCGAACGGCTGATCGTCTACAACTCGGGCACCGCGAACGTCCGGAACGAGAAGGAACTGGCGGGCTGTGTCACCGGCGCGCCGGGCGATCCCCGCACCGCCCTGTTCAGCATCGACGTGATCGAGATTCCGCTCGCCGATCCCTCGCGCTCGCGCATCGTCGACAGCCCCGCCGTCTTCGCCGACGAGACAGGCCAGGTCGCCGGCCTGTGGCGCGGCGGCGACCACGGTCAGGGCACCCAGACCACCAGCCGCACGGACCAGTGCCACGACATCACCCTGTTCCCGAGCCGCAACCTCGCCGGCGGAGCCTGCTCGGGCAACGGCATCCTGTTCGACATCTCGAACCCGCGCGCCCCGCGCCGGCTCGACGCGGTCACCGACGCCGGCTTCGCCTACTGGCACTCGGCGACGTTCAACAACGACGGCACCAAGGTGGTCTTCACCGACGAGTGGGGCGGCGGCGGCCGGCCGCGCTGCCGGGTGCAGGATCCCCGCACGTGGGGCGCCAACGCCATCTATGACGTCGTCGACAGCGAACTGGTGTTCCGCAGCTATTACAAGCTGCCCGCGCCGCAGGGGGACAAGGAGAACTGCGTCGCTCACAATGGCTCGCTGATCCCCGTCCCCGGGCGCGACCTGTTCGTGCAGGCCTGGTACCAGGGCGGCATCTCCATCAGCGACTTCACCGACTCCGCCAGGCCGTTCGAGATCGCCTTCTTCGACCGCGGGCCGGTCAGCGAGCAGCACGGGACCATGGGCGGCTTCTGGTCTGTCTACTGGTACAACGGTCGCATCTACGGCTCGGAGATCGCGCGCGGTCTCGACGTCCTGGCGCTGCAACCGAGCGAACACCTGACCGAGAACGAGATCGCCGCCGCGCGGATGGCCGATCAGGGCGGCACGGTGAATCCGCAGCAGCAGTTTCCGGTGCGTTGGCCGGCCCATCCGGTGGTGGCGCTGGCCTACCTCGACCAGCTGGAGCGCGACGGCGGCATGGCGACGGACGCGATCGCCCGGCTCCGGGCGGCCCTGGCCGAGGCCACGCCTCTGGTGGACGGCGGCGGCAAGGACGCAGGCCTCGCGGGCCGGCTGCAGGCCGCGGCGCGCGACGTTCAGGTCTCAGGCGCCGACCAGGCCGGGCGGCGGTTGACCGGGCTCAAGGACACCCTGAACGGCATCGCGGCGCGACTGGGCTGAGGGCGTCGCCGGCGTCTCCGTCAGGAGGCGTCCGGCGGGCCGTCCGGACGCTTCAGCGCGCCTGTTTTCCGTCTTCCAGGTCCGTGTCGTAGACGATGACCTGGACGCCGCCGTGGTACGAGAACAGCCGGCTGTTATTGGCTTCGACGCCGGTGGTGAAGTTGGCGGCTCCGAATCCGGTGTAGACCGTGGTCGTGTTCGTGCCGACGTTGATCGCGTCGTAGCGCTGGCCGACCCGCGCGGGATCGGCCCCCACCAGCAGGAAGGCTTCGCCCTCCCGGGGGCGGAACTGAACCGAGAACACCGGGCCGCGGTAGAAGAAGTCGGCCGCCGGCAGAGTGCGCAGCTCCGTTCCGTCGGCGGCGAGCACGCTGACCTGCGGCGAGAATATCCGCAGCGGCTCCAGCGCGCCGCCGACGGCGATGGTCTTGTCGTCGGGATCGGCGGGCAGGGCGAACAGGGCGTAAGGCGTGGCCTTGCCGCCCGCGCCGATCAGGCACGGCGACCCGCCGCCGACATCGGCCACGACGACGAAGCCGTTGGTCTCCTTGGCGGGCGTCAGGCTGATCGCGCCGCCGAGGTCGACCCGGGGGGCGCAGCCAGAGCCGGCATAGTCGAGAACGGCTGGGAGCGGCGCGACGGCCGTTGCACAGCCGGCGGTGGCGAGCAGGGCGGACGCCGCGGTCAGGAGCCGGATCATGACGGTCTACCGGAGCAGCTGGGCGGCGGTGAGGGCGACCTGGCCCAGCGCATCCTCGATGCCCGCGGCCAGCCGCGTCGGATCAGCCAGAAGGTCGGACCGATTGTTGAAGGCGTACTGGGGGTTGGGCGGCAGGGTGATGATTCCGGCCACCGTGTTCAGCGGGTTGTAGACGATCTGGTTCTCCATCAGCGTCGACGAGTCGGACGCCCGGACCAGCCGGACCTTGGCAGCGACCATCGGGCGGAACGGCTGGCCCGCGCCGGACGACATGTAGCCGTAGTTCATGACCGCGACATCGAGGTAGGCCTCGGCCCCCTCCGCGGCGCCCGGATAGCTCGGCAGGAAGTCACGCTTCGGCCGCTCCGCCCCCGCCATGACGGCGACATTATAGCCCTGGGCGCGCAGGGCCTCGGTCAGTCGGGCCTCAAGTCGGGCTTCGGCGTCGAAGGTGACCGTCCGCAACGCGTCATTGACCGCCTCCTGCCGCTCGGCCTGGATGCCGGCGTCGACAAGCGCGCCGATCAGCCCGAAGTTCGAGCCGACGGACGCCACCTCATAGGCGATGGCCTTGTCCGCCATCGAGTCGTCGAGCACCCGGACGGAGCTCACTGAAGCGGAGGCCCGGTCGTAAGGCGTGGCGACATAGGGCGTGGCGCAGGCGCCGAGGCACAGGAGTGTTACGAGACCGGTGATCTTCCGAAGCATTGTTTCCCCCACGAAATGTGGCTGAAACAAGCCGTAGCGTAGCAGCCGTGTCAATCGACGACCCGGGCCCCTGTCGTCGTCATCGCGAACAGTAGCCGGCGCGACACGGTCAAGGCGACCACGTCCGAGTTCAGCTAAGCGATGAGAGGAATGGTGGACGCGACAGGGATTGAACCTGTGACCCCTTCGATGTCAACGAAGTGCTCTCCCGCTGAGCTACGCGTCCGCCGTGGCGGTTCCGGGCGGGCCCGGAACGGGAAGGCGCGGTCTATAACCCGGCCGGTTTGCTGTCTGCAAGGGCATTTTGGAGGGCCGCGGTCGTCGGCCCTGCGGACCTCCCGACCCGACGCGGCCTCGGCTTCGCCCGGTTCCGCGCTCAAGCAGCGAGCCGCCGCGCGGTCAGCGGTAGCGCCCTCGTCTACGCCGCCGCGACCATGCGTTCGACTTCGCCGACGAGGTCGCGCAGGTGGACCGGCTTGGCCAGGACCTTGGCCTGGGGGCTGGCCTGGGCGGCGGATAGGGCGACGGCGGCGAAGCCGGTGATGAACATGATGCGGATGCCCGGCTGACGGGCGGCGGCCACCCGGGCGACCTCGATGCCGTCGGCGCCCGGCATGACGATGTCGGTCAGCAGCAGGTCCCACGGGCCTTGATCGAGCGCGTCGATGGCGTCGTCGCCGTTCTCGCAGTCGACCACGGAATGGCCGGCGCGTTCCAGCGCGCGGGTCAGGAAGCCCCGCAGCGAGTGGTCGTCTTCGGCCAGGAGGATGCGCGCCATGAAGTGTCCGTTGTCGTATCTGGTCCGACGCTAGGCCCCGACTGGTAAACCCGCCATGAAAATCGCCGTTCCGGAGCGCCCGGCGGCTGTGGATGACGCGGCGAAACAGGCTAAGGCTGCGGCATGGTTCCAGACGGCCTCGGAATGAATGCGGCGGCGGACGGCGAGGGGTTCTCGGTCGTGCGGCCGACCGCGCCAGGCCGGTTCGTGTTCGCCTCGCCGCACTCGGGCGACCTGTGTCCTGACGACATGCGCGCCGATCCCGCCCTCCCGGACGCCAGCCTGCGCAGCGCCGGCGACGCGCTGGTCGACCGGTTGATCGCGCCGGGGGCCGAGGGTGGCGCCGTGTTGGTGCTGGGGCGTATGCATCGGGCCTATGTCGATCTCAACCGCGACCCGGCCGAGCTGGATCCCGCGCTGATCGAAGGGCTTGCCGCCACGAACAGTTCGGCGCGCACGGCCGCGGGGTACGGCGTCATCCCCCGGACCAGCGGCGACGGGCGGCCCCTCTATGCACGGCGGTTGTCTGAGGCCGAGGCGCAAGCGCGGATCGCCCGCTGGCATACGCCCTACCACGCGGCTCTGGCGGGCGAGATGGAGGGCGCGCGGGCGCGGCATGGCGAGGCGGTCCTGATCGACTGGCACTCCATGCCGGCGCGAGCCACGGCTGGAGCAGGGGGACTGCGGGGGCCGGACGTGGTTCTGGGCGACCGGCATGGCTCGTCGTGTTCCGGCGAGCTGACGCGGCGGCTGCGGCGGGCGTTCGAGACGCTGGGCTGGCGGGTGGCGCTGAACCGGCCCTACGCCGGGGGTTGGACGACGCAGGTCTGGGGCCGGCCTGACGACGGGTTCCACGCGGTGCAGATCGAGCTGAACCGGGCGCTCTACTACGACGAGGCGGCGCGGGCGCCGTCCGCGGGCTGGTCGCGGACCGCAAAGGGCGTGGCCCGGGTCATCGCCGAGCTGCTCAACAATCGGGCGTAAAAAAAGCCGCGCCCGAGGGCGCGGCATGAAGTCTTTAGGGAGGAAACGCCCAGGAAGGGCATGACGCCCGAAGGCGTCACAGGAAAGCTAGTGTGCGGTGCACAAGATTTCAAGCATCCATTTCGCACTTGCGTTCACGCCGTGTAACGCGGCTCAGGGCTCCAGCAGGCGCCGGGCGTTGCGCACCGCACGAGCAGCGGGCGAGCCGGCCTGGCGCCAGACCAGCAGGCAGAACGCCGCCGCGACGCCTAGCGCCAGCCACTGCGGCCCGAACAGCCAGGCCGCAGCCGCCAGCGCGAAATAATAGCCCCGCACGCCCTGGCTGAAGGCGTTCAGGGCCGGGTTCAGCAGGTCCGCCGCGGCGGTTCCGAGCGCGGCGCGGTCGGCTTCCGTATCGACCTCGGGGGCGGCGCCGACCAAAGCGAGCGCGTAGTTGAGCTGGCGGATCGACCAGATGAAATCCAGCAGTCCGCGCGACAGACAGACAAGCACCAGGGCCAGCTTGGCCGTCAGCAGCCGCGCCGGCACGTCCTCGGCGCCGACCGAGGCGAAGCCCTCCAGCGCCTGCTGCCCGCCGAACAGCACGCTGCCCACGGCGGCGATCAGCAGCAGGTTGGTCGAGGCGAAGAAGCCGCCTGAGTTGATGGTGTGGCCCAGCAACTGGCTGTCCACCAGCCGCACCTCGCGGTGGGCCATGGCCGTCATCCACACCCGCCGCACCACCGCCATGTCGTCGTTCAGCGTGCCGCTGCGCCGCGCCAGCAGGTTTAGCAGCGGGCCGTAGCCGAGCCAGCAGACGGCGAACAACGTCAGGGCCAGCCAGTCGAACAGGGTCATGGAAGGCTCCTTCTCGCCGCCTTATGGTGACGTGCGCGCGACCTGCGCTCAAGCCGCGAGCCGCCGCGCGCCGAGCGACAGGGCCAACGCCCTGCCTTGCTTCCGCCGCGCGCCCCGCCTATCACGCCCGCCACCTCATATCGCACTGCAGCATACCGGACGCGCCATGAATATCGACGCCATTCCCGCCGGACCCAATCCGCC
>NZ_DASWNO010000011.1:0-12581 GCF_036399195.1 Brevundimonas sp.
GCCGTTGAGGTCGCGGACGCGACGGGCCGCGCTACGACGCCCGAAGACCTCGCCGCCGGCTTCGTCACCATCGCCGTGCAGAACATGGCGGAGGCGATCAAGTCCGTGTCTATCCAGCGGGGATACGACGTCACCCGCTATGTCCTGAACTGCTTCGGCGGCGCCGGCGGCCAGCACGCCTGTCTGGTCGCGGACGCCCTGGGCATGAGCCGCGTGATGCTGCATCCGTTCGCTGGGGTGCTGTCAGCCTACGGTATGGGCCTTGCCGACGTGCGGGCGATCCGGCAGGCGACCGTGGCTGCGCCGCTGGACGACCGCGCGGACGCGCCGCTGGCTGCGCGAGCCGAAGCCCTCGCCGGCGAGGCGCGCGACCTGCTTCAGGCGCAAGGCTTCACGGACGGCGCTGTCGAAGTCGTCACCCGAGCCGAGGTCAAGTTCGCCGGCTCGGACACGCCGTTGCCCGTCCCGTTCGGCCCGGCCTTGGCGATGCGGGCCTCGTTCGAGACCCTGCATCGTCAACGCTTCGGCTTCTTCGCCGACGACAAGGCGCTGGTGGTCGAGACGCTGGAGGCCGAGGCCGTGGCCGCCTCGGAACAGGCGGCGTTCACGCCAACGGCCCGAGCCGCTGGGGGCCCGCCTCCGATCGTGACCCGCGCTCCCGTGAGGATGGCCGGGGCCGAGCAGGACACGCCGGTCTACCGCCGCGAGACGTTCCGACCGGGCGTGACCGTCGAGGGGCCGGCGGTCATTCTCGAGGACACCGGCACCACCGTGCTGGAACCGGGCTGGCGCGCCACGGTCGACGATGCGTTAAACCTGATCCTCGTACGGGCAACGCCGGCGGAGCGCCTCGCCGCGCCCGGCGTCGACGCCGATCCGATCATGCTGGAGGTGTTCAACAGCCGCTTCATGGCCGCGGCGGAACAGATGGGTGAGGCGCTGCGGGCGACCGCGTATTCGGTCAACATCAAGGAGCGGCTCGACTTCTCCTGCGCCGTGTTCGACTCAAGCGGCGCCTTGATCGCCAACGCGCCCCACATCCCGGTGCATCTCGGCTCGATGGGCGAAAGCATTCGCACGGTGATCCGCTCGCGAAGCGACGGGGCGGACGGCCGGGGCATGAGGCGCGGCGACGTCTACATGCTGAACGCGCCCTACAACGGCGGGACGCACCTGCCCGACATCACCGTCATCATGCCCGTGTTCCTAGAGACCGACGACGCGCCGGCCTTCTTCGTCGCCGCGCGTGGGCACCACGCCGACGTCGGCGGAATCACGCCGGGGTCGATGCCGCCTTCGTCCGTGACGGTCGAGGAAGAAGGCGTCCTGATCGACGACTTCCTGCTCGTCGACGCGGGACGGCTGAGGGACCATGAAACTCGCGCCCTGTTCACTTCCGGCCTTTATCCGTCGCGCAACGTCGAACAGAACATGGCCGACCTGAAAGCCCAGATCGCGTCGTGCGCCCGCGGCGCGGACGAGCTGGCGCGGATGGCAACGGAGTTCGGGCGTGACGTGGTGGCGGCCTACATGGGCCACGTTCAGGACAACGCGGAACAGGCGGTGCGCCGGGCCATCGCCGCCCTGAAATCCGGTGACTTCGCGATCGAGATGGACGACGGCGCCGTCATCCGGGTCCGCATCGACGTGGACCCGCAGGCGCGGAGCGCGGTGGTCGATTTCACCGGAACCAGCGAGCAGCGGCCGAACAACTTCAACGCGCCGCTGTCGATCACGCGAGCCGCCACGCTCTATGTCTTCCGCACCCTGGTCGACGACGCCATCCCGCTGAACGAAGGCTGCCTGAAGCCGATCCACCTGATCGTGCCCGAGGGCTCGATGCTGAACCCGCGCTACCCGGCCGCCGTGGTCGCGGGCAACGTCGAGACCAGCCAGGCCGTGGTCGATTGCCTGTACGGCGCGCTCGGCGTGCTGGCGGCCAGTCAGGGCACGATGAACAACTTCACCTTCGGCGACGATGCGCGGCAGTACTACGAGACCATCGCCGGCGGGGCGGGCGCTGGGCCGGGCTTCGAGGGGGCGTCGGCAGTGCAAACCCATATGACCAACAGCCGCCTGACCGATCCCGAAGTGCTGGAAACCCGCTTCCCGGTGCTGCTCGAGGAGTTCTCCATCCGGCGCGGGTCCGGCGGCGAAGGCGCGTCCAGGGGCGGCGATGGCGCGATCCGGCGCGTGCGGTTCCTCGAACCGATGACGGCGGCGATCCTGTCCAACCGCCGGCGTGTGCCGCCGTTCGGGGTCGGCGGGGGCGCGAACGGCGCGGCGGGGATTAATCGCATCGAGCGCGTCGGCGGCGGTCGCGATCGGCTGGGCTCTACGGCCGAGGTCCGCATGTCGGCGGGGGACGTCTTCGTGATCGAGACCCCCGGGGGCGGCGGGTTCGGGGAGGCGTGAGCGCCGGCGCGGCCTGTGCAGGTCAGGGTGGGAAAACCGTTTCCACCGCGTGCCGGAGCGGACTAGCCTCGCCGCAGACTGACCGGGGGCCGAGTCCATGTGGGTGTTGCTGGGGATAGGGGTGCTGGTCGCCGGCTTCGTGGCGCGGCTGAACCCGCTGGCCGTCATCCTGGTCGCCGCGATCGTGACGGGGGCCGCGGCGGCCATTGCGCCGGGCGTGAGCGTCGCGGAGGTGGGCCGGGCGGCGGTCGACACGGTCGCGGCCTTCGGCAAGGCGTTCAACGACTACCGCTACATCACCGTGATCTGGCTGGTGCTGCCGCTCATCGGGCTGCTGGAGCGTTACGGCCTCCAGGAGCAGGCCCGGGCGCTGGTGGGCAGGGTCCGTTCGGCCACCACCGGGCGCATCCTGCTGGCTTACTTCGTCCTGCGTCAGGTCAGCGCCGCGGCGGGCCTGACCAAGCTTGGCGGACATCCGCAGATGGTCCGTCCTTTGATCGCGCCCATGGCCGAGGCGGCGGCCGAGGCGCGCTACGGCGATCTGCCCGACGCCCTGCGCTGGCGCATCCGGGCGCATGCGGCCGCGGTGGACAACATCGCCCTGTTCTTCGGCGAGGACATCTTCTTCGCCATCGCCTCGATCTTGCTGATCAAGGGCTTCCTCGAGGCCAACGGCATCATGCTGGAGCCCTGGCAGCTGGCGGTCTGGGCCATCCCCACCGCGATCTTCGCCCTGCTGATCCACGGCGCGCGGCTGATCCGGCTCGACCGGACCATCGCCCGGGAAAGCGGTCAGGAGAGCGGCCAATGATCACGCTTGACTGGGTCTACATGTTCGCCGGCCTGACGTTCGCGTCGTTCTCGGTCCTGACGGTGTTCGACGGAGCCCATCCGCGACGGTTCGGCACCGCGGCATTCTGGGGTCTGCTGGCGGTCAGTTTCCTGTTCGGATCTTATCTGGGAGACCTGGGCAACGGCGTGCTGGTGCTGACGCTCGCCGTGCTCGCCGGCTTCCGGCTGCTGGGCCAGAGCCGACCGGCGACGACCAGCCCGGAGGAACGCGCCGCCAGCGCCGCCCGGCGCGGCAACTCGCTGTTCCTTCCCGCCCTGATGATTCCGGCCGTCGCCATTCTCGGGGTGCTGGTGCTGGAGAAGGTGTCGCTGTTCGGCACGCCCCTGTTCGGAGCCGAGCAGCCGACCATCATCGCGCTGGGCCTGGCCGTGGCCATCGCGCTGGCCATGGCCATGGTTTGGCTCCGCCCGCCGCTGCTGGCGCCGCTGCAGGAAGGCCGACGGCTGATGGACTCGGTTGGCTGGGCGGGGATCCTGCCGCAGGCCCTCGCGGCGCTGGGCGCCGTGTTCGTCATCGCCGGCGTCGGCGACCGGATCGGCGAGCTGTTCGCCAGCTACCTGCCGCTCGACACCCGCCTGCTGGCGGTGGTCGCCTATTGCGGCGGGATGGCCCTGTTCACATTCATCATGGGCAACGCCTTCGCGGCCTTCCCGGTAATGACCGCCGCCGTCGGGCTGCCGCTGGTGGTCCTGCAGTTCGGCGGCAATCCGGCGATCGTCTGCGCCATCGGCATGCTGTCGGGCTTCTGCGGCACGCTGACGACGCCCATGGCCGCCAATTTCAACGTGGTGCCCGCGGCGCTGCTCGACCTGCCGGACCGCGACGCGGCGTTCAACGGCGTGATCCGGGCGCAGATTCCGACCGCGGCGGCCCTGTTCGTGATCAACGTCGTGCTGATGTACGCCCTCGCCTTCCGGTACTGAGATGACCCACCGCCTCGACGCCGCGACCGCCTCCCGCTTCGCTTCGGCGGCGCTGGGGCATGTCGCGCGCGAATACCCGAACAAGATGGACCATGTTCTGGCCGGTCCCGCCGACGTGCGGGGTCCGCGCGCCCTGCATCCGGTCTTCTTCGGCAGCTTCGACTGGCACTCGTGCGTCCACGGTTGGTGGACACTGTTCACCCTGTTGAGGCTGTATCCGGACATGCCGGAAGCAGGCCGCATAGGCACGCTGGCCGACGAACTTTTCACGGCCGAGAACGTCGCGGCGGAGACGGCCTACCTCGCGCGCCCCGAAAGCCGCGGGTTCGAGCGGCCCTACGGCTGGGGCTGGCTGCTGATGCTGGCGGCGGAGCTGGAACGGCACGGCAACGACCGGGTAGCGACCCTGAGGCCGCTGACCGACGCCTTCGCGAGGCGTTTCAAGGACTTCCTGCCCTTGGCCGACTATCCGGTTCGGGTGGGCACACACTACAACACGGCTTTTGCCCTGCGTTTGGCGCTCGACCATGCCGACAGCGGCGGGGACGAGGCGCTCGCCGCGCTTTGCCGCGACCGCGCCCTCCGCTGGCACTCGGGGGACCGCGACTGTCAGGCCTGGGAGCCGTCGCAGGACGAGTTTCTGTCGCCGGCCCTGATGGAGGCCGTGCTAATGCGGCGCGTGATGGAGCCGGACGCGTTCCGCGCCTGGTTCGCGGCCTTCCTGCCACGGGTGGACCGGCGCGAGCCCGCGACCCTGTTCCAGCCGGCCGGGGTCAGCGACCGCTCGGACGGCAAGATCGCCCATCTCGACGGCCTGAACCTGAGCCGGGCCTGGTGCTGGCGCGAGATCGCGGCGGCCCTCGAGGCGGACGATCCCCGACGCGGGATCGCCCTCGGCGCCGCGGACATGCACCTGGACGCCGCCCTGCCCCACGTCACCGGCGACTACATGGGTGAGCACTGGCTTGCGAGTTTCGCCCTGCTCGCGCTGCTCGCGGGAACGCACCCCTAGGCAGGCGGTTGGTCGGTTGAAGCCGATCCCGCCACCCCAGCCCTGAGGTCCGCCATGGATGATCCGCGCCCGCCGTTCGAGCCGCAGCCCCAAGCCGTTCCCGGTCTCACAGACCAGATGAACCCGCGCCCCGACCACGGCGAGGACAGCTATCGCGGTTCGGGGCGTCTGGAGGGCAAGGCCGCGATCATCACCGGCGGCGACAGCGGCATCGGCCGCGCCGTCGCCATCGCCTTCGCCCGCGAAGGCGCGGACGTCCTCATCAGCTACCTGAACGAGGATGAGGACGCCGAGGAGACCCGCCGCTGGATCGAAGAGGCCGGGCGCAAGGCGGTGCTCGTCCCGGGCGACGTCGCCGACGCCGACCACTGCCGCGCCATCGTTCAGAAGGCGGTCGACGCCTTCGGGCGGGTCGATATTCTGGTCAACAACGCCGCCCACCAGATGACCTTCGACGACCTTGAGGAGATCCCGGACGCCGAATGGGACAAGACCTTCCGGGTGAACATCCACGCCATGTTCTACCTGTCCAAGGCGGCGGTCCCGCACATGGCGGAGGGCGGCTCGATCATCAACACGTCTTCCGTCAACGCCGATACGCCCAGTCCCCAGCTGCTGGCCTACGCCACGACCAAGGGCGCGATCCAGAACTTCACGGGCGGGCTGGCGCAGTTGCTGGCCGAGAAGGGAATCCGCGTGAACTGCGTCGCTCCCGGCCCGATCTGGACGCCGCTGATCCCCTCGACCATGCCAGAAGAGAAGGTGCGGGAGTTCGGCAATCAGGTGCCGATGAAACGCCCGGGGCAACCGCGTGAGCTGGCCGGAGCCTATGTCCTGCTGGCCTCCGACGAGGCCGGCTACATCTCCGGAGCGACCATCGCCGTCACCGGAGGAAAGCCGATCATCTGATGACGGCGCTGGAAGCGGTTATCCGGCAGCCGACACAGGAACGGGCTGCGGCCGGGCGTGTTGAAGACGGCCCACCCGCCGCGATGGACGTCCGAACCCTATGGATTCCTATTTCTGCATCATCAGCACGAGCCGCGAGACCGTGGCGGACCTGTGCGTGCTGAGGGCCGCGACGGACCGCTCGGCGCTGAAGCTGGCGGGTGAAATCGCTGAGCGCTGGGAGGACGTCCAAACGGTGGCTGTCTACCAGGGCGAACGGTCTGTCGGGTCGCTCCATTTCGCCGGTCAGGACAGCGCTCTCCTTCAGGCCGCCTGAGGAGACGCGTCTGGCCGAGCGGACCGCCCGCACAACGGTGATGATTTCCAGACGCGCATAAGCGCCCTGGATATGTTGGCGCAGGCGGCGCGCCCGGGGGCCGACCCGGGCGGATCGGCTCGCGCCAACCCGCGTCAGCGGCGACGACGCGCCACCGACACCAGGGCGACCGCGACCAGGCCGATGACGGCGGCCGTCGCGATCGCGCTTTCCCGCGACCGCGATTGCTTCACGATCCCCATCTCCACGAGGGGGTTCGGCGCGCGGCCCCGCATGAGATCGTCGACCACGCCTTCGACGGTGTTCACCCGGTCGGCGAGCATCAGCAGCAGCCAGTGACCCCACTGGCTTTCACTCAAGCGGAAGGCTCCCCTCCGTATGACGCCGCTGAGCCCCGACGGCGGCGTGGACTGTCCAACGACCGCCGGGCGCCGCACGTGCTCGACTGACTGAAGGATTTCCACCTCGGTGTGCTGGGTCTCCGGAGGCGTCCAGTTCATGCCCGGACCGTCGTCGTTGGCCCGGTTCCGCATCGGCCAGGTCGGGTCGTTCTCGGGATCTGCGTCGACGCCCCAGCCGACGACGGTGGCGGGATCGATGCGGGGTTCTGCTTCCGCTTGGGCGGCGGCTGCGGCAGCCTGCTGGCTCTGGGTCATGCGAGTCCTCCGTCTCAGGCTGCGCTCGGAAGGAGGACAGGCTTGATGCAGCCGTCCAGCTTCGACGAAAACAGGTGATAGGCTTCGGCGACATCCTCCAGCGGGACGCGGTGAGTGATGATCGCCTTGGGATCGATCCGGCCCTCTTTGACGTGTTCGATCAGGCGGGGCAGCAGCCGCTTCACGGACGCCTGATTGGCCCGGATGGTGATGCCCTTGTTCACGACGTTGCCGATCGGGACCATGTTGCCCGTGGGCCCGTAGACCCCGACGATCGACACCACGCCGCCCGTCTTCACCGAGTTGATCGCCCAGTGCAGCGGCACGGCGTTGCCTGCTTCGAGCTTCAGCTTCTTGCCGAAGACCGTGTGCCAGGCGTTGCCCGAGGCGTCGGCTCCGACCGCCTCGATGCAGACGTCCGCGCCGATCTCGGTGATCTTCTTGATGAACACCACGGGATCGCCGATCTCGCGGAAATCATAGACTTCGGCCGGGCAGTAGGTCCGCGCGAACTCGAGCCGATACTCGTGGTGGTCGATGACGATGACCCGACCGGCGCCGAACAGCCAGGCACAGCGCGCGGCCAGCAATCCCACGGGCCCCGCGCCGAAGACCACCACCGTGTCGCCCTTCTGGATGCCGCCCATCTCGGCCGCCTGGTAGCCGGTGGGGACGACGTCGGTCAGCAGCACCGCATCGTCGGGGTCCATCCAGTCCGGGATCAGCGTCGGTCCGAAATCGGCATAGGGCACGCGCACGTACTCCGCCTGTCCGCCGTCATAACCGCCGGCCGTGTGGGAATAGCCGAAGATGGCGCCGACCGCGGTCGCCTGCGCATTGGACTCGTGGCAGTTGCCGAACAGGCCCTGTTTGCAGAAATGGCATTGGCCGCAGGCGATGTTGAACGGGACCAGCACATGGTCGCCCCGCTTCAGGTTCTCCACGCCCGAGCCGACCTCCTCCACGACGCCGCAGAATTCGTGGCCGAAGGTCATGCCGACCCGGGTGTCCGGCACCATGCCGTGGTAGAGGTGCAGGTCCGATCCGCAGATGCAGGATCGGGTTACGCGCACGACCGCGTCCCGGGGATGCTCGATGACGGGCATCGGCTTGTGTTCGATGCGGACCCGTCTCGGCCCGCGATAGTCCATGGCCAGCATGCGTGCTCCTTCGCCCTTATGCGGCTGCTAACCAGAGCTGCGGTCGATGGTTCCTGCAGCCGTGGCTCATTGGATATTCGTCGGGATCACGGCGCCTGATCCTCTTTCGACGAGGGTCTGCTCTATGGGAACGGCCTCGTCGACAAGAGACAGATCAAGGACGCAGCACAGGCCTTCGGGAGCGAACCGGAGGTCGACCGATCCGCTCATGGAGCCGGCGGCCTGCTTGAGAAGCCGGGAGCCGAAGCCTTTCCGGGTCGGAGCCGTCACCTGCGGTCCACCTGACTCTTCCCAGAGCAGACTGAGCCGCCGACCTCCCTCCGCATCGACCGACTCGTTCCAGCGTATGTTCACCCTGCCTGCGTGGCCGGTCAGCGATCCGTGCTTGAGCGCGTTGGTGGTGAGTTCATGCAGAATCAGGGCCAGGGTGACCGCCTGCGAGGGGTGCAGACGGACGTCAGGGCCGTCGACGGAAACCCTTGCGCCGCCGTCATAGGGAAACACCGCGTCCTGGACGATGGTCCGCAGGTCCGCTCCGGCCCAACTCTCGTCCACCAGGACGTTGTGCGCGCGCGACAAGGCGTGAAGGCGAGCGGTCAGGGCGGCGCGGATGTCCGCTCCCACGCCCGCGGACCGCAGCGTCTGCTCGGCCACGGACTGCACCGTCGCCAGAGTATTCTTCACCCGGTGATTGAGCTCGTGGAGCAGCAGGACCCGCTGCTCGTCAGCCACCTTCAGCCGGGTCTCGTCGCGGAAGACCTTGAGGAAGACGCCCTCGTCCAGAGGCATGGTGATGCCGTTGGCCCAGAAGCGCTCGCCGTCAGCTCTGACGTGCCAGCGCGTGTCTTCGACCCGCCCGTCACGGCTGGCGATCTCCAGCTCCCGCAGATGCACGTGCTGCGCCTGATCCGAAGGTGCGAAGATCATGGCGATGTTGGCCCCGACGGCTTCCGCTTCCGACAGACCGACTATGGCGGGGGCGTCTCCCAGCCAGCGCACGATCGTCCCGTCGGGGCGCAGCAGGACGACGGCGTATCCGCGGATTTGCCTCAGGATGCTGAGTGCGAGCTCGGGCGTGGGGGACTCCATTCCCCTGCAACGCCGTGAGGCCCCGGTACGCTCCCTACGTTGGGAAGCGGGCGGAACACTTCGTATGCGACGGGCTTATTTGGCCATGGCCAACCCCCTGCAGACCAAGGACGATCAGTGGCGTCATCGGCGCGAAAACGGCAGCGTGCCGGTGTTCGACCCGGGCCTGTCGCCGCTCGGGACGGACGATGAGGCGGGAGGCGCCCGCGCCCCGACGGACGCCGCTCCCGTGAGCTCCGACCGGAGCCCTATGCCCTCGTCTCCGGAAGGCTCGGGCGGCGTCAGGGCGACACCCAAGTTCTGGTATGCGGCCGCCGCGGTGATCGTGCTGCTGCTTCTGGCGGCGGCGTGGATGTCCTTCGCCTGACGGGAGGCGGGGTCGGCATGGGGGAGTCGCGCCTCGACCTGCAGCTTCAGAAAGGTCCAGACGGTCTGTTGACCCTGACCGTCAGCGGCGAGGAGGAGAACGGAGGTCGAAGACGCGTTCACCGCCGTCTGGACCCCCGCAGCCACCGGGACTTTCTCGACCTCCACGACGAGCTGTCGCGTCGGTTCGACCTGCGGGCGCCCGAAGCAGCCGCGCCCGTCACCGGCGCGCCCGACCCGGCGGTTCGGGCGATCCTGACCGAAAACCTGGGGGCCGGCATCCTGTACGGATACGGCGATCCAGCCGTGACACGGGTGCGGAACGCCGCCGGAACGGTGACATGGTGGCTCTACGTCACCTCCAACGACGCGCCCGACGCCTTCCCCATCCTGCGTTCCGACGATCTGGAGACCTGGCGCCCGGCGGGTTTTGTCTTCCCTGAGGGCCGCGCCCCCGCATGGGCCATGAGCGGCCCCGGCGCCGACTTCTGGGCGCCGGAGATGCATCAGGTCGGAGGAGCCTTCTGGCTCTGCTTCACCGCCCGTACCCACGACGGCGATCTCGCCATCGGCTTGGCGAGAGCGCCTTCGCCGGCGGGGCCCTTCGAGCCAGCGGCCGAGCCGCTGCTCAGAGGCGGCGTGATTGATCCTCACATCGTCCTCGACCCCACGGAAGCGCCGCACCTTGTGTGGAAGGAGGATACGAACGACCGCTGGCCGCCCCTGATCGCGCGGCTGATGCGGCTGAGACCGGAGTTGGGCCCCGTGCTGTTCGCCGGACCCCGCGACGTTCGGACGGCGCGCCTATGCGCCGATCTGCTGGCGCTGCGCCCGGACGCCGCGCCGATGGAGACCTTCTTCATCCTGCAGCCGTTGATCGAGGCCGCGGCAGACGACTTCCCGGCCTTCCGCGAGAGGCTGGCGGCCCTGGCCGCCGAGCCCGGACCTGAGCCGGAGTGCCAAACCCTCGCTCGCGAGGCGCTCACCGCCGCACGCACGGTCATCAGGGCCCAGCGCATGTCGGACGACGGCTCCGCCCTCGTCGGCGAAAGCACGGTCATTCTCGAGAACGATCAGGCCTGGGAAGCGCACCTGATTGAGGGGCCGTGGATCAGTCGGGTCGGGGAACATTACCTTCTGCTCTATGCGGGCAACGACTTCTCGACCGGCCGCTACGGCATCGGAGCGGCGCTGGCGGCGCATCCGCTCGGCCCTTACGAAAAGGCGCCGCTGCCCCTGCTCGGGTCCAGCACGGCGTGGATCGCCCCGGGGCATCCCTCGGTCACCACCGACGCGCAAGGCCAGCCGCGAATGTTCATGCACGGGTTCGTCCCGGGCCAGGTCGGATACAAAGCCTTTCGCGCGCTTCTCACCGCGCCGCTGACGGTCAAGAACGGCCAGATCAGGACCGGCGACTGAGGACGAGGCAAGCTTGAGCGGGCTTGTCGGCTACCCGACTGATGCGCGAAATCCACAGCCGCATACGGAACGAAAGCTGGGCCGCACTTGACCCGAATCGGTCGCTCCTGTTGGGCTTTCATTCATCTCAGACGCGCCTAAATGGCCCTGCACGAGACAGGAGGGTCATGTGACCCAAGTCAGCTATTCAGACCTTTTCGACATCTCCCACCACCGGGGCTACGACGAGGACATCGTCGAAGGCGACCTGGTGCGCACGGGCCCAAACCTGTTTCCCCATTTCACCGTCATCGCGGTGAACGGCGACAAGGCCTGGGTGCGAAACGTCCAGACCGGCGTCGATGGTCTGGCCCCGCTGACGCGCTGCCGCAAGATAAATGGCCCGGAAGCGGCGCCGTCCTTCGATTGAACCAACTGGCGCTTTTCCGGTTTTGAAGCTGTCCCTCGGGGACGCGACTTCGGGAGGACGCCATCTCAGCCTTCATGTTCGCCACCGGAATCGAGAACTCGATTCCGCGCATCAAGAACGGCTCGGTTCGCGTCGATCAGATGGAGTCGTGCGGCCATTACAAGCACTGGCGCACGGACTTCGCCCTCGTTCAGGAGATGGGCATCCGCTACCTGCGGTATGGCCCTCCCCTGCACACCACCCTGCTGGGGCCAGGCAAGTACGACTGGTCGTTCGCCGACGAGACCTTCGCTGAGATCCGCCGGCGACGGCTGATCCCGATCGTCGACCTGTGCCATTTCGGCGTCCCCGACTGGATCGGCGACTTCCAGAACCCCGACTTCGGCCTGCATTTCGAAGCCTACGCCCGGGCCTTCGCCGAGCGCTTCCCGTGGGTTCAGCTCTACACCCCGGTCAACGAGATGTTCATCTGCGCCACCTTCTCCGGCCGCTTCGGATGGTGGAACGAGGAGGGCAAGACCGACCAGACCTTCGTGAACGCGCTGAAGAACATCGTGAAAGCCAATGTGCTGGCGATGGAGGCGATCCTGCAGGTTCGCCCGGACGTGATCTTCATCCAGAGCGAGTCGTCCGAGTATTTCCACGCAGAGAACCCGGCCGCCATCAAGCCGGCCGAGACGATGAACTGCCAGCGCTTCCTGACGCTGGACCTGAACTACGGTCGCCGCGTCGACTCCGGCGTCTACGAGTTCCTGATGGACAACGGAATGACGCGCGAGGAGTACCACTTCTTCCTCGGCCGGCGGCTGCGGCAGCACTGCATCCTCGGCACCGACTCCTCCGGGACCAACGCACATCGGGTCCGAGCGGAGGGCTCAACCTCCGCATCCGGCGAAAACATCGGCTACAGCGAAATCACCCGGCAGTATTACAACCGGTATCGGCTGCCGGTCATGCACACCGAGACCAACATCTCGGAAGGGCCGAACGGCGACGAGGCGGTGAACTGGCTTTGGAAGGAGTGGGCCAACGTCCTGCGCGTGCGCAATGACGG
>NZ_DASWNO010000012.1:0-10000 GCF_036399195.1 Brevundimonas sp.
GCGATCTCGATCAGCCCCTCGGCCATCAGCGCCTTGACCCGCTTCATGCTCAGCCGGTCGGACAGGGCGTCGTAGAGCGGCCGCAGATAGGGGGCCAGCTTGTCCTCCATGTCGCCGGGCAGGAAGCCGATCGATTCCCCCGCCTCGACAGCCGGTCGCGACAGCACGATCCGTCCGATCTTTCCCGCCTCCAGCGCCTCGACAGCCTTCGCCACGGCGAGATAGGTCTTGCCCGTGCCCGCAGGGCCCAGGGCGAGGACGAGGTTGTGATTGTCGATGGCCGTCATCAGCTCGGCCTGCCCCTCCGACTTGGGCTTCAGTGTCTTCAGATAGGCCTGCTCACGATCGTCGTTGGACGGATACGGCGACCACGCGCCGTGCCCGGCGTGCGTCGGGAGCCGGCGGACCTTGGAGTCCTCCATGAACTGGCGGGAATCGAGAACGCCGTGATCACGGACGCTGTCGCGGGTCTGACGCTTGATGGCCGCACGCTTGGTCATGGACGCCTCCAGGGCATGAAAAAAGGCGACGCCGGAAAAGCATCGCCTCGAACGATCGTGTGAAGGAGAGAAGAGGATGCGACGCACCCGCCCGGGTCGGAGGAAGATCTGACTTCCAGCGGAACCAGCCGCCGAACCGAACGCGTCACGCACGCCACCCGAGGTCTGACCGGACCGGGCTTGATCCGGCTTCCGATCCGAGGGCGAAATGAGCCCTCGAATCGCATCTACAGAATGATGCTAGCGTGGTTTACGAAGGCTTAAAGCCAAGAAACGGCTCAAGATAAGGTAATGTTTTCATGACGATTTATGCGTTGGCTGACAAGAAACCGCAGTGTCCGCCCGAGGGCGAATACTGGGTGGCTCCAAACGCGACAGTCGCAGGAGACGTGATTCTGAAGCCGGGCGCCAGCGTGTGGTTCGGGGCGGTGGTGCGGGGCGACAACGACCCGATCACCATCGGTCGCGACACCAACATCCAGGACGGCAGCGTGCTGCATTCCGATCCGGGCGAGCCGCTGACCATCGGCGACGGCGTCACCGTCGGCCACATGGTGATGCTGCACAGCTGCGAGATCGGCGACAACAGCCTGATCGGCATCGGCGCGGTGGTTCTGGGACGGGCGAAGATCGGAAAGAACTGCCTGATCGGCGCCAACACCCTGATCACCGAAGGCAAGGTGATCCCGGACGGGTCGCTGGTGATGGGGCAGCCGGGCAGGGTGGTGCGAATGCTGGAGCCGGGGCAGATCGAGGCCCTGAAGGCGTCAGCCGCGCATTATGTGCAGAACTGGCGGCGCTACGCGACCGAACTGAAGCCCGTCGAAAGTTAGGCCAGACGCCTCCCGCCGACCGCCGCGAGGCTGAGCGACGCACGGGCGGGGGGGCCTGCGCCGACCGACAGGCGCGCCGTCAAACGTCGGGACTCGTCGCGGGTGAGCGCGAGGGTCTCCGACGGGGCGTAGAGGCCGAGGATGCGGTCCGGCTCGCCCGAAGGCCCGCGCAGGGGCGCGAAGACCACCTCAATGGGCGACCCGGCGGCGCCGACTGTCGCGACAACGACAACGGGCCGGGCCTCGCGCACCGTCTGGGTGACCGCTGTGCTGACCAAGGCGCGCGACGCGGCCGTCCACAAGGAGAACAGCGGAACGTCCTTGAGCGGTTCTCCGTGAAAGGCCTCGATCCAGCCGCCCGCCAGACGGAGGCACGGCGCGTCTCCCAGGCGATCAGCGAGAAGGGTGCGAGGAAGGCGCAAGCCCAGCATTTGGGGTTCCAGCGCCGTTCGGGCCGGAATCCCGCCCCGCGCGTCCGGCCTTTGAGACAGTCCGGTCCAGTGGTCGATCAGGAACTGCGTATCAGGTTGAAACATCGATCTCGCCTTTCGACGAGGGGTCGCAAGAGCCGCGCCGCGCGAAAGCAACGGAATTGAAAGGCTTGCTGGTGTTTGATGCCTGTCGGAGCGGCCTGCGTCTTGCAGGACCGACGCAAGTATTCACCTGGAGGGTCGGCCCATGAGGGTGCGGATCAAGACCTGGCTGCCGGCTGTCGCGGGTTTCGGCGCGTTGATGGCTTTCGCTGAACCTGCCTCGGCGCAGTGCGGACCTGTGTGCCCGCCACCGCCGCCGCCGTGCTGCGAGCCCCCGCCGCCGCCACCCCCTCCGCCTCCGCCTCCCTGCTGCGAGGCCCCTCCGCCTCCGCCCTGCTGCGGCGGCGGCGGCAATCTGAACGTCAACGTCAACGTCAATGCGAACGCGAACGCCAATGCGAACGCCAACGCCAACGCTCGGGGCGCACTGAACGCCCGTGCGGGCGGCAACGTCTTCGTCGGCGGTGGCGGTTCGGCCTATGTCACGGTCGACCAGCCCTATCCGACCAGCATTAGCGGCTTGAACGTCGAGGGCGCCTTGGTTCGCAAGGTCATCCGCGTTCCCTACGAAGCGCGCCGTCGGTGGGAGAAGCGGGTCGTCATCCGCGCCTTCTGCATCGACGACCGCAACGTTCCGCACCCGGCCTCGCAGGTGCGCCCCGACCGGGAGGTCGACGGCGACTATGAGGGCGAACTGTACCGTTGCCTCGCCGGCACCTGGCTGCAGGTCACCTGGGCCGAATACCAAGGCCAAAGCGACTTCGGACAAGGCGAGACCATGGAGTGCCGCAAGGGCGAGGCCCTGTGGCATGGCCGCGGCGGCTCGGTTGAGTGCAAGCGTCAGCGGCAGGAGCGGGACTGCAACGAGCGTTCGCTGCTGCGCCGCTACGGCGCGGGCGTGAAAATCCTGACCTGGGTCCGCGAGGAGACCTACACCGAGTACCGCGAGGAAGTGATCGAGGAGTCCGGCATGGCCGTCAGCGGCGCCATGATCACCCTCGACGGCGGCGTCGGCGGCCGGGTTTTCTGACGCCAGTCTGAACACCGACGTTCAGCCGCCTGTCAGGTGCGACCGGATACAAGCGGACCGTCGGCGACGTCGACAAATCCTGAGAAGCGAACTGGCCCCGATCCGCAAGGACCGGGGCCTTTTTTCGTCTACTGGGCGGCGGGAGTCGCCGACACCACCTGGATCCGGACGGCCTTGTCGTCGGCCAGGTACTTCTGGGCCAGCCGCTGGATGTCCGCGGGGGTAACGGCTTCCAGCACCGCGATGTGGTTCTGGATTTGCTGCACGTCCGACGGCCGTTCAGCCACGTCCGCCAGCTGGCCGAGCCAGTATTCGTTGGTCGCCTGGCTGAGGCGCAGCCGCTCGATGGTGGGAAGGCGGGCGCGGTTCAGCTCGTCCGCTTCCGGCGGTGCGTTGCGCAGCGACGCGGCGATGGCGTCCACGGCCGTGTAGAAGGCCGGGATCGTGGCGCGGGCGGTCTCGCCTTGAACGAGCATCAGGCCGTAGTCCGGGAACACGTCCGACGCCTGTGAGGACACGCCGGGCGAGTAGGCCAAGGCCTGCTTCTCGCGGATTTCCTCCAGTACGCGCAGCCGCAAGACCTGGCTGAGCAGCGAGACTTGCCGCGCCTCGGTGCGGTCGCCGACGGCGTCCGTGGTCGGCCAGGCGACGAGCGCCAACGCCTGCTCGGCCGGGCCGGTGTGGGTCAGCTCGATCGGCTGACCGGTCGGAGCGGGGAATCGCTTCTGATCCGCGCCCGGGGCCGGCTCGGCGCGAGGCGGTCGGGCCGGAAGCGCGCCGAAGGTCGACGCCACCGAGGCGATGGCGTCATCCACCGTCACGTCGCCGACCATGGTGACATGGATAGGGCCGCTCGAGAGGCCGCGGGTGATCTCGGCCTTCAAGTCATCATTGGTCCAGCCGGCGACGACGTCGGGCGAGGGCAGGGCGTCGCGAGCGTCTCCGCTGCTCAGCAGGGCTCCGCCCTGCACGGCGAACGCCCCGCCGGGGGTGGCGCGGGCCTGCTCCAGCTGCTGCGCATAGGCGGACTTCAGCAGCTGGAACGGCGCCGGGCGCAGACCCGGATCGGTCAGATAGGCGGCCAGCACCTGCATCTGCAGCGACAGGTCAGCCGGGCGGGTGCCGCCGCTCAGCGTATAGCGGTCATTGCCCGCGCTGAAGCCGGCGGAATAGACGCGGCCGTTGAGGACTCGGCTCAACTCGTCGACGTTGAGCCGGCCCAGACCGCCGGCGGCGAAGACATTGGCTCCGAGGCCGGTGACCGTCGGA
Source organism: Brevundimonas sp. (assembly GCF_036399195.1). Classification (GTDB taxonomy): domain Bacteria; phylum Pseudomonadota; class Alphaproteobacteria; order Caulobacterales; family Caulobacteraceae; genus Brevundimonas. The sequence goes on from NZ_DASWNO010000012.1 coordinate 4,166, forward strand.
CGATCGACCGGCTGGCCCAATTCGCCGATGCCGGTGTCGACCCGGACGAGAATCTGTTCGTCGCGGAATTCGGTCGGTTTGACGGTCAGGGTCACGCCGTTTTCGAAGGTCACGACGGTGGCGCCCAGTTCGGCGATCTCACGGCGCTCGCGAACGGCGCCCGGGGAGCCGAAGGACTCATACGGCCACTCGAGTTGAGCCTGAACGGCCGGGGCCGCAACCGGCGCCTGCCGCGAGGCCTCAAGCGCGGCGGTGACAGCGGCTTCGCCGCCTTCGATTTCGACCGGGGTGACCACGAGGGCGAGCGGCCCTTGGCCCTGGAAGACCTGGGGCAGGGTCTCGTTGACCCGGGCGGCGGTCAGGCCTTCGACCGAGGCGTTGAACAGGTCGAGGCTGGTCTGCGGCGTGTTGAACACCGTGCGAGCGTTGACCGATCCGGCGATGGCGTTCGCCAGCTGCGGGGTGCGGCGCGTCGCGGCCCCGGCGACCGCGTTCTCCAGCGCCGTGCGGGTGGCGGTGATCTCGCGCTGGAGCTCGGCGTCCGAGATGCCGTGCTGAACGATTCGGCGCTGCTCCTGTTCGATCGCCTCGAGGGCCCGCTTCCATTCACCAACGTTGTAGGTGGCCGAAACCGAGGCGGCGGTGAAGCTGTCGGCCAGCTCCGATTCGGCGCTGCCGGCGCTCAGGAAGGGCGGGTTGTCGCTACGGGCGAGTTCGCCGAGACGGCGGTTCAGGACCGCCAGGCCGAGGCGACGATAGAGGTTGTCGCGCCGCTCGGCGACGCTGTCGGGATCGCGGTCGGGCGCCCGGATGAAGCCGAGCTCAATGGACGACTGGATGCCCGGTTCGACCAGGATGCGGGTCTCGGGACCGCGCGGCGCGACGCTTCCAAGGTCTGGTTCCGGCCCGGCGGGACCCTTTCCTTCCCAGCTTCCGAAGGCCGCGCGGATCTTGGCCTCCATCTCGGCGACGTCAAAGTCGCCGACGGCGACGAAGGTGGCGCGTTCCGGCCGGTAGTAGGACCGGTAGAATTCCTCGAACCGTTCGCGCGGCGCTGTGCGGATGATCTCGAGGTCGCCGATCGGGAGCCGCTCAGAAATCCGCTGGCCGGGCGCATACAGGCCCAGCTGAGCCTTGATCGATCGCAGGCCCGGGGTGTTGCGCAGGCGTTCCTCGCCCACGATCACGTTGCGCTCGGCTTCGACCGCGTCGGCGGCCATCAGGGCCTCCGACACCTGCTCGCGCATGATCCGCAGCGAGTCGTCCACGGTGCCTTCGTCGGCGTTCGGCAGCTCGAGGATGTAAACCGTCTCGTCGAAGCCGGTGTAGGCGTTGGTGTCGGCGCCGAAGGCGAGGCCGCGCCGCTCGAGGATGCGTAGCAGCTCGTTCTCAGGGATGTTGGTGGTGCCGTTGAAGGCCATGTGCTCCATGAAGTGGGCCAGGCCGAGCTGCTGCTCGTTCTCCATCAGCGAGCCGGCGTCGATCCGCAGGCGGAAGCTGGCCTGCGACGGCGGGGTGGTGTTGCGAAGGATGGCGTACTGCATGCCGTTCGGCAGGACGCCGAAGCGGACGGTGGAGTCGGCCGGGATGTCGCTGGCGGCGTGGGTCCAGGGATCGGATGGTTGAACCTGCGCCAAGGCCGGGGCCGCGGCGACGAGGACGGTGGCGGAGGCCGCGGCAAGCAGCATCAGACGGCGTGCGGAGATCATTCTGGCTTCTTTTCCGATGGGCGCGATCGCTCCCGGAATGGGGCCGCGCCGGACACAGGGGGCCGTCCAGACATAGACTGGAACGACAAGTGTCACACTGCGGTAATCGGCCGAAGCCTCAAGTTACCGAAGATTAATGTGTCGGTCGCGAGACGTAGAAGCTGGCCGAGTTGCCGACCGCCGTGGCCCCGGTGATGACCGCGCGGCCCGAGCCGGCCACGGTCGTGTTGGCCACGGCCGACACGTCGCCCGAATTGGTCTGGCTGCTGCGCGCCTCGACATAGCCGGGACAATCGGCGCAGGCGTAGCCGGTGACGCTGTTGCCGACCGCTTCGGCGCCGACGTAGGCGTCGTAGCCGTTGGTCCCGGAGAAGGTCGCGCTGACGTCGACGCCGCCCGCGTTGAACTGGGTGTTGTCGATCTCGACGTAGATGTCGTTGTTGCCGACCGACAGCTCGTTGGCGACGCCGCGGGCGGTCGCTTCGGCCCGTCCGAAATCAAAGGCCGTGGTCAGCGCGGACGACCGAACGAAGCTGGTGTTGCTCTGGTCCGACGCAGTCACGACCGAGCCGCCCTGATTGTAGAGCACCGTCTGGTTGGCCGCGGCGCGGGCGCGGGCGGCGAGATCCCAGGCGTTACCCGCGTTGGAACTGGCTTCGGCCTCGATGAAATCGCCCGTTGAGCGTTGAACGATCGAGAGGTTCTGGCCCGACGTCTGCACGCTGTTGACCGCGACGGCGTTGGCGACCGCTTCGCTCCGGGTCTCCCCCGGCGCCGGGATGTACTGGCTCTGGATCCGGCTGAACGAGCGGACGACGGCCGCGTTCGCCTGGTCGATGTTCCCCTGGATGACGGAGCCCTCGCCGTAGGCGGCGACGGTGTTTGAGATGGCCGAGGCGTTCACGTTGGCGCCGCCGTGCAGGCGCGCGCTGCTGTCGCCGACTTCGGAGGTGGCGCTGACGAGGGAGCCGGTGTTCGTCTGGGTCGCGTCGAGCGTCACGTCGGCGTTGTACCCGCTGACGCCGAGGTAGTTGCCTCCGGCCTGCGTGGTGACGTTGACCACGCCATAGGTGTCGCCGCCCAAAGTCAGGTCGGAGCGCGCCACGGAGTCGCCGCGCATGTCCTGGCGTGACTCGACAACCGCCGAGCCGTTCTCGACCGAGCCTGAGGCGGAGTTGCCCTGGGCCGAGGTCTCGACCGTGACCTGTTCCTGTGCATCGACCACGTTCAGCGTCTGCCCGGCGAAGACGTCGCCGAGCTGCAGCTGTTCGTTCAGGACGATCGCCCCCTCCTGCGGAGGGGTCTGGGCCGCGGCCTCAGTAGCGGCTGCGGCGCACAGCGCCGTCGCGGCGATCGTGCCAGCGACCCGGATCAGCGCGAGTTTCGCCATTGTTCGTGTCCGTGTTGGGGTAAGCGGGATAATAGCCGCCCGTGGGGCCGACCGTGCCCAGCGGGTCGGGACCGGCGCCGAGACAGACTTCCGGGCCGGGAGCGCCGTACAGATTGGCCATGAACTCGACCGTGGCGCGCTCGATCAACGCACGCACCGCCAGCTGGACCGGCTCGAGCCCGCCTTCGCCGGCCGAGATGTCGAAGACGTTGCCGTTCAGGAAGTCGAACACGCCGGCCGAGATCTCGCGGCCGATGATCTGCTTCTGGTAGGAGATGACGTCGACCACCTCCAGCGTGGTGGTCTGGACCAGCCGCAGGTCGATGGCGATGTTCATCACATAGGACTTGCCGGCGAACGCCACGGACAGCGGCGTGTTGCTGGTGGCCTCTCCGCCCGCGGCGTCGAAGCCGCCCGACCGGATGTTGTAGTTCACCTCGGTGATGCCGCCGACGATGTAGAAGTCGGAGCCGGGCACCTGACCCGCGAGGATGCGGCGGAACTGGGTGTCGCCGGGTCCGGCCGGACCCTCGTCGCCGATCAGGCGGTTGTTGGCGTAGCGCAGCTCCATCTCGGAGACTGAGGTGTCGTAGCGTTCGACGATGTGGGCGCCGGACTTGGCCAGGGCCGTCATGGTCATCAGCGAGGCGCCGCCGGTGATCTGGCGTCCGCCGTCGGCCGAGACCGTGCCGGTGTAGTCGCTGATCCGGGCGACCGCGATGCGCGGCGACGGCAGGCTGTAGCGCCGGGCGTAATCCGCCATGCAGTACAGGGCTGCGGAGTAGGGGGTCGGGTTCGCCGTCACCGGCGCATTGCCGATCGGGGTCGCATACGTCCCGTTAGGACCGGCAGCGGCCGAGATACAGCCGCTGAGAAGAGCCGCCGCGGCGCAAGCGACGCCTGCGAACCGGACGCGCCGTGAGATGGAGCCTGCGCTCATGGGAGCCTCGGAGGAGTGTTCAGGTTGGTCCCAGCGTTGATGGCGCCGTTATTCACCTGACTGGAGTTGACGATGACCGTGTTGTGGTTGCCCTGAACCACGACGTTCAGATTGTTGCCGATGGCCGTCGAGCCGCCGATGGTCGTTCCGCTCCCGGCGCCCGCGCCGGAGAAGCTGGAAGACACGCCGCCAGTGGCGCTGGAGTAGGAACTCGCCCCCGACTGGATGACGCCGTTGACGATCAAGCGGTTGCCGTCGGCGTCTCGGGTCGAGCCGGACTGCGGTCGCGCCGTCGCGTAACGCGAGGCTCCGTAGCCGGCCTGATATTGGCCCAGGCTGGAAGAGCCTGCCGATTGCGCGGCGGCGATCTCCGGGACCGCGGCAGCGGCGATGGCCAGCGTCAGGGCGGCTGGAATGGAACTTGTCCGCACAGGCATGGAGCGGCACCTCTCAAGCAACAGGACAGCGGACCGAAACTGATCCTTTCTCCCACTCTGGGTCATGGTTATTAAGAACCGCTTGCTATCGCCGCATTCGACAACCGATTGGTTTGTCTTTGTGATTCCCCGGAGTCTTCGCCCTGAGCGCGCAACCGTCCGAACGCCTGTTCAACGCGCCCGCGCTGGTGGTCGTGGTGAGCGCCTCGATGCCGGTGCTGTACTGGCTGCAGACGGGCCTGCCGGACAACGGATTTGGTCTCGCCTTTCGGCCGTCGTCGTTGTGGGACGGCCAGTGGTGGCCTGGGCTGCTGACTTCGATGCTTGTGCACGGCAACTGGGCGCATGTGGCGATGAACGCCGTCTCTGCGCTGGCCTTCGCAGCGCCGGTGGCGAGGCTGATGCCCGGCGCGCGGGGCGTGGTCGGGTTTCTCGCCTTCTATATAGCGTGCGGGCTGCTGGCGGCCGTCGGCTTCGCACTTGTCCACCCGACCAGCAATGACGCACTTGTCGGGGCGTCGGGCGCGGTCTTCGGCCTGATGGGCGCCGCGCTGCGTCTGCTGGGCCGCCGCAGCGGCCGGCTCAGGTCGTTGACGGACAAGCGTTTCCTCACGCCGGCCGCCGCCATCATGGCCGTCAATGCAGGCATCGGCCTGATCGGCTTCGCGCCGGGAGCGGAGGGCGCCCGGGTCGCCTGGGAGGCGCATGCCTTCGGCTTCATCGCCGGCGCCTTGCTGATCGGGCCGTGGTCGACCGTCTTCAAGCCGCGTCCGGAAGCATTTGATTCGCCGCCCGATCTGCGCGACCCTGAAGTCTGAAAGCGGTCCGCCCGCGGCCGCCCTCTATATAGAGACGCAGGAGCCGCCATGCTGGTCGCCGAAATTCTCAAGGACAAGGGCGACGCCGTCTATGTGATCCGCCCCGACGCAACGTTGGGCGACGCTTGCGGCCAGCTCGACGCGAAACGCGTTGGAGCGCTGATCGTCTGCGACGAAGACCGGGTGGTCGGCGTGCTGTCGGAGCGCGACGTGGTCCGGGCCCTGGCGCAGGACGGCAAGGCCGCGCTGGACAAGCCGGTCTCCGAGGTCATGACCGCCGATGTCGTCTTCGCGGCGCCGGCCGAGACCGTGGCGATTCTGATGGGACGGATGACCGACCGGAGAATCCGGCATCTGCCGGTGCTGCGCGAAGGTCGGCTCTCGGGAGTGATCTCGATCGGCGACGTGGTCAAATGCCAGATCGCGGAGGCGACGCAGGAAGCCGAATCCCTGCGCACCTATATAGCGGCGGGCTGACGGGCCGTCTCGATCCCCCAGCGGCGCCGCCGCACATCGTCCGGCGAGCGTGACTCCGCGAGAT
>NZ_DASWNO010000013.1:0-1850 GCF_036399195.1 Brevundimonas sp.
GCCTTGTCGCGGCTGATGACGGCTTCACCCAGGGCGTTCTCGACGCGCTCAAGGTAGACTTCGACGTTGTCGCCGATCTTCGGGATGACGGCGCCTTCGCCGATGCCGAACTCGCGGGCCGGGATGCGGCCTTCGGTCTTCAGACCGACGTCGATGATCAGGATGTCCTTTTCCATGCCGACGACGCGGCCGTGGACGACCTGGCCTTCGCCGAGGTCGCGGCCCTGAAGGGTTTCGTCGAGCAGCGCGGAGAAGTCGTCGCGCGAGGGGGTGAGAGTGTCAGTCATGCGTTGAGGAGATTTCTAACGGTTATGGCGCGCGACCGAACGGCCCCGCGCGTGTGGTTGAAAAGGGAAATCAGGTCGTCTCGACACGAAGCGATGTTGCGCCAGATCGCCCGCGGAAGCCGAGGATGGGAGCGTTGGATTTGCGGAACGGGTCAGAGACCGTGTTTCGCGCGCGCCGCCTCGACGATACGGCGGGCCGCATCGAAGGCGGTCTCTATATCCATATCGGTCGTGTCCAGCAAGACGGCGTCGTCGGCCTGGACCATTGGGGCCGCGCCCCGGCCCGCGTCGCGCTCGTCGCGGCGGATGATGTCGGCGAGCATGTCCTCGTAGGCGATCGCGTCGCCGCGGCCGGTCAGCTGCTTCCAGCGTCGCAGCGCCCGCACCTCCGGGGTGGCGGTCACGAACAGCTTGGCCGAAGCGTGCGGGGCGATGACGGTGCCGATATCGCGACCGTCCAGCACCGCGCCGCCGGGCTGGGCCGCGAACGCCTTCTGGAACTCCAGCAGGGCCGCGCGCACGCCCGGATAGCCCGCCACTCGGCTGGCCGCCTCGCCGGCGTCTCCGCTGGTCAGGCGTTCTGTGTCCGACAGGCTCTCGGCCTTCAGCGCCCGCGCCACGCCGGTCGCCGCCGCCTCGTCGTCCAGCGATCCGCCGGCGTCAAGCAAGCCCAGCCCCACGGCTCGGTAGAGCAAACCTGTGTCGAGGAAGGGCAGACCGTAGAGCTTGGCCAGCCGCGCCGCGATCGTGCCCTTGCCCGAGGCGGCCGGGCCGTCGACGGAGATGATAAGGGGTGCTGTCATTCAGACGCTGCGATATCGGCCCCGAGGCCGCCCATCAACTCGACAAATCCCGGAAAGCTGGTCGCGATCATCCCCGGCTCGTCCACCGACACCGGATCATCGGCCGCCAGACCGAGCACCAGATGACTCATGGCGATGCGGTGGTCGCCGTGAGTGGCGACGGTCGCGCCGCCTCGAACCGCGCCGCCGGTGACGGTGAAGCCCTCCGGCTCCTCCTCCACGGCGACGCCGCAGGCACGCAAGCCCGTGACCATCAGGGCGATGCGGTCGCTCTCCTTGACGCGCATCTCGCCGACGCCGCGCATGACCGTGGAGCCCTCGGCGAAGGCGGCCGTCGCGGCGAGGATCGGATATTCGTCGATCATCGACGCCGCCCGTTCCGGCGGGACGATTACCGCCCAGAGACTGGAATATCGGGCCGTGACGTCGCCGACTTCCTCGCCCCCCGTGGTGCGGCGGTTCGAGACGGTCAGGTCCGCGCCCATCTCGCGCCAGGTGTCGAACAGGCCGGTGCGCAGCGGGTTCAGCATCACGCCTTCGACGGTCACCTCCGAACCGGGCACGATCAACGCGGCGGCCAGCGGGAAGGCGGCCGAGGACGGATCGCCCGGGACCGAGACGGCGGCGCCCTTCAGAGACTGGCCTCCGACCAGGCGGATGGCGGTGCAGTCATCCAGTTCCGCGACCCGGATCTCCACGCCGAAGCCGGGCAGCATGCGTTCGGTGTGGTCGCGGCTGGGGACCGGCTCGTACACCATCG
>NZ_DASWNO010000014.1:0-11082 GCF_036399195.1 Brevundimonas sp.
GCCTCGCGCCGGATCGACCTCCGGCGCGCTTCACGCGCGTCGTGGAAACGGACAGGTGGCGGAGTGGTCGATCGCGCACGCTTGGAAAGCGTGTGTACGTGAAAGCGTACCGAGGGTTCGAATCCCTCTCTGTCCGCCACGACCTGTCTGGAACAAAGCGCGAGGGGCCCTCACACCCCTATGGTCACGATGCACGCGGTCGAACAGTCCTCCATGAGATGCGCATAGCCGGCATTCCCGTAAAGCTCCGCGGGTAGGATCCGGACCTCAGGGCCAAACAGTTCTTCTGGCGCGTCGTGCAGTGGAGTGTAGGCTGCTGGCACGCCTCCTGAACCGGTGGCGACGGTTTTCAGGGGAAGCCATTGACCGAAGCAGAGGCGCGACGCCTGCTGTTGGTGCGAGCGGTAGAGCGGGAAGACTCCGACTTCGCCATCTTCACATCCGAAGATCGCCAGCAGGCGACGGCAGCGGGCTTGGCCGGCTCCGGCCTGGACGGATCACACAACCGAAAAGACAGCGACGAACGCTTTCTGGTCGCCCGTTCGGACTTTGCGTTCGCCCGTCTCGCGACGAGGGCGCCGGCGATCGCGCAGATCGAAGGCCGGATGCGCTGGCCCGCCTGGATCGGCTGGGCCCTTCCCTGCCTAGCGCTCGTCCTTGGCGTAGCCACGAACGAGATCGGCGACGCCGATCGACTGAACATCATCGCATTCCCACTGCTGTCGATGATTGCCTGGAATGTCGCGGTCTACCTGGCGTTGCTGGTCGAGCAGCTTCGCCGTCTGAGACGTGGCGGGGCTCGGGGCGACCGGCAAGGCGCTCTTGCAACGTTGATGCGGTGGTTCGTCGGGAGAGCTCAGCCGGCGCGAGGGGATCGCGGCGTCACCGGCCGGGCTATCCGCCAGTTCGTTGCGGATTGGCTCGTCGCCTCTTCCGCGCTGAACCAATCGCGGTTCCGTCGAACATTGCACCTCTCAGCGGCCGCATTGGCCGCCGGGGTTCTAGTTGGCATGTACGGAAGAGCGCTTGGGGTCGAGTACCGCGCGGGATGGGAGAGCACCTTCATCGATGCAGAGACGCTGAGCCGCTTCGTCCATCTCATTCTTGGTCCGGCGAGCGCCCTGACAGGGGTCCCGCTGCCCAGCGTCGATCAGCTTGAGGCGATCCGGTGGGATCGACCGCGGAATGGCGAGAACGCCGGGCCGTGGATCCATCTGTTCGCGACCACAGCCGCTCTCTTCATCATCGCGCCGCGACTGCTGCTCGCAGCGTGTGAGGCTTCGCAGGCCTGGTGGCTTACGCGCAGGCTGCCCGTTCCAGGCGCTGAAGACTTCTATGTGCGCCGTCTGCTCAGAGACGCGAAAGACGTTGGCTCTTTGGTGCGTGTCGTCCCCTACAGCTTCCACCTGCCGTCCAGCACCGAGCAGCGACTACAGACCCTGCTCAAAGCCCTTCTCGGCGATCGCGCTCACGTGGCTATGGACGCCCCGGTCACATTCGGCGCTGACGAGGCCTGGCTGAGCGCATTGAGCCTCGATCCCGAAACCGACCACCTCTTGGTGCTGTTCAACCTGTCAGCCACGCCCGAAGCCGAAACCCACGGCGACTTCATCGCGCAGCTCAAGGCCCGCATAGTGACAGAACGCGCCGGCTTGCCCTTGACCGTGATCGTTGATGAGTCGGCCTATCGCCAGCGGCTCAACGGTCAGATCGGTTCTGATCAGCGCCTTCAAGCACGCAGAGCGGCATGGCGCGCCGTCATCTCACGCGTCGGCGTGGTTGAGCTGTCCGCGGACCTCAGTCGTGATGACGAGAGCGCGCTGCTGGCAAAACTCGAAAGCGTCATGATGAAGGACCCGACACTGACCAACCGCGGTCGCGCCCAATGACGTCCCCCGTCGCAGACCACACGCAAGACGCCGACGGTCGGTCGGCGACGGGTCAGACCATCAATCTCAGTCTGATCTCACACACAAATGCAGGCAAAACGACGCTGGTGCGCACGCTGCTCGGTCGCGACGTCGGCGAAGTGCGCGATGCTGCTCATGTGACTGAAGTGGCCTCTGCATACGTCATGCTGCAGCACGCAGGCGACACGCTCATGCTTTGGGATACGCCCGGGTTTGGCGACACTGCGCGCTTGCTTCGTCGATTGAAGCTCTCGAACAACCCGCTGGGGTGGCTGCTGACCCAGGTCTGGGACCGTTATCGGGAGCGCCCGCTGTGGTCGAGCCAACAGGCCGTGCGCAATGCACGAGACCACGCTGATGTAGTTCTCTACCTCGTCAATGCCTCTGAAGACCCCGCCGACGCAGGCTACATGCAGCCCGAGCTGGAAATACTCACGTGGATCGGCAAGCCGGTGCTCTTGCTGCTGAACCAGATGGGGCCGCCGCGCGAAAGCGCCAAGCTCGAGGAGGATCTTTGGAGCAGCCATCTGCGAGATTACGCGGTGGTCCAAGGGGCGCTGACGCTTGACGCATTCGCACGCTGTTGGGTGCAAGAAGGCGCATTGTTGGGAGCAGTCACGACGCTGCTGCCTCAGTCCAAGCAACAGGCAAGCGCCGGGCTGCAGCGCATCTGGGAAGCCAAGAACCTGGATCGGTTCGATGCCTGCATGGCTATCCTCGCCGATGAACTCAGCGCCGTAGCCACCGACTTAGAAACGCTCGGCTCGCAGAACTGGCGAGAAAAGGTCGCCGATGTCGTGCGCGATCTACAAAAGGAGGAACGTCCGGAAGGGCGCAAGGCCATGGCGGCCCTCGCCAGGCGACTGGACGCCCGCATTCGAGCTTCGACCGAGAAGCTCATCCAGAGCCACGGGCTTTCGGGCCAGGCGGTTGGGGAGGTCATCACGCGCGCACAAGGCGACTACGCCACCACGGCGCCTATCGAGACCGGTGTCGCGGCGGTGTTTGGCGGTCTGGTGTCGGGTGCAGCGGGAGGATTGGCGGCGGACGTCGCTGCGGGCGGGCTAACGCTTGGCGGCGGGATGATTATCGGCGGTCTGCTCGGCGCTCTGACCGCTGGGGGAGCGGCGCGCGGCTACAACTATGTCAAGGGCGACAAGGACCCTTCTCTCCGCTGGTCCAACACAGTCTTCCAGTCGTCGGTTGGCAACGCACTGCTGCGATACCTGGCGGTCGCTCACTATGGCCGGGGGCGCGGCGACTATGAGGAAGGCGAACACCCATCCTTCTGGCGCAGCGCGGTCGACGCGCGGACTGAGCAGCATTCGGCAGAGTTGTCGGCAATCTGGGAACAGGGCAAAGCCTGCGACGCGCAGGCGCTCGCAGACCGTCTGAAACCGCTGCTGACGCGCATCACCGTCGATCTTCTCGTCCAGTTCTACCCGGACGCCGGCAAGTTGCTCAGAGACGGCGCGAGTCGAGTCTAGGAACGCCGCAGAGGGGTCATGCTACGGATGACAACCTGCCCAGGCATGACGACGTACCCTCCCTTGGCCGCTTCATCCGACTCGCTGCCCATCTCCTCTCAAAGCGCATAAGCGCAAGTCATCGAAATCTGCGCTACGCCGGTCCAGGCAGCCGTCACCTATGGCGGCCACAACAGGCGGAAAGCGGATGCCGGGCAGCTCGTCGACCGCTGCGACCGGTGGGGCTCGGAGGCAAAAGGCGAAGTCCCCATCATACGGGGTAGGCCTCCAGAGCTCAGTCGGGCTGTGGGCATCGGAGTAGTGTGCGTAGGCGTGAACGTGTCTTCGCCGGACGAGCCTCCCAGGGACGCTGCCCGCAACAGCGGCGGTCGCGTTGTTCACCAAGGAAAGGCGCATGCGCGACGCGCCCGATCGCCGGCCGAGCGTCTTCAAATGAGACAGAAGCGTCACTGCAGCGGAGCGGCCGTCCGGTCCGATCCAGGCAATGTCGATCACATCCAGTATAGGCGCGTCGCGCTCAGTTAGTTTTCCGGTTTGGCCGAGAGCGATGGCCGATAACCGACCGCTCTCCTTCCACCCGAACAGAACCGGAGCGACGGTTTGGTCAGGGTCTGAGAAGCGCCTTTGCAGCGCTGCCGCGGAGCGGTCCGCCACGACTGTTTGGGAGCGACACAGCTCTTCGTGGAACAGCTCGATCGAATCGGCTTCGAGCCAGGGATCAAGTGCAACGAGAGGCTCCATCCTTGAAGGAACAGACGGCCGGGTCGAGGCGCAAAACAGTTCGCGCGGTGGCCTCCGGTCTCGGAACTGCAGTCGCGCGACGCGTTCTGACAGGATGGTCATCGGCGCGAGCGGCCAGACGATCTTGGCATTAGCCCATGCCTCCGGGAACGGACTGAAGCCCTCCCGCTCATAGATTGCCGCTGATCTGTCGTTCCCGTTGAAGATCGAGGTGGCGAACACGCCGGGCTGGCTGCGGAAGGCGTCCAGCAAGGCCTTTGACCCTCCCTTGGCTCTCGGCAGCACGATCAGAGAATAGCCCGTGGCCGCCTGAAAGCGGGCGTTAGCAAGCGTGTAGTTCTGCCTGATGTTGCCGAGGTAGCCGCACACACCCTGTTCGTCTTCCAGGACCCAGCCGGGGTATCCTTGACCAAAACTGTGAAGCCACTGCCAGCCGCGCTCCGAGCGTTGAGGAAACCACGCCCACCGATGGAGATCATTGAGCGAGGTCCAGTCGCCAGCCACGACCTGTCGCAGGACGGGCGACGTCATGAGGCCAACGATCGGATCACCTGCAGTGCGATCTTCCGCAGCTTCGGATCCGATAACCTGCGCCAGCTGAAGATCAAATCCTCGAGGTCCCTGTCCGCCGCATCAGCGATAGCGGTGGGGGGGTCCCGGCGCAGGACGATCGCACGATCGTCGGCGTATCTGAGAGCGTTGCCTGACTGGCGGTTCATGGGGTGACTGACTTGATCTGGGACGCAGGTTACTGGCTCGCCCGGTCGCTGCATTAACGGGGCCACGGGATGGCCTGCTCTGGTCGTAGTAAGCAAGTTTCCGCTTGGGCAGGGGTCGTGCAGGCCGCGGAAGGGCCAGTTGGAGGGCGTTCGTGGACTTGAACCACGGACCTGCGGCTTAAGTGACCGCCGCTCTGCGCTACTGAGCTAAACGCCCGTCTCAACTTGGCACTGGACCACGAGGGTCCGACTAGAGCGGTGCAATCGCGATGCCACCACGTCACCTGCTGCATGGCAGACATTTCGCTAACCCGCCCTGCGGAAAGCAAAAGCTTATGACCAGCCTTGGCGAGACGATCGCAGCCCTGAGCCGCAAGCAGAAAGGCTCTCAGGATAACCGGCTCCAGACCATCAAAGCCGGCACCGTTACCGACTTCACCAGCAGACATGCTGCAACGGGTCGGGAGCGGACTGTCGCCCCTAGTCGCCGACGCGGACCTCGATCAGACGGCCCTCGTAGTCTTCGTTGGCCGCAGGATCGGAGCCCAGTGCCTCAGCCATGAAGGCTTCGCCCTCGGCAACCTGCCCAGTGCTCTTGAGCGTTTCGCCAAGCCCGTATCTTGCCTTCTGGTTAGACGGATCCAGTTGCGTCGCTGTGCGATAGGCCGCGACGGCCTCGCTTCCGCGGTTCGTGACGTACAGGAGATAGCCCCGCCTGATGTGGAGTTCGGCGTCGTCCGCGTTCTGTTTGAGGGCCTCGTCGCAGAGGTTCAGCGCCGCATCGCGGCTGTAGCGGGCGAGGGTCCGGGAGAGGCAGGCCTCGGTCGGGTCTTTCAGGTCGATGCGGGTCAGTTCGGCGAAGCGCGCACGATCAGCCGCGGCGCCCTCGCTGTCGCCTCGCGCAGCACGAAGCTGGGCGCGGTCGATCAGGAGGGCGGGGAAGTCCGTCTCGACCGACAGGACGTCGGTCAGCAGCGCTTCGGCTTTGGCGGGGTCGGTCCCCCTCAGGGTGGAGGCCAACTGCTGCGCCATACTGACGAGGATCTGGGCCTTGGCGTCGGGGTGGCCGATGGATTGCGCCATAAGAGCCACAGGCTCATAGGCCTCCCGGGCCCGGCCCATCCGGAGCAGCTGGGTCGCGAGGGCCGTCCTGACCCCGTTGTCCTGCGGCTGGATGGCGGCGATACGCTCAAGGTCAGCGAGGGCGCGGGCGGACTGGCCCATCCGCTCGTAGGCCGCCGCGCGGCGGTAAAAAGCGTGAGTATTCTCAGGCCATGAGCGAATAGCGCCAGTGAAGGCCAGAACGGCCTCTAGATCATCTTCCTCGATCTCGGCCAGGCGTCCTCTGGCGTGGAACAGGATCGCGTCGTCCGGATTGGCGGCGGAGCCTGCGGCGATATCGGCTCGCGCCTTTTCCAGATCGTTGAGCGCCAGGTAGGCGAGTGCGCGGTTGGCCAAGGCGTTGGCGTGCGGTGCAGGGAAGCCCGCGACGGCGATGTCGAACTGTCCGATCGCCCCGGCGTAGTCGCCCTCATTCTGAAGCGCGTAGCCGCGCCGCAGGGCGGCCTGCGGATCTCCTCCGGCTTGCGCCGTCAGGGTCTGTCGGTCGGCCGCGGTCAAAGCGTAATCCCGCCTCACCTGCATGGTGGCCTTCAGGTCCTTGAACCTGTCCAGGCCCGCCTGCTCCACTCGGATCTCGGCCGCGGTGGCATAGGGGCGCAAGGCGATCGAGCCGCGGTCGGTCTCAAGACGGGCGCCGTCACGTCGGACGGTCCGGAAATAGCGGGTCGCGCCGGCCTCGACCTCATACGGCTCAGCCGAAATGGTGACCACATCATCTCCTTCGGGCAGGATGACCGTGGTGCGGAACGAGGACGAGCTGGGGAAGAGCTTGCCGTAATCGGCGTCCTTAAACCTGTCGTCGCCGTGCGGCTGGAAGCCCGCCCAAGTGACGTGCGCCAAGGGGATGGCGACGGGCCCGGAACTCCAGTCGAAGACGATCCGGGCCGTCGCGCCGGCGACGAATTCGTGGGTGTCCTCCCGGTACTCCCAGTGACTCTTCAGATCCGAGATCTGGCCGTAATCCTTCAGGAACTCGGTCCACCGCCCGTCGTAGAGCCGAGTCAGCTCGGCAGCGGGCACGCTCGCCGCGCCGGCCTGCATCTCGGTGGCGCGGTCACCCCGGTCGATATCGATCAACGTCAGCCGCGCCGGGCTGTAGATGCCGTCGGACAGATCGATCTCGATATGCATCGTGCCGGTCGGTTGGGGCGGGAGCCGGAGCGGAATCTGCTCCAGGACAGCCCGCTCCACCACCGGCAGGACGTATTCGTGGACCAGGGGCTTGTCTGGCGTCAGGCTGCGATCGCCGATCCGCGCCCCGTCCATCAGATAGGTCTCACCGTCGATGCGCGCCTTCACGATCACATGGTCGAAGGCGCCGACCATCGGCAGATATTTGTCGAGCGGCAGATTCTCCGAAGACACCAGCACGGGAACAGCGTCGATTCCCAGTTCCCTCAGCAGGGCGACCAGAAGCACGGTCTTGCCCTTGCAGTCGCCTTGACGGCTCGCCCAGACTTCGCCGGCCGGGATCGGCAGCCAGCCGCCCTCGCCGAGCGAGAGGGCCATATAGCGCACCTCATCCTGCACCAGTCGCAGCGCCGCCAGGGCGCGCGCTTCCGAACCGGTGTGCTCGGACCTGATCCGCGACACGTGCGCCGCAAGATCGGGGGCGTCTGGCAGGGCGCTGGCCTGATCGTAAGCCGGGCGGACCTGCTCCGCGATCGTACCCCATTGCGGGACGCTGCTGAGCTGCCAAGCGTAATCCGGGCGGGATCGGGAGGCGATGGTGTCCGGATAGCTCACGCCTTCGGCGTCGGTTATTCGATTGACGAGGACCCTGAACCCAGCCTCCTCAGTGATGGGAGGAACGGCGGCATGGCGGCCGGCGCGGGTCTGCACCCTCATCGACGTCGGCCAGCTGATGCTCGTCGCACCCAGATCCATGGAAAGCGGCGAGTAGGAGTAGGCGAGCGCTTCGAGCGGGTTGTTGAAAACGTCGAACTGCGTGCGGACGGAATAGGCGAAGTCGATGGTGTCGCCGACCCGGATGTCCGGATTCACCAGAACCCCAGTCAGAACGCCGTTGATCTGCAGGGACTGCTCCAGTCCCGCCTCGCGGCGCAGGATTGTGAAGTCCGCCTTGCCGAGAATATCCGAGGTTTCGCCTGCGCGGATGATGCGGGCGTGATGGACAGTAGGCGTCTGCAGGGCCGGGTTCCATTCGAGTCCCAGTTGCGAAGCCTGCTGGAGACCCAAGGGGGACAGCACCCGAAACCGGACGCGCACATAGGTTTCGGTATGGGTCCCGAATGCGCGCGCATGTCTTTCGACCACCTCATACCGGACGTGTTGGGATGGGTTGTCGGGCATGTTGGACAGGTGAGGCGCAATGACCGGGATCCAGCCGGGCGCAGGGCCGCGCAAGATCGTTTCGCCCGCCAAGGCGGACGTGCTCAACAGCCAAGCCGACACGGCCAGCATCAGCTTGTTTCTCAACGTGTAGTTCCCGCCTGTATCCCCGACGATTTGGGTATCAGACGAGCAAGGCCGCGAACAGGCATTTCTATCGTCGCAACACAGCTTGAGGTCGTCTTTGCCGGCCGCTGCGGCACGGGTGTGCCTCATTGGCTGATACGCCGAAAGCGGACCTTTGGATCCGATCACCGCCGGGACCTTGCCGGCCGGCTCGGCAGAGCGCCCTTCAGGTCTTCGGCGTTAGCAGCGGCGAGGCGCCACCCTTGGATTGCCGCGGCGCCTCGCGGTTCAGCCTATGGCGCCGTAAGTGCGCGTAAGCCACGACCGCCACTGCTCTTCCAGTTCGGCCGCCGTGGCGCCCAGCCCCAGCTGCGGGCCGCTCGAAGATAGCCACTGCTCCATTGTCTCCCCCCGAGCCAGGGCGGCGGCAATGCGGCCGTAGACACCAGGGTCGCGGGTGCGGTCGAACAGGAAGTCGGCCAAGACCCGGGCCTGGCTGTAGAACATGCTGGCCGCGTCCCGTTCGGCGTCGCTGTTGAACGCCGCCGAGCTAGCGACCGAGATGGAAAAGGTTTGCCCGGGCGCCGGCGACGATACCTCTCCGGAGGGCTCTGACCTCTGAATGATGGCGCCGGGTGGCAGATCCTCCGCTCGAACTATGATCCCGCCCTGACGCCTCAACCCGGGCGGCGGAGCACCGGCTGCCGGCGTCCCTGCGCTGGTGCGAATATCGCGCCCTGCCAGAGGATGAGCGTCGACGAAGTAATCTGGCAAAGGTTTGGGACGGGTCCCGCCGCTGCGCGACCACTGTTGACGGAAGCTGTCACGGCGTTCGGCCGCCATGACCTCGTCCTCCATCAGGACGGCCGAGGATTCGTCGAACCAATCGGCGGCTGGCCCCCCGTAGTGTCCGCCCGCGCGGCCGGCGCGGTCCGGCCAAAACGCCGCGACCGTCCACATATGGCCCAGCTCATGAGCTGCGGCGGAATCCTGATCCTTGCTCGCCATGATGGGAGGCGCCGTTTCGAGAATGCGATCGACCTCAGACGCGAGCGCGTCACCGGTCAGGCCTTCCCTTCGTGCGCGCGCCTCCGCCCCGCGGCGTGCCGCGGCAGTGGCCAATCGACCGCGTTGTTCAGCCGTGAACCATGGAAGAACGTGCTGCGCTCCGACGGCCTTGAGCTCAGCCTGAAGGCGGGCGTCAGCGCCCGTCACGCCGCCCTCGGAAACGGGATTGACCCTGTCTCCGACCAGCACCGCATAGGGCGTGGGCTCGCGCCCGAAATGGGTTCGAAACCGCCCTTCTCCCTCCCTCATCACCCGTCCGAAGTGATCCGTCATCGCCTGATCATCGCCGAGCACGACGCCGTATTGGTTCTGCGAACAGATGAAATCCCTCAGGGCCAAGCTCTGGCAGTTGGGGACAGACTGCACCTGCAGGGCGGCGGCGATGGCGAGAATCGACAGCATCTGGAAGCTCCTGTTGCAGAGGCCAGTTTTGTCGGCACGGGTGTCAGACGTGTTTCAGTTTTCTGACCCATGTTGCAGTTCAGAAATGCTGCGGCGCGACGTCCCCGAAGCGAGGGCGAACTCGTTTCCGGCCCCGAGGCGAACCAAGGCGCATAAGATCAGGAAGGTGACAGAGCGCTGCAGGATGGCTGCCAACGGCGAACCGGGCCGTCGGTAATGCGCCAGACGCGAACATTGTGGCGATTCCGAACAAGGGCCGTTTGGAACGGCGCAGACCACGGCACGCTGGTTTCGGCCGCGGACCCGGCTCGTTGAACAGCGAGACGGGCCGCTATCACATAGGCTCGGGCTGGCTGAAGCGAATGGTGAAGGTGCTTCGGGACTCTAGGGGTTGGCCGGCGACCGTGCTCGGTCGAAACCGGTAGCTCGCTTCAGCAGCGAGGGCTTCTTCGCCGAATCCATACCCGCCGGCTGACTCTGAGACGAGACGACAGTCGCGCGCACGACCGCGCGTGGTGACGATGCACTCGATTACCGCCGAGCCCGTCTTCATCGCGCCGCGAGCCTTCACTGGGAAGCGCACGCTCGGAGGCGCTGCCCACTGTGGCGGCGTAGGCGATCCACCTGCCGCGCGCAGGCCCGCGGGATCTGCGAGAGCCGGCCGCTGTCGCGGCGGCGCGCCTGCGTCCACGACCTCCTGCGCGATGAGCCGCCAAGGACGCCGCGTTTCCAGTTCGGAGCGAGCGATCAGAGCGTCGACCGCCGTCTGGCTACCCTCGATGAGCAGACGGCGATCCGCGAGCTCTGCTGCGCACTGCGTGTCAGTCAGTTGAGGGGAAGGGCCTGCCGCGGCATTGCCGTAAGCCTGCAAGAACGCGACATCAGCAAGACTGGGGTAGCGACCGTCAGGACCACCGCTCACGGTTGACTGGATACCGGCTTCGAGAGCTTGGCGTGTTTGGACAGGCAGCCGGTCGGCGCATCGGCCCGCCGCAGAACCGAGCGCCATTAGCAGAGACACCGCTTCGGTCTGCTCAGCCGTCAGCTGAATGCGCTCCAGGACGGTGTAATCCACCACAGTTTGCTCGCTGGGCTCCTGTAGCCCGACGAGACCGAAAACAAGCGCCGCAATGATCATCAACTTACTCCGGAGCCGGCAGACAGGAAGGCCATCTTCAAGCTTAACGCTTCCGTCGAGAGTTCCAATGCGAACTC
>NZ_DASWNO010000015.1:0-2603 GCF_036399195.1 Brevundimonas sp.
CCGACCACCGCCTCCTGCACCGCCGCCTCGATCCGGCCGTTGAGCCGAAGCCGCTGGGCCTGAAGGTCGATGAAGGCAATGGTCATGACAGGGTCTCCGGATCGGGCGCGAGCATGCGGACGGCGCCGGCTGTCGCCGCGCCGAAGGCAGGGCTCCGTACCAAATACCGCGCTTCAGCGCCAAACAAGCGGGCGTCACTTCGCGTGACGGGTTGCAACGAGCGCGGACGGGGGCGTATCGCCACGCCATGAGCAGCGGCGTCCCCGCCGTGTTCCTTGACCGCGACGGCGTGCTGATCGAGGACACCGGCTACCCCCATCTGGAAGCGCATCTCCGCATCATGCCGGGGGCGGGAGCGGCCGTTCGGCGGCTGAACAACGCGGGCTATCTGTGCGTCATCGTCACCAATCAGTCGGGCGTGGCGCGGGGAATGTTCACAGAAGAGCAGATGCACGCCTTCAACGGTCTGGTGGTGCGGCGGCTGGCCGAAGCCGGGGGGGAGATCGCCGCCGTCTACGCCTGCCCCTTTCACGCCGAGGGCGTGGTCGAGGCCTACATCCACCCGGACCATCCCGACCGAAAACCCAACCCCGGCATGATCCTGCGCGCCATGGCCGACCTGGGCATCGACCCGGCGAACTCCTTCATGATCGGCGACCAGCCGTCCGACATGGAGGCGGCGCGGCGGGCGGACGTGGTGGGCTACCGGTTCGAGGGCGGCGATCTGGAGACTTTTGTGACCGACCTGCTCGGACGTTAGCGTTGACGTCCTTCCGGGGCGCCGCAGGCGAACCCGGAATCCAGGACCGCAGCCTAACTCCTGGGTTCCGGGTTCCTCGCTGCGCTCGGCCCCGGAAGGACGAGAAACCGTACTATCGGATTTCCCGCTTCGATGAATTAAGCTGCGGGCCGATCTCGCCGGAGCCGCAATGACCCAGATTTTCACCGACCGCCGCTGGACCAGCGCTGACGGCCTCAGCCTCTACGCCCGCGACTATGCGGCCGCTGCCGGGCCCGCGCGCCTGCCGGTGATCGCCATCCACGGCCTGACCCGCAACGCGGCCGACTTCGAGACCATCGCGCCGCTGATCGCCCAGAGCGGCCGCCGGGTGCTGGCGCTGGACGTGCGCGGACGCGGCCGGTCGGACCGCGCGCCCGATCCCATGACCTACCAGCCCGCGACCTACGCCCACGATGTCCTGGCGCTGCTGGACCAGGCCGGAATCGCCCGCGCCGTCTTCCTCGGCACCTCCATGGGCGGGCTGATCACCATGGCCCTGGCCGCGATCCGCTCGAAGGTGGTCGCCGCCGCCATCCTCAACGACATCGGCCCCGAGGTGGCGAAGGAGGGGCTGATGCGGATCGCCGCCTACGCCGGAAAGCCGGTCGAGACCCCGACCTGGGAAGCCGCCGCGGCCCATGTGAAGTCGATCAACGCCGTCGCCCTGCCGCACTACACCGACGCCGACTGGATGGCCTTTGCGAAGCGGACCTTCCGCATCGGCACCGAGGGCGCGCCGGTGCTGGACTACGATCCCGACATCGCCGTGCCGATCCGGGCGGCAGGCGCCAAGGCGCTGGTCCCCAACCTGTGGCCGATGTTCAGCCGTCTGGCCAAGGGCCGCCCGGTCCTGCTGGTGCGCGGCAAGACCTCGGACCTGCTCAGCGCCGACATTGCCGCGAAGATGCGCAAGCGGGCCCCCAAGATGGACTATGTCGAGGTCGCCGGCGTCGGCCACGCGCCCATGCTGGACGAGCCGGACGCCAAGGCGGCGATCTTTCCGTTTCTGAGTGAGGTTCCGTAGGCGGAGTGATGAGTGGCTAGCGGCTAGTGAACTCGCAGGCAGACGGCCAGACACCACCGACCACTAGCCACTAATCACTAGCCACCCCTCAGTCCGGCACGTTCGCTTCCAGCTCGTCCAGCCACACCCGCGCTGTCGCATCCGACGGCGCGCGCCAGTCGCCGCGGGGAGAAAGCGACCCGCCGGTGACGACCTTGGGGCCGTTGGGGAGGGCGGACCGCTTGAACTGGCTGGTCTCGAAGAAGCGGACGAGGAATTTCCTTAACCAGGCCTTGATGACAGGCAGGTCATAGGCGACCCGCTCGTCTTCCGTCCCGACCGGCCAGGCCCCCGTCGCCGCATCCTTCCACGCCTGATGCGCCAGATAGGCCACCTTCGACGGCTTCAGGCCGAAGCGGGTGATGTAGAACAGGAAGAAATCGTTCAGCGCATAGGGCCCGACCGTACCCTCGGTCGACTGCAGCTTGCCGTCGTCGCCGGCGGGCACCAGCTCGGGCGAGATTTCGGTGCCGAGGATGTCCTGCAGCACGGCGGTGGCCTCGCCCTCATGCTCCCGCGTCGCCACCCAGCGGATCAGGTGCCGGATCAGCGTCTTCGCCACGCCGCCGTTGACGTTGTAGTGGCTCATGTGGTCGCCGACGCCATAGGTCGCCCAGCCCAGCGCCAGCTCGGACAGGTCGCCGGTGCCCAGCACGAAGGCGCGGTGCTGGTTGGCGAGGCGGAACAGATAGTCGGTCCGCAAGCCCGCCTGCACGTTCTCGAAGGTGATGTCGTGCACCGGCTCGCCCATGGCGAAGG
>NZ_DASWNO010000016.1:0-2091 GCF_036399195.1 Brevundimonas sp.
CTGGTGCCGGTGGCGCAGGCGTCCGACGCCCCGATCAAGCTGATCGGCGTCGGCGAGGGGGTGGACGACCTGCAGCCGTTCGACGCGCGCGCCTTTTCTCGATCACTGGTGGGGCTTGAGGACTGACATGACCGACACGCCCCCGACGCCGAAATCCGGTCAGTGGATCCGCCAGGCCGTGGACTTCGGCGCCCTTCTGGCTTTCGCGGCCGCCTATTTCATCACCCGCGACATGATCAAGGCGACATGGGTGCTGATGGCCGCCTCCGCCGTGGCGCTCGCCGTCGGCTATCTGGTCGAGAAGCGGTTCGCGCCCCTGCCCCTGATCACCGGCGGCTTCGCTCTGATCTTCGGCGTCATGACCATCTTTTTCCACGACGAGAGCCTGATCAAGATCAAGCTGTCGGTGCAGAACGCCGTGCTGGCCGTGGTCCTGCTGGGCTCGTTGCCGCTGAACAGATATCCGTTCAAATACCTGCTCGGCGACGCGATCAAGGTCACCGACGAGGCCTGGCGCGGACTGACGCTGCGTTACGGCCTCTATTTCGCGACCATCGCCGTCGTCAACGAGCTGGTCTGGCGGACGCAGGACAACGACACCTGGGTCAAATTCCGCATCGCCATCTGGGTCGCCGCATGCGTCTTTGGACTGCTGCAGATCCCCTACATCCTCAAGCACATGATCAAGGACGAGGAGCCGGGCCCGACGTCGCCCGACCCCGGGCTGTAACCCGAACGCGGACAATTCGTCGTCAAACCGCAACGCCGGGCTGCTAGCGTCGCCTTTGCAGCCGAGGGGATACGGTCGATGGTCAAGTCGGGAAACAAGCTCAAACGCGGCGGCCTCGCCGCCTCGCCCAGCCATCTGATGCACCGGGCGCTGCAGCTGGCGCTGGACATCTATTCCGAAGAAGCCGGCGCCGACGGTCCGACCCAGCGTCAGTTCGCGGTGCTGGAAGCGGTCAGTCTCAAGTCCGGCCTGACCCAGACCGATCTGGTGCGCGCCACCGGCATCGACCGTTCCACCTTGGCCGATATGGTCGCCCGCATGACGGCCAAGGGACTGCTGGAGCGCGAGAAGTCCGCGATCGACGCCCGGGCCAAGGCGGTGCGGCTGTCGGAGGCCGGCCAGGCGGCGCTGGAGGCGGCGCGCCCACGCGTGGCCGCCGCCGACAAGCGGATCATGGCCCTGTTGCCGAAGGGCAAGCGCGACGGCTTCCTCGACCTGCTGGCCGAACTCGCCGGCGAGGCCGACGCCGCTCCGGTCAAGGCCCGCGCCGAGGAAAAGGCGGCGAAGAAGGCCGCCCGCGACGCAAGGAAGGCCGAGAAGCTGGCCCGCAAGGCGGCCGGCGCCGAGAAGCCGAAGAAGTCACCGAAGCTGAAGCTGGTCGAACCGGCGTAGCCGCCTCAATCCATCAGCTGCTGCGCCAGGTAGACATAGTGCCGCGCCCAGCGGCGGGCGTTGGCGACCGGGTCGGCGTCGTTGGAGTGACCGCCCGCCGTCTCCTCGTAGTAAAGGTGCTCGTGCCCCTGCTCCGCCAGTCGCGCCGCGAACTTGCGCGCGTGGCCCGGATGCACCCGGTCGTCGCGCGTGTTGGTGGTGATGTAGACGCGTGGATACTCCGCCTCCGGACGAAGCTGTTGATAGGCCGAGTAGCGGGCGATGTACGCCGCCTGTTCCGGGATGCGCGGATCGCCGTATTCGCCGATCCACGACGCGCCGGCCGGGAGCTCGTGATAGCGCAGCATGTCGATCAGGGGGCTTTCGATCACCGCCGCGTTGATCAGCTCCGGGTGCTGGGTCATCATCACCGAGGTCAGCACCCCGCCGTTCGAACGTCCGTAGATGCCGGTCCGGCGCGGCGAGGTGATCCCGCGCCGGTGCAGGTCGGCGGCCACGGCGGCGAAGTCGTCGAAGGCCAGCTGCCGGTTCTCCTTCAGCACGCTCTGATGCCACTGCGGCCCGAACTCCCCGCCGCCGCGGATGTTGGCCTGCACGAAGACGCCGCCGCTTTCGAGCCAGAGCTTGCCCATTTCGGGTTTGTACGCGGGCGGGAAGCTGACCTGGAAACCGCCGTAGCCGAACAGGAT
>NZ_DASWNO010000017.1:0-19043 GCF_036399195.1 Brevundimonas sp.
CAGCTCGACCACCGCGGCGTGCAGCTGGTTCTCGTCGCGCATGGGCGCGGTGCAGCCCTCCAGATAGGAGACGTAGCTGCCCTTGTCAGCGATGATCAGGGTGCGTTCGAATTGGCCCGTGTTCTGGGCGTTGATGCGGAAATAGGTCGACAGCTCCATCGGGCAACGCACGCCCGGCGGGATGTAGACGAACGATCCGTCGGAGAAGACCGCGCTGTTCAGCGCCGCGAAATAGTTGTCCGAGACCGGCACCACCGTGCCCAGGTACTGCCGCACCAGCTCAGGATATTCCCGCAGGGCCTCCGAGATCGGCATGAAGATCACGCCGGCCTTGGCCAGCTCGGCCTTGAACGTCGTGACCACCGAGACGCTGTCGAACACCGCGTCCACGGCATAGCGCGGCGCGCCCTCGACGCCCGCCAAGACCGCCTGCTCGCCCAGCGGAATGCCCAGCTTGGCGTAGACGGCCAGCAGCTCGGGATCGACCTCGTCCAGGCTCTTGGGCCCGTCCTTCTTCTTCGGCGCGGCGTAGTAGTGGAGGTCCTGATAGTCGACGGGGGTATACCTTACCGACGACCAGGTCGGCTCCTCCATCGCCAGCCAACGGTCATAGGCGGCGAGGCGCCATTCCAGCATCCACGCCGGCTCGCCCTTCTTCTCCGAGATGAAGCGGACGATGTCGGCGTTCAGCCCCTTGGGCGCGAACTCCTGTTCGATGTCCGAGCTGAAGCCGTGCTCGTATTTCTCGAGCGCGGCGACGGCGTCGATGGTTTCCTGAACGGCGGCCATGACTTAGGCGACTTCCCTCACGCGGTGCGGATGGCGCGCGCGGTGCTTTTCATATGAGGTCGCCCAGGCTTCGGCGAAGCGCGACCAATCGCCCTCCACCGTGTCCCAGCCCCCGGAAACGCGGACGCCGCCGGTGGCCAAATGATCCAGCCCCATGGCCGAGATCGCCTTGGACGGCTTGGTCTTGCCCGACGAGCAGGCGCTGCCGGCCGAGACCATGACGCCCTGCAGATCCAGCGTGATCAGCTGCTGAGGGCTGTCCCAGCCCTCGACTGCCATGAACAGGGTGTTGGGCAGGCGTTCGACGGAGCCGCCGATGATGGTCGCCCCGGCCGCCTTCACCCGGGCCTCGGCGGCGTCGCGCCAGGCCTTGTGGGCCTCCGCCAGAGGCAGGTCGCGCGCGGCGCAGTCGGCGGCGACGCCGAAGCCGGCGATGCCGGGCACGTTCTCGGTGCCCGCGCGCAGCCCCCGTTCCTGCCCCGCGCCGTGCAGAGTGCGGATAATCGGCGTGTCGTCCTTCGAGATCAGCGCGCCCACGCCCTGCGGCCCGCCCAGCTTGTGGGCCGACAGGGTCAGGGTGTCCGCGCCGAGCGCCCGCATATCCACGGCGATCTTGCCCGCCGACTGGATGGCGTCGACGTGCAGCCAGCCGCGCGCGGCGCGGACCAGCGCGGCCGCCTCGGCGATCGGCTGGATGACGCCGCTCTCGTTGTTGGCGTGATGGATGGCGACCACAGGGCGGCCCGGACGCTTCAGCGCCGCCGCCAGCCATTCGAGATCGACCACGCCGTCACCGTCGACCGGCAGCACCTCGACGGGCGCGCCGGACAGGGTCGCGGCCTCGGCCACGCAGGGATGTTCGGTCGCGCCGACGATCAGCCGCTCGCAGCCCGCCGCAAGCGCGCTGGCGATCGCCTGGGCGTTGGACTCCGTGCCGCCAGACGAGAAGATCACCGCGCTCGGATCCGCCCCGATCAACTCAGCGACCTGCGCCCGCGCCGTCTCGACCCGCGCGCGTGCACGCCGGCCAGCGGCGTGGACGGCGGATGGATTGCCGTTGTCGGCGAGCGCGGCGGCCATGACGTCCCTCACCTCGGGACGAACAAGGCCGGACGCGTTGTAGTCGAGGTAGGTCGCGCTCACGCCGCCACTCCCACGCCGTCGACGGCCTGACGCCGCCGCGCGCCGGTGCGGTTCATCACCACATCCTCCAGCGAGACGCCGGACAGATAGCGGTGGATCTCGTCGCCGAGATCCTCCCACAGATTGTGGGTGATGCAGCGTTCGCCGGCCATCATGCAGCCCTTCGGCGAGGAATGGCCGATGCAGCGTGTGGCGCGGATCGGCTCGTCGACCGCCAGAACGATCTCGGCCACCACCGTCTCCCCCGGCTGTTTGGCCAACCGGTAGCCGCCGCCCGGACCGCGCACGCTCTGCACCAGCCCGCTCTTCCTGAGACGGGCGAACAGCTGTTCGAGATAGCTCAGCGAGATCTCCTGACGCGCCGCGATCTCGGCCAGCGACACGGCCCGCGCGACGCCGTCGGCGTGGCCGTTGCGGGCCAGATCGGCCATCGCCATCACGGCGTATCGTCCCTTGGTCGACAGACGCATCGCGCACCTTCAAAAACCGCGCGCTTTTCGGGGGTCCTGTGCTAGAACCCGCGCCTTCGCAAAGGCGTCGGCGCGCACGCGGGACTTAGAAAGTCCTACCGCTGCGGTCAAGTATTACGCAGGTGCGAAATGACACTCGAACACGGGATTTTCGTCCGCCCATGCCTGAAGTCATCCTGCCCGGCGCCTCCGGCCGCATCGAAGGCCGTTATTCCCCGGGCAAGCGCCCGAACGCGCCGATCGCCCTGATCCTGCATCCGCACCCCAAGGCGAACGGGCACATGAACAACCCGGTCACCGTGACCCTGTACCAGCTGTTCCAGAAGCGCGGCTTCGCCACCCTGCGCTACAACAGCCGCGGCGTCGGCAAGTCGCAGGGCGAGTTCGACAGCGGCATCGGCGAGCTGGCCGACGCGGCCACCGCGCTGGACTGGCTGCAGTCCAACAACCCCGGCGCCTCCCAGACCTGGGTCGGCGGTTATCAGTTCGGGGCCTACATCGGCATGCAGCTCTTGATGCGCCGGCCCGAGACGGACGGTTTCATCTCGGTCTCGCCGCCGTCGAACATGTACGACTTCAGCTTTCTGGCCCCCTGCCCGGCCTCGGGCCTGTTCCTGCACGGCACCAACGACACCGTCGTCCCGCCGGTCGAGGTCGAGCGCGTGGTCAACAAGCTGCGCACCCAGAAAGGCATCGTCATCGACTACGAGCTCGAAGAAGGCGCGACCCACTTCTGGCAGAACCACATCGACGCGGTGGAGCGGCGCGTGGGGGCGTATCTGGACAAGCGGCTGGAAGAGAAGCCGGCCTAGGCTTCACCCATCCGCAGTTCTTTCTCGTCATCCTCCGGCAAGCCGCGGAGCGGCGCAGACCGGGGGACCCAGCGGCGCGCGGCAGCGCGACACTGTCGGAAGCTCGCTGTTCACCACAGACTGCCTGAGCAGATCGCCTTCGGCGCCGCTGGGTCCCCCGGTCTCGCTCCGCTCGCCGGAGGATGACGAAAGGAACGGCGCCTCAATACAGCAGGAACGGCTTCCGCTCTTCCAGCCAAGCCGCCTCGTCCGGCAGCGTCAGCGCGTCCAGATCAGCGGCCGTGGATGCCGGATCGTCGACCCACTCGCGCAGCGCAGGCCCACCGTTGATCACGTCGATCGCCAGTTTCCCGAACTCATACTCGTACGGGAAGTCCCGCCACAGGGCGTAGTCGGGATACAGCCGCCGGATCGCCTTGAACGCCAGCGCCTGCACCCGCCACGGCCGGAAGGCCTCGTGGTCGTAGGCGGGGCCGGCGACGTGCATCTGCACCCCGTGGCACAGCGTGCCGACGTGCTTGTGGAACGTCGGCTCGAACCAGCAGTCGCGCAGGACGCACCCCTCCAGCCAGTTTGGAGCGAACGCCTGCATCTCCGCGATCACCGCCCGTGCGTCGATGTCGGGCGCGCCAAACAGCTCCAGCGGCCGGGTGGTGCCTCGGCCCTCCGACAGGGTCGTGCCCTCCAGCATCACCGTCCCGGCGTAGGCCCGCGCCATCGAGACGTTCGGGGCGTTGGGGCTGGGGTTGATCCACTCCCGCTCCAGCAGCGGCCAGCCGTAGCCGGGGCCCTCTTCGGGCCGCCAGCCTTCCATCTCGATCACGCGGTAGTCGACGTCCAGCTTGAAGCGGTCGATGAACCACAGGCCCAGTTCGCCCAGCGTCATCCCATGCCGCATCGGCATCGGGCCTGCGCCGACAAAGCTCTCCCAGCCCGGGCGAAGGGTCAGCCCCTCGACCGGCCGCCCGGCGGGGTTCGGCCGGTCCAGCACCCACACCGTCTTGCCGTGCTGCGCCGCCGCCTCAAGCACGTAGAGCAGGGTGGTGATGAAGGTGTAGATGCGGCAGCCCAAGTCCTGCATGTCCACCAGCAGCACGTCGAAAGTGCCCATCGCCTGGCCGGTGGGCCGCCGCACCTCGCCGTAGAGGCTGAAAACCGGAATGCCGAGCCGCGGATCGGTGAAGTCCGGCGACTCCATCATATTGTCCTGCAGGTCGCCGCGCATGCCGTGCTGAGGACCGAAGGCGGCGCTCAAGGTGAGGTCCGGACAGGCCGCCAGCGCATCCAGCGAATGAGTCAGGTCGGCGGTCACCGACGCCGGGTGCCCGAGCACGGCCACCCGCCTCCCCTTCAGCGGCGCCCGCAGCGCGGGGTCGGACAGCAGGCGGTCGAGGCCGGTCTTCATGGCAGGTCCAGAACGAAGGAGTCGGGGTGATGGAAGTCCGGCTTAGCCGACGGATGAGCGAGGGCCCAATAGCTCATCGCGCCGTCGGCTGACTCGATCACGGCGGACAGGCCCAGATGAGAGACCCCCGGCGGCCGCTCGAAGGTGACCTCCAGCTCCGCGTAATGTTCTTCGAGCTCCAGTTGAGCCGGGGACGCGACCTCGGCGGCCTGTCTTTGGCCCGAGCGGTATGCGTCGAAACTGTATGACGCCCATTGCTGGGACGGGGAAAAGTTGAACTCCCAGTACGCGGCATCGCCTGCCAGGAACGCCTCGAAGCAGGTCGTTCGCCAGAGGTCGTCCGCACGGCCGCCGAGCACTGACGCCGGCCAAACCACCTGCGAAATCGCTCCTCGCAGCTCGAAGCGGGCCCGAAGTCGGAAACGATTCACGCGCTCGAAATGCGCTACGATTTGTTCGACGGGACCAAGGGGCGAAGTAGGATGTGGCTGAAGGGTCAAGCGCATATCCAAGCGATACCCCGCCCTTGACGCCGGTCAACAGGACAATACCGCCTTTCTGTCGTCATCCCGGACAAGCCGCAAAGCGGCGCGATCCGGGACCCAGCGGCGCCGCGACGGCGGCGAAACACCGGCTTTCGGGACAAGGCATATGGGACGGGTCAGCGCTCCCGACAGGTTCGCGCTCGCGCGCGCCGCTGGGTTCCGGGTCTTCGCTGCGCTTCGCCCGGAATGACGAAAGCAAGGTAACGGCGGTTCGGTCCGGACGGCGGCCGTGCTACACGCCCCTTCCCTCCCAAGCCAAGCCTGATCCGATGACCGACACCGCCTTCAAGTCCGCATTTCTCCAGACCCTGCAGGCGCGCGGCTACATCCATCAGGTCACCCATCCGGCCGAACTCGACGAGGCCGCGGCCTCGGGGGTGATCAGCGGCTACATCGGCTTCGACGCCACGGCCCCCTCGCTGCACGTCGGCAGCCTGATCCAGATCATGATGCTGCGCCGGCTTCAGCAGGCCGGCCACAAGCCCATCGTCCTCATGGGCGGCGGCACGACCAAGGTGGGCGACCCGACCGGCAAGGACGCCTCGCGGCCGCAGCTGACCGACGAGACCATTCAGTCGAACATCGCCTCGATCCGCACCGTGTTCGAGAAATTCCTGACCTTCGGCGACGGCCCGACCGACGCGGTGACGCTCGACAACGATCAGTGGCTGTCGACCTACGGCTACATCCAGTTCCTGCGCGACTACGGCACGCATTTCACGGTCAACCGGATGCTGGCCTTCGACTCGGTCAAGCTGCGGCTGGAACGCGAGCAGCCGATGACCTTCCTCGAGTTCAACTACATGCTGATGCAGTCGGTGGACTTCCTCGAGCTGAACCGCGCCCGCAACGTCACGCTGCAGATGGGCGGTTCCGACCAGTGGGGGAACATCGTCTCCGGCGTCGATCTGGTTCGCCGCGTCGATCACAAGGCCGCCTTCGGCCTGACCACCCCCCTGCTGACCACGGCCTCGGGCGGCAAGATGGGCAAGACGGCCCAAGGCGCGGTGTGGCTCAA
Organism: Brevundimonas sp.; assembly: GCF_036399195.1. Taxonomy (GTDB): domain Bacteria; phylum Pseudomonadota; class Alphaproteobacteria; order Caulobacterales; family Caulobacteraceae; genus Brevundimonas. The sequence continues at coordinate 6,183 of NZ_DASWNO010000017.1, forward strand.
CGCCGAACAGCTGAGCCCGTACGACTACTGGCAGTTCTGGCGGAATGTGGACGACGCTGACGTGGGCAGATTCCTGCGCCTGTTCACCGACCTGCCTCTGGACGAGATCGCGCGGCTGGAAGCGCTGGACGGCGCGGCCATCAACGACGCCAAGAAGGTTCTGGCCGACGAGGCGACGGCGATGCTGCATGGGGCGGACGAGGCGGCGAAGGCGCGAACCACGGCGGAATCGGCCTTCGAGCAGGGCCGGACCTCGATGGACCTGCCGACCGTGGAGCTGCCGCGCGACGAGGTGGTCGGCGCGATGATCGCCGCCGTCGCCGCGCGGGCCGGGCTGACCGCCTCCAATGGCGAGGCCCGCCGGCTTGCGCAGGGCGGCGGGCTGCGCCTGAACGATGAGGTGGTGACCGACGGCGCCCGGCTGACCGCAGCCGCCGACATCAGCGCGGACGGGGTGCTGAAGCTGGCGGCCGGGAAGAAGAAGATCGTGCTGGTCAGACCCGTCTAGTCCCCGCCGTCACCTTCGGGCTTGACCCGAGGGCCAGACGATCCGGCGCTCCGTCAAGGGTCATGGAGCATCAGTCAGCGGGCCGTCCCTGACGCTTAGCCCGCATCAACATCTGATCCTCGGGTCAAGCCCGAGGATAACGGAGGAAGAAGATGACCGGGATCACCGAAGGCTCGAAAGCCCCCGCCTTCGATATGGCGAGCAGCGACGGCGGTCGTGTCACGGCCGCCAGCCTGAAGGGCCTCACGGTCGTGCTCTATTTCTATCCGAAGGCCGACACGCCCGGCTGCACCACGGAGAGCCAGGATTTCTCCGCGCTGGCCGATGATTTCGCGGCCGCCGGGGCGACCGTGATCGGCGTCTCGCGCGACCCGGTAAGGAAGCTCGATCGTTTCAAGGCCAAACACGACCTGAAGCTCATTCTCGCCTCGGACGAACCGGGCGACGTCACCGAGGCGTTCGGCGTCTGGGTCGAGAAGTCGATGTACGGCCGCAGCTATATGGGCGTCGAACGCGCGACCTTCCTGATCGACGGCGAGGGCATCGTCCGGCGGGTCTGGCGCAAGGTGAAGGTGAAGGGTCACGCCGCCGAGGTGCTGGCGGCCGTCTCGGAGGCCTGATCGGCGACTCTTCGCTTGCCCCGGCCGCGATGTTGTCCCTAACTGCCGCCGCTGGGCGGGGGCCTGTCAGGCTTATCAAGGCGGAGACGATCATGTTCAACCGGAGCAAGCCCGAGGACGGGAACTTCAACATCCCGTCGATGAGCGACCGGACGCCCCAGCCCGAGGGCCGGGCGCTGGAGCCCGCGCGGCCGGCGGCGCCGCCCGCCACGTCGTCGGGGCCGGTCCGGTCGACCAACCTCTCCACCCTCACCGCCGGCGTCCGCTACGAGGGCAATATTTCCGGCGGCGGGGACCTGCAGGTCGACGGGACGCTGAAGGGCGACGTGCGCCTGTCGCGCGTGATCATCGGCGAGAGCGGCTCCATTGAGGGCTCGATCACCGCCGATCAGGTCGAGGTGCGCGGCCGGGTGTCGGGCTCGATCACCGGCAAGGCGGTACGCCTGCTGGCGACGGCCCGCGTCGAGGGCGACATCACCCAGGAGCAGCTGGCCATCGAGCCGGGCGCCTGGTTCCAGGGCCGCTCCATCCAGGCCAAGCGCGAACTGCCGCTGGCCGCCGCCTCGATCGAGCCGCCGATGGAGGCGCCGGCGAAGCCGGAACGCTATCAGCCTGAAAAGCCGGTGCCGCCGGCCATGCCCGGGATCAAGGCCGAAGCCAAACCGGCCTGACATTTGACCGTCATTCCGGGGCCGCGCAGCGGAACCCGGAATCCAGGGGATCGGGTTCCTGCGGCAGGAGCTTCCGCCGTCCGAGCTCGAACGCCTGGGTTCCGGGTTCGGGCCCGGCTGCGCCGACCCGCCCCGGAAGGACGAGGCTGCGCCAAACTATTCCACCGTGCTGCCGCGCGTCTCCCCCACGCGCGCCGCCAGCGCCGCGCCCATGAACGCGTCCAGATCGCCGTCCAGGACCCCCTGCGTGTCCGAGGTCTCGACGTTGGTGCGCAGGTCCTTGACCATCTGATACGGCTGCAGGACGTAGCTGCGGATCTGGTGGCCCCAGCCGATGTCGGTCTTGGCGTCGGCCAGCGCCTGCGCCGCCGCCTCGCGCTTCTGCAGCTCGAGCTCGTACAGGCGCGCGCGCAGCATCTTCCAGGCTTGCTCGCGGTTCTGGTGCTGCGACCGGCCGGCCTGACAGGCCACGACGGTGTTGGTGGGAATGTGCGTCAGGCGCACCGCCGAGTCCGTCTTGTTGATGTGCTGACCGCCCGAGCCCGAGGCGCGATAGGTGTCGGTGCGCACGTCTGCGGGATTGATGTCGATCTCGATGGTGTCGTCCACCACCGGCGAAACCCCGATCGAGGCGAAGGAAGTGTGGCGCTTGGCGGCGGCGTCATAGGGACTGATGCGGACCAGCCGGTGCACGCCCGATTCCGACTTCAGCCAGCCATATGCGTTGGGCCCGCTGATCAGGATGGTCGCCGACTTGATGCCGGCCTGTTCACCCGACTCTTCGGCCTCGATCTCGACCTCGTAGCCGTGCGCCCGGGCCCAGCGCGAATACATGCGCAGCAGCATGCCGGCCCAGTCGTTGGACTCGGTGCCTCCGGCGCCGGAGTTGACCTCGAGATAGGCGTCGTTGGCGTCGGCCTCCCCGGACAGCAAGGCTTCCAGCTCGGCCCGCGCCGCCCGGTCCTTGATCGCCTTAAGCTGAGCGCGCGCCTCTTCGAGCGTCCCCTCGTCGCCTTCCTCGTCGGCCATTTCGGAGAGCATGACGCCCTCCTCCAGCCCGGTTTCCATCTGGCGGACGGTGTTGATCTGGGTTTCGAGCCGCGAGCGGTCGCGTGACACCGCCTGAGCGGCCTCGGGGTCGTTCCACAGCGTCGGGTCCTCGACCCGGGCGTTCAGCTCATCGAGTTTTCGAAGCGCGACATCCCAGTCAAAGACGCCTCCTGAGCAGAGCGATGCTCTGCTCGATGTCGGCCTTCATGGCCTCGACATCCGGTCTCATCGCATTCTCCGGCGATATGATGGTGGAGCGCGGACATAGAGCGCGCCGGGGGAAGTGGCTAGTGGCTAGTGGCTGGCGGTTGAAGCTTCACGGCCTGCGGAAGGGCGGCGCCGCCAGCGCGGCCTCACAGACGCCGACCAGCCACTAACCACTCGCCACTAGCCACCAGCCACTCAGTAGAGCCCGCTCAAATCCTCCGCCGGTTCCTTCTTCGGCGGCGGCGGGGTCGCGGGCGGCGGGGCGGACGGCGGGGCCGCAGCCGGTCCCTCCTGCTCGCGGCGGACCACCTCTTCGTAGTTCTGCGGACCGGTCGGGACCTGACGGACCGGGGCGCGGCGCTCTTCCTCGCGGCGGCGCTCGGTGCCGGGCCGGAAGGCCTCCTCGATGCCGTTCACGGTGCGGAAGATCGCGTTCTTCGGCCGCACGAACGGGCGCGCCGGACGCTCGCGCAGAGCCGCCTCCATGAACTCCCGGAACACGGGCACAGGTCCCGTGGCGCCGGTCTCGCCGGAGCCCAGCGGGCGGTTGTCATCGAAGCCGATGAAGACCCCGACCACGATGTCGGACGAGAAGCCGACGAACCAGGCCGAGCGGTACTCGTTGGTGGTGCCGGTCTTGCCGCCGACCCAAGGGCCGAGGCTGGCGGCGCTGGCCGCGGTGCCGCGCTGCACCACCCCCGCCAGCATTGAGCTGATCTGATAGGCGGTGATCGGATCGATCACCTGCGTCCCGCGCTGTTCCAGCCGCGGCGACTCCTGACCGGTGAAGGGGCGCTCGCAGTCGCGGCAACGTCGGCGGTCCGCGCTGAAGATGGTCTCGCCGTTCCGGTCCTGAACCATCTCGATCAGGTAGGGATCGATGCGGCGGCCGCCGTTGATGAAGGCGGCGTAGGCGGCGGTGAGCTTGAAGGGCGTGGTCTCGCCCGCGCCGAGGGAGACAGACAGGTTGGGCTGCAGGTTGTCGGCCACGCCCATCTTGCGCGACAGGTCGACCACGTTGCGCATGCCGATAGCCTGGGCCAGCCGCACGGTCATGACGTTGCGCGACAGTTCGAGGCCGCGCCGCAGGCTCTGCGGGCCGTAGTATTCGCGGCTGTAGTTCTCGGGGCTCCAGCGGCCGCCGTTCGGGCCGCCGGCGAAGCTGATCGGCGCGTCGAGCACGATCGAGGCCGGCGTGTAGTCGCCCTCCAGCGCCGTCGCATAGACGAACGGCTTGAACGCGGAGCCGGGCTGCCGCTCGGCCTGGGTGGCGCGATTGAAGCTGGACAGGGCGTAGGAGTAGCCGCCGACCATGGCCAGCACCCGGCCCGAGTGCGGCTCGATGGCGACCAGCGCGCCGTTGACGCTCGGCACCTGTTTCAGGGCGTACTGGCCGCCCGACGGCTCGACGAAGATCAGGTCGCCCCGGCGCAGTTGTCGGTTGGCGTTGGCCCAGGCGGCGTCCTCGACCAGAAGCGTGCCGGTCCGGTCTTCGCGCGCGGTGCGGATGCGCACCGAGTTGCCGGAGACCTCCTCGACCGCCGCGGCCCGCCAGGCTCGCCGTTCCGGCGGCGCGGTTTCCGCCAGCGCCCGCTCCTGCCAGCCTTCGGAAAAGTCGGTTGTGCCCCACGCGCCGCGCCAGCCGTGGCGGCGGTCGTAGTTCTCGAGCCCCTTCATCAGGGCGTCGCGCGCCGCCGACTGCAACGACGGGTCCAGCGTCGTGCGCATGTAATAGCCGCCGCGGTTGACCTCTTCCTTGCCGAACTGGGCGATGGCGCGTCGACGGGCCTCCTCGACGAAGAAGTCAGCGTCCGCGTACTGCGCCCGTCGCGGCGCGTCCTGGGTGATCAGCGGGCGCGCCCGTGCGGCGGCGGTTTGCTCATCGGTGAGCCAGCCGCTCTGGTTCATCTCGCCCAGCACCCAGTCGCGCCGGCCCTTGGCCGCGCCCGGATGGCGTTTGGGGTGATAGTTGTTGGGCCCCTTGGGAAGGGCAGCGAGGAAGGCGGCCTCGTCAGAGCTCAGCTGGCTCAGCGACTTGCCGAAATAGTTGTAGGCCGCCGCCGCCACGCCATAGGAGCGGTAGCCCAGGAAAATCTCGTTCAGATAGAGCTCGAGGATCTGCTGCTTTGTCAGCGTTGCTTCCAGACGATTGGCGAGGATGGCTTCCTTGACCTTGCGGTTCAGGCTGCTCTCGTTGTTCAGCAGGACGTTCTTCGCCACCTGCTGGGTGATGGTGGAGCCGCCTTCGAGTCGTCGGCCCGTGGCGGCGTTGAAGACATTCTTGAACATCGCCCGGCCGACCCCGCCGACGTCGATGCCGCCGTGGTTGAAGAAGTTCCGGTCCTCGGCCGCAAGGAAGGCTTGGATCACCGGCTCCGGCACCTGCTCATACGGCACGTAGATGCGGCGCTCGTCGGAGAACTCACCGATCAGGGTGCCGTCGCCGGCGTAGACACGGGTCGCCGTGGCGGGTCGGTAGTCGGCCAGTTCGGAGGCGTCGGGAAGGTCGTGGAACAGCCAGGCCGCATAGACGGCGACGAGCAGCCCCGCCAGCGCGATCGCGCCCAGCAGCGCGACGCCCGCCATAACGAACCAGCGTTCGGCAATCTTCACTACAGTCTCCGAAAGGCGGCCCGGCGACGGGTTTAGCCCGCGTCGCCCGCCTTCGCCAGAGCCCCCGCGCGACGCTCCAGCTCCTGTCGCGCGGCGGACACGGCGTCGGCGTCCATATCAGCCTGCGCGGCCATCCAGCGAAGGTAGTCTTCGGGCGGCTCGGACCACGGTTTGCCGCGATGCTTGCCGAACGGGATGCGATCCAGACGGCGCGGCTCGGCCGTCCAGGCCAGCAACTGCTCGACCGTCGCCTCCTTCAGCATGTCGATCAGCAGGTGCGCTGTCACCCAGGCGTCGGGTCCCGCCCGGTGCGCAGGATTGGCCAAGGCAGGGTCGAGCGAGAGACCCCTCCAGTAGCGCAGCACCTGATTGGAATGCCCCGGCGCCTGCGGCCAGACGGCCTTGGCTGAACGCACGGTGCATATCCAGGGAAGACCGCCGGTCGCCGTGTCGGCGATGAAACCGCGCTCAAACCGGGCGCTGTGGGCCACCATGACGTCCGCGCGCTCGGCCAGAAACATCTCCCGCAGCAGCATCTCGTCGCAGTGCGGGTCGTCGTCGCAGAAATGTTCGTGCGTCAGGTGGTGAACCGCCATGGCGTGGAACGATATCTCGCCGCGCGGGCGGAACAGCCGGGTCACCGGCGGCAGGGCGCGCCACCCCTCCCCGTCTGGAACGACGTCCACGATCCCGACCTCAATGATTTCCGAGGTGCGATCTCCGCCGGTGGTTTCCAAATCGACGACGCGCAGACGCATGGCCGCCAGATAGTCGCTTCAGCCGGACTTCGCACCCCGCCATGCGATAGGATCGGTCAGGGCTGACCGGAGGCTCCGGCGGAAGCCATCTGCACGGCCCCTGCGGGTTCGCGGAAGTAGCGGTCGATGCCCTCGGCCACGGCGCGCATCAGACGGCGGCGGGCGCGGGCGTCGTTGAGCAGCCGCTCGTCCTCGGGATTGGTGATGAAGCCCATCTCCAGCAGCACTGCCGGCACGTCGGGAGCCAGCAGCACGGCGAGGCCGGCGTCGCGGTGGCTGCGGCGCAGCAGCGGGTGATCGGCGCCCTCAAGCTCGCCCAGCAGCGTCCGGGCCAGCTGGGCCGATCGGTTCTGGGTGGCGCGCTGGGTCATGTCGAGCAGGATGCGGTCAACCGACGGGTCGCGCCCCGGCAGGTTCAGGCTGCGCTGCCAGTTATCTCCGCGGGTGAACTCACGCACCGCCCGGCCCGCGCCCTGCTCGGAAAGGGTGTAGACGGAGGCGCCGCGCGTCGCTGGATCAGCGCCCGCGTCCGCATGCAACGAAATGAACAGGTCGGCGCCGGCCTGCCGGGCAATGGCGACACGGCGGTTCAGGTGAACATAGGCGTCGCTGTCGCGAGTCATACGCACCCGGTACCGGCCGGTGCGCTCCAGCTCCTGCTTCAGCGCCTGGGCCGCGGCCAGGGTGACCGCGCTCTCATTGACCGCCGCGCCGCGCGCCCCGGGATCGCGACCACCGTGGCCCGCGTCGATGAAGATCAGCGGCTTTTCGGCCGGTCGCGCCGCCCGCGATTCGGGTACGCGCGCAGACGGCGCGAGGGCGCGGCCCGTCGCCTTCAGGTCGATGACGTAGCGATAGTGCGCGATGCCGTCCCCCGGCGGCAGGACGAACCGCCGCTCGATTTCGGCGCTGGCGGCGAGGTCCAGCTCGACACGCGATGCGGCGCCGGCGCCGGCGACGCGCCAGCCGCGGACGAGGCCTGTTCCCGCACCCTCGAGCCCGCGCGGCGGGGCGACCCCCGCCAGCGATACGACGACCTTGCCGGCGTCGCCGGACTGGATCACCTGCCCGCGGGACGTGCGATCCAGATCGACCACGACACGGGTGTGGGCCGCGTCGCCTCCCAGCCGGACACGCAACACCTCGCCGACAGCGCCTGATGCGAGACCGCGCCCGGCCGCCAGGAGTCCGACGCAGATGACGACGAAGGCGAGCGCCGTCATCGCCCACTCGCGCGGCCCCCAGCCCGACACCCTGATACGCAACAGCCCGTACATTCGACGGCGACCCACCTTTTCTTGGTTGGTGGCATCCTCGCCCAACGTCGTCGCCAAGCCGTTAAAGCCGGCCCGGCTTTTAATTCACGACCGTCCTGCCTATGCTTGTTTCGCTCGCGATCGATCGCGTCCCCTGCATACAGGCCGGACGCGCCCTCCTCGCGGCATGACTTTCACCGATCCGAGAGCCGGCGTGGTTTGCCCCGCCGATTCGACGACCGGGTCCGGGACGCCCCCTCAGACGGCGCGTTCGGCCCCAGGACCGTACTGAACCCCATGGGCTCCATCGCCTGCGCTCCCTTCCGGTCGGATACGACCGACATCGCCTGCGGCCTTCGCCGCGGCGACGGGATTTCGCCTGCGCCCGCCCGCAATCCCATTCGGCGAGCCGCCTGCCCCCTCCGAGGGCCGGGCCGAGCGCGCCAGAGAGAAAATATCCATGTCAAAGACAATGTTGATCGACGCGGCGCACGCGGAAGAGACCCGCGTTGCGATCGTCGAGGGCCGTCAAGTCGAGGAATTCGACTTTGAGTCCCGCGCGAAGCGGCAGCTTCGCGGCAACATCTATCTCGCCAAGGTCGTTCGGGTAGAGCCCAGCCTGCAGGCCGCCTTCGTCGAATACGGCGGCAATCGCCACGGCTTTCTGGCGTTCAACGAAATCCACCCCGACTACTACCAGATTCCGGTCGCCGACCGCGAAGCCATCATGGCCGAGGCGCACTCGGAAGACGACGACCACGACGAGCACGCCCGCGACAGCGACGACGAGTCTGAAGGCGGCATGGCCGAGGAAGAGCGGCTGAAGCGCCGCCTGATGCGCCGCTACAAAATCCAGGACGTCATCAAGCGCCGGCAGGTCATGCTGGTCCAGGTCGTCAAGGACGAGCGTGGCGGCAAGGGCGCGGCCCTGACGACGTGGCTTTCGTTGGCCGGCCGCTACTGCGTCCTGATGCCGAACACCGGCAAGGGCGGCGGCATCTCCCGCAAGATCACACAGGCGTCCGACCGCAAACGCCTGAAGGCTGCGGCGGCCGCCCTGCACGTGCCTCAGGGCATGGGCTTGATCATCCGCACAGCCGGCGCCAAGCGCACCAAGGCAGAGATCAAGCGCGACTACGAATATCTGCTGCGCCTGTGGGAGACGATCCGCGAGACGACGCTGAAGTCAAACGCTCCCTCGGTTATCTACGAAGAGGAAAACCTCGTCCGCCGCGCCGTGCGCGACATGTTCGACAAGGATTTCGACGGGATCCAGGTCGAGGGCGTCGAGGGCTTCAAGGAAGCGCGCGACTTCATGCGCGTTCTGATGCCCTCGCAGGCGAAGAAGGTGCACCTGTACCAGGGCGCGCGGCCGCTGTTCGCGACCAACGGCATCGAAGAGATGCTGACCCAGATTCACCAGCCGGTCGTGCCGCTGCCCTCGGGCGGCTATCTGGTGATCAACCAAACCGAGGCGCTGGTCGCCATCGACGTCAACTCAGGCCGTTCGACCAAGGAACGCAACGTCGAGGCCACCGCCACCAAGACCAATATGGAAGCGGCCGTCGAGGCGGCCCGCCAGCTGCGCCTGCGAGACCTCGCCGGCCTGATCGTCATCGACTTCATCGACATGGATGAGTCGAAGAACAACCGCACCGTCGAAAAGGTGCTGAAGGACGCGCTGGCCAAGGATCGGGCCCGCATCCAGATGGGCCGCATCTCGGGCTTCGGACTGATGGAGATCAGCCGCCAGCGCCGCCGACTCGGCGTGATAGAGGGGGCCACAGAGGCTTGCCCGCACTGCCAGGGCGCCGGACGCGTTCGCTCGGCCGAAAGCGCGGCCCTGATGACGCTCCGGGCCGTTGACATCGAGGCCGGCAAGAACGGCGCCGGCTCGGTCAACCTGCGCCTCTGCACCGCAGTCGCGCTCTACATCCTGAATCACAAGCGCGACTACCTGCAGCGTCTGATGACGCAGCGGGGCCTGAACGTCGTCATCCTGATCGACGACACCCTCGGCCAGGGCGAGCACGCGCTCGAGCGCACCGAGAGCAATGAGGACTTCGTCCCCGAGCGTCCTGAAGCCTTCATCGACCTCGACGACGATTTCGACGACAGCGCCTACGACGATGAGGACGACGGCGACGACGAGGAGTTCATCGCCGACGACGAAGACTCCGACGATGAGCCGGCGGTCGAAGGCGAGCCGCGCGAGCGCACTGAACGCGCCGAAGGCGAAAGCGGTCGCGGTCGCGGTCGCCGCCGTCGCGGCGGTCGTCGCGACGGCGCTGATGGCGCGGCGGAAGAGGCTGCCGCCCCCGCCCCGGCTCTGGCCGCGAGTGACGACGAGGACGACAGCGAGAGCGGCCGCCGTCGCCGGCGAGGCCGCCGCGGCGGACGTCGGGTGCGCGAAGAAGGCGGCGAGCGCGACGGCTTCAACTGGGTGCGCGGCCGGACGCCCTCGCTCGAGGACCCCTACGTCTGGTTCGATCCGATCAATCCCGAGCGCGCCGAACCGCGCGCCGAGGGCGACGCCACCCCCGCGGGCGACGTCGAGGAGATCATCGGCGAACGTCCCGAAGGCGAGACCGGCGACCGCGGGCCCCGCTCGCGCCGCCGCCGCGGCCGCGGCCGCGGCCGGGATCGCGGCGATCAGGCCCTGCCTCAGGAAAACCGCGTCGAGGCGCGCGCCACCAACGAAGGCATGCCGCCTGAGGGGGCGCCGGAGACGCCGATGGCAGCCGCGAACGACGAGGCGGACATCGCTCCGGTTCCTATCGCGGAAGAGCCCAAGCGCCGTCGGGTGCGGCGCAAGGTTTCGGCCGCAGCCGCCGGTGAGGTGGACGCCGACGCGGTGACGGAGAGGGCCGAAGCGGACACTCCGCCACCTGAGGCGGAGCCTGAACCTGTCGCGTCGGAACAGGCGTCGCAGGAGGCTGAGGCGGCGCCGCAGCCTGAGGCGATCGTCGCGCCCGCCGCCGCACCCGCGCCGGTTTCGCAGCCGATCGACGTCGCCGCCCTCGTCGCGGAAGACCCGAACCAGATCGTCGCGCCGCCCGAGAAGCCGAAGCGCGGATGGTGGCGCCGCTGAAAGGCCGTGATTAGGTTGTGAGCATCGGATGGGGTGGGCGCAGACTGGGTAAGAGGAGTTCGTTCTTGAACTGGCCGTCCCGCATCGCCGTCCGCCTGTCCGTGGCCGCCGCCGCTCTCGGCCTGTGCCTGACCGCCGCGGCCCCCGCCTCGGCCCAGAGCGCCATCCGCGACACCGAGATCGAGGAGATCATCCACGACTGGTCGGATCCGGTCTTCACCGCCATGGGACTCGAACCCTCGGAGGTCGAGATCCTGCTGATCAACGAGAACGATCTGAACGCCTTCGCGACGCGCGGGCGCATTCTCGGCGTGAACACCGGCCTGATCCTGAAGACCCGCAACCCCAACGAGCTGCTGGGCGTGATCGCGCACGAGGCCGGACACATCAAGAACCGCCACACCCTGCGCGACGGCGCCCAGGGGGCCGGGATGCAGCCCATGCTGATGACCATGGCGCTGGGCGCCCTGGCCATCGCCGCCGGGGCTCCCGACGCGGGCGCGGTGCTGCTGGGCAACAGCCAGTATTTCGGCACTCTCAGCGCATTGCGCTACATGACCCATCAGGAAGGCGAGGCCGACAACACCGGAGCGCGCGCCCTGCAGAACGCTGGCGAATCGGGGCGTGGGCTGGTCACCTTCTTCGAGAATTTCCGCTCGCAGGAGGTCTTCTCCGACGCCCGGCGCTTCCCCTATTTCCGCAGCCACCCGCTGTCGTCCGACCGCATCGAGAACCTGCGCCGGTTCGTGACGGAACAGTCGAACTATGCCCGGACGGACAGCCCCGAGCGACTGGCGCAGCACGCTCTCGTCCTCGCCAAGATCCACGCCTTCATGGATGCGCCGAACCAGACGCTGCGCGACTATCCCGAAAGCGACACGTCCCTGCCCGCCCGATACGCCCGCGCCATCGCCTGGTATCGCGACGGCCAGACGGAGAAGGCGCTGGCGGCCGTGGACGAGTTCCTCGCCGAGCAGCCGGACAACCCCTACTTCTGGGAGTTGAAAGGGCAGATTCTGTTCGAGGAAGGGCGGGCCGCGGAGGCCATCGGCGCCCATCAACGCTCGGTCGAGCTGAAGCCCGACGCACCCCTGCTGCGGGTCAATCTCGGCCACGCCCTGATCGAGGCCGGCGATCCCGCCAAGCTGGAAGAGGCGGTGACGCAGCTGCGGCGGGCGACCGCCATGGAACGTGACAACACCCTTGGATGGCGCCTGCTCAGCCAAGCCTATGCGAGCCAGAACAAGGAGGGCGAGGCCCGGCTGGCCTCGGCCGAGATGTATTTCGCCATGGGCGCCGAGACGCAGGCCACCCAGTTCGCCCTTCGGGCCCGCGACCTGCTAACCCCCGGCTCGTCAGAATGGACGCGGGCGATGGACATCGTCTTCGCCTCGGGCGCCACCCAGGATGACGTTGATGCTCTTGACCGTCGGAACCAGCGGCGCGACCGGCCCGCGGTTGTCCCTGCCGCAGCCGGCTGACCGGCCCTCCCCGGAGACCTGAATGACCGACGCGCCCGATCCGGCCCCCGCACCCGCGCGAGACGGCGGATTCTTCTCCCGCCCCCGCGCCAGCATGGCGGCCCTGGCCGTCTCGGTGCTCGCCTTGGGGCTGGCCGCGGCGCCATATCTGAACGGAAGGGATTTCGACGGACGGGTTCGGGCGTACCTGCTGAACAATCCCGAAATTCTGCAGGAGGCAAGCGAGGCCTTGCAGGCCAAGCAGGACGGCGACCGCACGGCCGCGATCAACGCCAGCGCCGCCGCCAACCCGGCGCTGCTGGCGGTGGGCTCGAGCGACCCGGCCTTCGGTCCGGCCGACGCCAGGGTCACCGTGATCGAATTCTTCGACTTCAGGTGCCCAGGGTGCAAGGCGACGGCGCCGGACGTGCTGCGCCTGATGCAGAGCCACCCGGATGTGCGGTTCGTGTTCAAGGACTGGCCCATCCTGGATCGCGGCGACGAGGACCTGTCGCATTACGCCGCCCGCGCCGCCCAGGCGGCCCATGCGCAGGGCAAGTATCTGCCGGTGTTCGCCGCCTTGATGGCCGAGCCGGCGCTGGACAAGCCGGCGGTGGACCGCATCCT
>NZ_DASWNO010000018.1:0-5617 GCF_036399195.1 Brevundimonas sp.
CGCCATCCGGGTGCTGTCGATGGACGGTGTGGAGAAGGCGAAGAGCGGCCACCCCGGCATGCCGATGGGCATGGCCGATGTCGCCACGGTGCTGTTCTCGAAATTCCTGAAGTTCGACGCCAGCCGCCCGGAATGGCCGGATCGGGACCGCTTCATCCTATCGGCCGGCCACGGCTCGATGCTGATCTACAGCCTGCTGCACCTGACCGGCTACAAGGCCGCGACGAAGGAGGAGCTGTCCAACTTCCGCCAGTGGGGCTCGAAGACGGCGGGCCACCCGGAGTACGGCCATATGCCGGGCGTCGAGACCACCACCGGTCCGCTGGGTCAGGGACTGGCCACCTCGATCGGCTTCGCCATGGCCGAGCGCCATATGGCCGCCCGCTTCGGCGACGATCTGGTCGATCACCGTACTTGGGTTGTCGCGGGCGACGGCTGCCTGATGGAGGGCGTGTCGCAGGAGGCGATCACCCTCGCCGGCCGCTACAAGCTCAACAAGCTGACGGTGCTGTGGGACGACAACGCCATCACCATCGACGGCGCCGTCAGTCTGTCGGACGCCACCGACCAGAAGGCCCGCTTCAAGGCCGCCGGCTGGGCGGTTAAGGCGATCGATGGGCACGACATGAAGGCGATCAAGTCCGCCCTCGCCTGGGCGACCAAACAGGACAAGCCGACCCTGATCGCCTGCCGCACCAAGATCGGCCGCGGCGCCGCCACGATGGAAGGCAGCCACAAGACCCACGGCGCGGCCCTGGGCGCCGCCGAAATCGCCGCGACCCGCCTCGGTCTCTCATGGGAACACGAGCCGTTCGAGCTGCCCGAGGCGGTCGAACAGGCGTGGAAGAAGGTCGGCCGCCGCGGGGCCAAGGCGCGCAAGGCGTGGGAGGCCCGGCTGAACGCCTCGGCCCAGGCCGCCGATTTCACCCGCGCCTTCAAGGGCGAGCTGCCCGCCGGCGCCTTCGACAAGCTTCAGGCGCGGATCGCCGAACTGGTGGAGACCAAGCCAGCGCAGGCGACCCGCCAAGCCTCAGGCGCGGCGTTGGACGAACTGTTCGCCGCCATTCCCGAGCTGATCGGTGGGTCCGCCGACCTGACGGGCTCGAACAACACCTTCGTCAAGGGCACGCCGATTTTCGACGCGCCGACCTATGAGGGGCGCTACGTCAACTGGGGCATCCGGGAGTTCGGCATGGCGGCGGCCATGAACGGGCTGGCGCTGCACGGCGGCGTCATCCCCTACGGCGGCACCTTCATGGTGTTCTCGGACTACAGCCGTCCGGCGATACGGCTCGGCGCCCTGATGGGCGCGCGGGTCATCCACGTCCTGACCCACGACAGCATCGGCCTCGGCGAAGACGGTCCGACGCACCAGCCGGTCGAGCACCTCGCCGCCCTGCGCGCCATTCCCAACCTGCTGGTCTTCCGCCCCGCCGACACGGTCGAGGCCATGGAGTGCTGGCGGATCGCGCTGGAGCATAAGGCGACGCCGTCGGTGCTGGCCCTGTCGCGCCAGAAAACCGCCGCCGTGCGCACCACCGCCTCCGACCAGAACCTTTCGGCGAGGGGCGCCTACGAGCTGCGCCCGGCGACCGGCGAAGCGAAGGTGACCCTGTTCGCCACGGGCACGGAAGTGCCGCTCGCTCTCGCGGCGGCGGAAACGCTGGAGGCCGGGGGCGCCCCGACCCGCGTGGTCTCGGCGCCCTGCTTTGAGCTGTTCTTCCAGCAGGACGACGCTTACCGGGCCTCGGTCATTGGCAGAGGTACGGTTCGGGTCGCCGTCGAGGCGGCGATCCAGCAGGGCTGGGAGCGGTTCATCGGCGAGGACGGCGCCTTCGTCGGCATGACCGGCTACGGCGCCAGCGCCCCGGCCGAGGTGCTGTACGAGAAGTTCGGCATCACCGCCGAGGCGGTGGTCGCCGCGGCGAAAGCGCGGCTCTGAACATGCCGCATCTGGCGGCTGTCAGCCTGCTGGTCCGGGACTATGACGAGGCGATCGCCTTCTACGTCGGCAGGCTGGGCTTCGATCTGAGCGAGAACGTGGATCAGGGCCACAAGCGCTGGGTCCGGGTCACGCCCCGCGGCGGTCAGGCCAGTCTCGTCCTCGCCCGCGCCACGACGACGGAACAGCTCGCGAGGATCGGGGCCCAGGCCGGTGACCGCGTGTGGCTGTTTCTTGAGACGGACGATTTCGACCGCGACCATGCCGCTTTCACCGCCGCCGGGGTTCGCTTCCGGGAGCCGCCGCGAGACGAGCCCTACGGCAAGGTGGCGGTGTTCGAAGACCTGTACGGGAACGGGTGGGACCTGATCCAGAGGAAGCGCGAGAACCAACCATGAGCCGCATCGGCACCCCCCTGTCCGACACCGCCACCCGCGTCATGCTGCTGGGCGCGGGCGAGCTGGGGAAGGAGGTGGCCATAGAGCTGCAGCGTCTCGGCGTCGAGGTCATCGCCGTCGACCGCTATCCCAACGCCCCGGCCATGCAGGTCGCGCATCGCAGCCACGTCATCCCGATGACCGACCCGCAGGTCCTGAACGGCGTCATCCTGGCCGAGGCGCCGCACATCATCGTGCCGGAGATCGAGGCCATCGCGACGGATGTACTCGCGGCGATCGAAGCCGCGGGGCTGTCGGTCGTCATCCCCACCGCCCGGGCGACCCAGCTGACCATGAACCGCGAGGGCATCCGGCGTCTGGCGGCCGAAGAGCTGGGCCTGCCGACCTCGCCCTACGCCTTCGCCCGGTCCGCGGAGGAGCTGGCGCAGGCGGCTGAGCGGATCGGCCTGCCCGTCTTCGTCAAGCCGGTGATGTCGTCCTCGGGCAAGGGCCAGTCGATGATCAGGTTGCCGGCGGAGGCGGGCGCAGCTTGGGACCACGCCCAGTCTTCGGGCCGCGTCGATACGGCGACGGTCATCGTCGAGGGCCGGGTCGCCTTTGACTACGAGATCACCCTGCTGACGGTCCGCTCGCGAAGCCCGAATGGCGACATCCGCACCGACTTCTGCGCCCCTATCGGCCACCGGCAGGTGGACGGCGACTATGTCGAGAGCTGGCAGCCGCAGGCCATGAGCCCGGCCGCCCTCGCGACCGCTCAGCAGATCGCCCGCACGGTCACCGACGCGCTCGGCGGCCTCGGCGTGTTCGGGGTCGAGCTGTTCGTCGCTGGGGACCAGGTCTGGTTCTCGGAGGTCTCGCCCCGCCCGCACGACACCGGACTGGTCACCCTCGCGACCCAGACGATGAGCGAGTTCGCCTTGCACGCCCGCGCCATTCTCGGTCTGCCGGTCGACGTCACCCTGCGTGAACCGGGCGCCAGCGCGGTCATCTACGGCGGCATGGACGCAGTGGGGATCGCCTTCGAGGGCGTGGCCGAGGCGCTGGCCGTCCCAACCGCCGACCTGCGCCTGTTCGGCAAGCCCGAGAGCTACCAGCGCCGGCGCATGGGCGTCGCCACGGCGCGGGGCGAGACGGTGGAGCAGGCCCGGGAACGGGCCAGGCTGGCGGCGTCGCGGGTCCGGCCTGTAAGGGCCTAAAGAGCAGCCGGAGGCGCCTCCGCCCGTTCGGGCGACGTCGCGGCCAGGGCGGCGATGGCGGCCTCGAGAGCCGGATCGCGACCGCCCGGCGCGTCCGGGCCGGGGGCGGCGGCGAGAATGTCGGGCGTCACCCCCCGCTTCTCCAGTCTCACGCCGCCCGAGGTGACGAAGTCGGCGCGACTGAGCGTCAACCGGCCGCCGTCCGGCAGCCGCGTCTCCTGGGAGATCAGCACGGCGCCTGCGGTCGGGGCGCCGACGACGAGGGCGCGACGGGCCTCCTGCAGAGCGGCGGGTGTGAGCTCCGCGGCGCTGCGGCTCTGTTCGTCGACCAGCACGGCGACGTCGTTGACGACCGGGCCGTCGAGCGCGCCGCAGCCGCCGCCGGTCTTCATCAGAATGCGACGACCGTTGCGAGGTGTCCGGGTGGCCCATGGCCGGGCCGCCGGCAGGAAGCAGCTGAGCACCGCATCCGCCTCGAGCAGGCGACCGCCCGGGTTGCCGCGCAGGTCGAGGATCACGTCCGTCTCGGGCGTCACATCCGCCAGCTGCTCACCGATCCAGCGGCCCAGCCCCTGTTCGAACCCTTCAATGGTCAGGACCACCACGCCCTCACGGCTACGATCCGCTGTGAAGGCTGGGCGCGGCTCAAGGACGCGCGGATGGACGACGAGAGCCCGGGCGGCGCCGGCGCCGTCGATCAGCGTCAGGCTGACCGGCCGGCCTTCGACCACATCCCGCTCGGGGCTCCAGGCGGCGTCGCGGTCGATCAGCAGCCGCCATCCCGCGACGATGCCGGCCTCGGCGGCGGGTGAATCTTCCCGCACCCGGTCGATCAGATAGCCGTTCTCGTTGGAGGGGTCGGGACGGAGCGTGACCCCGATAGCCGCGCGGCGCTCGCGTAGCCGGTCCTGCCGCCGCGCCACGGCGGGCGGCGAGACGCCGGCATGGTCGTCGTCCAACAGGTCGAGCATGCCGCGCAAGGCCCGGTACAGGCTCCGATCGTCCCGGGCAGCCAACGCCAGCGGCCGCCAGGTGCGGCGCGCCTGTTCCCAGTCGACGCCGTGAAGCCCAGGATCGTAGTATTCGCGCCGGACCTCGTTCCAGACGTGATCGAACACCCGCTGGTTCAGGCGAGCACGCTCCGGCGGGCTCGAAGCCTCAGCCTCGGTTGCGGCGGCCGGAGCAGGCGCCTGGGCCGACGCGGGCGCCGCGCCGAGCATCAGGCCCAGCGCGACGGCTGCCGTCAGTCGGTGAAACAGGCGACCTGTATTCATCCCGGCATTAGAGCCGGGATGTCGGGTCTTTCAAAATCACGAAGTCGCCGGAGCGTTCAGTCCTCGGCGTTTCCGCGGGTTTCGATGCGATGCCTGAAGACGCGGACCTCGCCGTTGTCTCCGCGCTCGCCCTCCTCGACAAAGCCGGAGCGGTCGGCGTCCATACGGGCGAAAGCCTCGCGCAGAGGCGCCGTGAACTCAGCCTCCGAGAGCCGGCCGTCGTCGTCCGCGTCCAGAGACCGGTCCGCGCCGCCGGGCCCATCCAGCTCCACGATCCGGACCCGAGGCGCGCTCGTGTCGCCGTCACGCCTCAACTGGTGGATGACACGCCGCTCTCCTGGTCCGTCCGCCCGCTCGCGCAGCATCACCGAATGATCGCCGCCGGCCGCCCCGCCGCCGAGGTCGAAGCGAAAAACTCGCGATACCTCGCCGCCCTCCCCGCGCTGAATGATCACATCCCCGCCGGCGCCTGACATCGGCCGTCGCATCTCGAAGTGATGCACGTTCGGCCC
Organism: Brevundimonas sp.; assembly: GCF_036399195.1. GTDB lineage: Bacteria > Pseudomonadota > Alphaproteobacteria > Caulobacterales > Caulobacteraceae > Brevundimonas. Next base: position 5,323 of record NZ_DASWNO010000018.1, read on the forward strand.
GCCCGCGCCGTGGCGGAGCATTATCTCATGAGCGCCGCCGCCGTGTCCCGCCGCCAGTTCGTCGGTGGAGAGCCGCCCATCCCCATCCTTGTCCAGCCGGACGAAGTGATCGTTCAGTGGCGCGGCGAACTCCTCGCGCGAAATCTGGCGGTCCCCGTCCTTGTCGAGCGCCACATGGCCCGCGCCGTTGACCATGAAGACGCTGGAACGCACCTCATCCCCGGACGCTGGAGGCGAGGGCGGATCCTGCATCAGGATGGCGGACAGGGCGAAGAGGGTCAGCATGGGCGGGGAT
>NZ_DASWNO010000019.1:0-2301 GCF_036399195.1 Brevundimonas sp.
GTTCTGGATGCGGAACGAGGCGCGGACATGGCCCGCGCCTCGAAAAACTCTTCCGCGTGTCCCGGCGCCTCTTAGCGGCGCAGGTTCAGCTTGGTGATCAGCGCCGTGTAGCGCTCGCGATCGACCTTCGACAGGTGGTCAAGAAGGCGACGACGCTGCGAGACCATCTTGAGCAGGCCGCGGCGCGAGTGGTTGTCCTTCTTGTGGGTCTTGAAGTGCTCGGTGAGGTTGGCGATGCGTTCCGAGAGGATCGCGACCTGGACCTCGGCCGAACCGGTGTCGCCCTCGGTGCGGGCGTTGTCGGCGATGACTTCGTTCTTGCGTTCAGCGGTAATCGACATCGGGTATCCTTTCCTTGCCCTACCGCGCTTCGCGCTACTTGAGGGCAGGCTAGAGGTTAAAAACGCGGTCGGGTTCCAGCCGGCCGGCCCGCAACTGACCGAGAGCGACGAGGGTCTGGCCCTGAAAGGCTGAAACGGTTCTCGAGCCCTCCCGAAGGCGGCTCTTGAGCGTTTCGACCTGTCTGGGGAGCAGAACGATCGGCCGTCCCTGCCGAAGCGAGAAGGCGTCTTGATCCGTCACGGCCAGCTCCGGGATGTCGTCCAGGGCGGTCGCGACGGGAAGCAAGCCTTCCGAGGCGGCGTCCCTATGCACCAGATCGGTCAGGAAATCCAGCGACACGGCGTTTTCCGTAGAGAACGGCCCGACCCGCTCCCGGCGCAGGGCCGAAACGTGCCCTTCGGCCCCGAGGGCGACCGCCAGATCGCGGGCCAGCGACCGGACGTAGACGCCCTTGCCGGTCCGCATGGTGATCTCGACGTGATCGGCGTCGGGCGCGTCCGTGACCGCCGCCTCATGGATGGTCACGCGCCGCGCCGCGAGCTCGAACTCGGCCCCGTCACGGGCCAGGTCATAGGCCCGCTGGCCGTCGACCTTGATGGCCGAAAAGCGCGGCGGGGTCTGGTCGATCTCGCCGACGAAGCCCGCCAGCGCCGCCCGCACCGCCTCCGCGTCCGGCCGCACGTGCGAGCGGGCGACGATCTCGCCTTCACGGTCGAGGCTGTCGGTCGAGACGCCCCAGTTGACGGTGAAGCGATAGACCTTCTGCGCCTCCATCATGAAGGGCACGGTCTTGGTAGCCTCGCCCAGCGCGATCGGCAGGACGCCCGACGCCAGCGGGTCAAGCGTGCCCGCGTGGCCCGCCTTCTGCGCATCGAACAGCCGGCGGACCTTCGACACCGCCTCGGTCGAACCCATCTCCAGCGGCTTGTCGAGGCAGACCCACCCGTTGACGATTTCGCCCTTCTTGCGCCGGCCCACTAGGCCTCTTCCTCGGGCCCTACCGCGCTTCGCGCTGCTTGAGGGCCGCCCGGCCCGGCGCCCTCGTCAGCATCATCGTCCTCGAACGGCGACACATAGACATCGGCGCGGACGCGCGGATCGTCGAGCAGGCGGTTCAGCCGCTCGGCCGCCGCGAAGCTCTCGTCATGGCGGAACCGCAGGTCCGGGGTGAAGCGCATGTCGATGTGCCGTCCCAGCGCGCCGCGCAGGAACTTCGCGTGCGCGTTGAGCGCCTTGACGATCGCATCGACCTGACCAGCGACGGGCGCGGTGTCGACGCCTGCGCCCAAGGGTTCGACGAAACAGGTGGCGTGCTTCAGGTCGGGCGACAGGCGCACTTCGGTGACGGTCACCGACACGCCGGTCAGGGCCTCGTCGCGGATCTCGTTCTCGCGCATGACCTCGACGAGGGCGTGGCGGATCATCTCCGAGGCGCGCAACTGACGCTGGCTGACCGTCCCGGCCTTGGCCGCGGGCTTCTTCGGTTTGCGGTTGCTCATCGGTCTGTCCTCCGCTCGCCGGGACTCGGACCCGGCTTGAAGCGAACGCTTCACGGCCCCGGATGAAGAAGCCTCGAAACGAAAGAGCGCGGGTCTAGTCCCGCGCGACGCCCCTGTCCAATTGCGCCCGGTCCACCGCCGCCATCACCTCAGCCGAGGTGATCGAACGCAGCGGCCGCACGGGCAGCCCGGCCGCGTTCAGCACGCCTCCGGACCAGTGGTTGCATAGGTTGCCAATCCAGAAATGCTCATGGCTGGCGAAGAAGCGCGCGTCGTCGCCGGCCCGCGCCGCGGCGATCCGGGCGCGCCCATCGGTGAGGTCCAGCGACTCCTCGATGTGCTCCGCCATGGCTTCGAAGCCCGCCGCCGAGAGGCGGAAGGTGCGGCGGCTCTCGGGCGGAAAGGCGCTTCGAGGGTCGTGCTGGGCCGGGTCGAGCATGACCACGGACGCATTGCCGGG
>NZ_DASWNO010000020.1:0-4469 GCF_036399195.1 Brevundimonas sp.
CCGCTATCTGGGCGCGGCGCTGTCGACCCGGGTGGGCGCGCAGCACGCGCTGGACACCGACTATTTCAACCGCATCGCCGCCCTAGACTTCGCCATGGCCCATGACGACGGCCAGGGCACGACGGCGCAGCTGGAGAGCGCGGACGTGGTGCTGTGCGGGGTCAGCCGGACGTCGAAGACCCCGACCTGCATCTACCTGGCCCACCGCGGCATCCGGGCGGCCAATGTGCCGCTGGTTCCGGGCCAGGAAGACGGCGAACGGCTGATGGAGCTGAAGAACCCGCTGATCGTCGGTCTGACCGTGTCGCCCGACCGGCTGGTGCAGATCCGCAAGAACCGCCTCGACGGCCTGAACGCGACGCGGGCCAGCGCCTATGTTGACCACGATTCGGTGCGGGAGGAGACGGTCAAGGCCCGGCGCGCCTTCGAACGGCGCGGGTGGCCGGTGATCGACGTCACCCGCCGCTCGGTCGAGGAGACGGCGGCGGCGATCATCAATGTGCTGAACGAACGCCGCACCCGGCGACTGGGGACGACGTGGTGATGGGAGGCTCAGAGGAGCGCCTGATCCTCGCCTCGAAGAGCGCGGCGCGGCGAGCGATGCTGACCGAAGCCGGGGTGGTGTTCGCCGTGCAGGTCGCGGATGTCGACGAGGACGCGGTCAAGGCCACGCACGATCCGGCGGACGCCGCGGGGCTGGCGGTCGAGCTGGCGCGGGTGAAGGCGCTGGCGGTGTCGCGCCACGACGCCGACGCCTGGGTGCTGGGGGCGGACCAGACCCTGAGCTTCGACGGCGGTCTGGAGTCGAAAGCGCCGAACCTCGCGGCGGCGCGGGCGCGGCTTACGGCCATGCGCGGGCGGACGCACCAGCTCCACTCCGGGGCGGCGCTGGCGCGGAACGGTCAGGTCGTGTGGTCGGGCGTGGATACGGCGACCATGCGGGTGCGGAACTTCTCGGACGCCTTCCTCGACGCCTATCTGGCGGCCGAAGGCGAGGGTCTGCTGGCCTGCGTCGGCTCCTACCGGCTGGAGGGGATGGGCGCGCAGCTGTTCGAAGGGGTTGAGGGCGACTATTTCACCGTCCTGGGCCTGCCCCTGTGGCCGGTGCTGGCCGAGCTGAGGCGGGCCGGGGTGCTGCGGTCATGACCATGGTCGCGGGGGTCGCCGGCCAGCCGATCGCCCACTCGCTGAGCCCGCTCATCCACGGCGCCTGGGTCGCCGCTGCCGGCCTGGACGCGCGCTATGACGCCTTCGCGCCGGAAGACGCCGAGGCTTTCGCCGCGCTGGTCGAGGCGGGGCGCCGCGGCGCCCTGCGCGGCCTGAACGTCACCGCTCCCTACAAGGAACAGGCGCTGGCGCTCGCCGACGAAGTCAGTGAGACCGCGCGGGGGTGCGGCTCGGCCAATCTGCTGCTGTTCGACGGCGGGTTGGTGCGGGCCGACAGCACCGACGGCGCAGGCCTGATGGCGGCGTTGGCGGAGCAGGCGCCCAGTCTGGATGTGGCCGGGCGGATCGTCGTGGTGTTGGGCGCGGGCGGCGCGGCCCGGGCGGCGGCGGCGGCGCTGAAAGCGGCGGGCGCTCGGGTCGGGGTGCTGAACCGCACCGAAGCGCGGGCGACGGCGCTGGCGGATGATCTGGGCGTGGAGGTTGCGACGGCGGACTGGCTCGGCGAGGCGGCGCTGGTGGTCAACGCCGCAACGGCGGACCCGGCGTTGGACCAGGGCCTTCTGCCGAAAGATGCGGTGCTGATGGACATGACCTACCGGCCGCTTCTGACGCCGTTTCTGGCGGCCGGGCGGGCGCGGGGGCTGACGACGGTGGACGGACTGGCCATGCTGATCGGCCAGGCGCGGCCGTCGTTCGAGGCGCTGTTCGGCGTGGCGCTGCCGGACATCGACGTGCGGACGGCGGCGCTGGCGGCGATGGGAGAGGCGGCGTGATCGTGCTCGGCCTGACCGGCTCCATCGGCATGGGCAAGTCGACCACGACGGCCATGTTCGCCGACGCCGGCGCGCTGGTCTGGAACGCCGACGATGCGGTGCACCGCCTGTACGCGTCCGACGGGGCGGCCGTGGGAAGGGTGGGCGAGGCCTTCCCCGGCGTTGTCGTGGACGGAGCCGTGGACCGGGCCCGGCTGGCGGAGGCGCTGGGCCGGGACGGCGAGGCGTTCAGGCGTCTGGAAGCCATCGTCCACCCGCTGGTGCTGAAGGGCCGGCTGGAGGATCTGGCGGCGGCGGAGGCGCGAGGGATCAGGCTGGCGGTGCTCGACATTCCCCTGCTGTTCGAGACCGGTGGCGACGCGGCGGTCGATGCGGTGGTGGTGGTGACGGCGCCGGCGGCGGTGCAGGCCGAGCGGGTGCTGGCCCGTCCCGGCATGACGCGCGAGCGGTTCCAGGCCATTCTGGCGCGGCAGCTGCCGGACGCGGAAAAGCGCCGCCGGGCTGACTTCGTCATCGACACCGGTGAGGGGCTGGAGGCGGCGCGGGCGCGGGTGGAGGAAATCGTGGGGATGGTTCTGGCCCCGGGCTGGACATCGCCCCGTCCCCGTCTTCCGCCGGCCGGCGAACCATCGCATTAAGGGCCATGGCCCGCGAAATCGTCCTCGACACCGAAACCACCGGCTTCGACCCGCGCACCGGCGACCGGATGATCGAGGTCGGCTGCATCGAGATCGAGGACCTGCTGCCGACCGGGCGGATGTTCCACCGGCTGATCCACCCCGAGCGGACGATCCCGCCCGACGCGATCCGGGTGCACGGCATCACCGACGAGAAGGTCCGCGACGCGCCGAAGTTTCCCGAGATCGTCATCGACCTTTGCGACTTCATCGGCGACGCCCCGATCATCGCCCACAACGCCCAGTTCGACCGCAACTTCATCGACCACGAGTTCGGCCGCTGCGGCCGGGCGCTGTTCCCCGAGGACCGCTGGATCGACACCCTGCAACTGGCGCAGGTCCGGTTTCCGGGCATGGCCAACTCGCTGGACGCGCTGTGCAAGCGGTTCAAGATTTCGCTGGTCGAGCGCAGCCTGCACGGCGCCCTGATCGACGCCCGCCTGCTGGCCGAGGTCTATCTGGAGCTGAAGGGCGGCAAGGAGCGGCGGCTGGACCTGTCGGCGTCGCGCGCGTCGGTCGCCGCGAGCGCGGCGCTGGCCGCGGCGGGCTATCCCCCCCGCCCCCGGGCGCTGGCCTCACGCGTGTCGGAGGCGGAGGCCGCGGCGCACCGGGCCTTCCTTCAGGCAACGCTGAAGGACCGGTCGCTGTGGGCGGGATATGGGTTGGAGGCGGGCTGAGGGGGCCAGGGCGCAATGCCTCTCCCTCCCGCTTGAGGGAGGGTGGCTGAGCCGAAGGCGAAGCCGGGTGGGAGGGGCGCGGCGATGCGAGCGCCGGTGTGCCCGTCCTGCCGAAGCGTCCCCACCCCCTCGTCGCTTTGCGACGACGACCCTCCCCCGGAGGGGGAGGGACAAGTTCAGTGGTTGGGCTTTACGCCTGCCCCTGATCCGCCGGCCCGCGCGCGATCGACTGCTGCCGCGCGACATAGATCCCCGCGAAGTCGATGGGGTCGAGCATGAAGGGCGGGTAGAAGCCGCCGTCGGAGGTCGCGCGGGCGATGATCTCGCGGGCGAAGGGGAAGAGGTAGCGCGGGCATTCGATCAGCAGCAGCGGCTCGATGTCCTGTTCGGCCACGCCGTGCAGGGCGAACAGGCCGCCGTACTGAAGCTCGACGTTGAACACCGTCATGGCGTCGGTCGAGGCCTTGATCGACAGGCGCAACTCGACCTCGAACAGGCCGTCGGGGCGGCCCTGGGCGTTCATCTCGACGCCCATGTCGATCGCCGGCTTGCCGTCAATGCGCAGCGAGTCCGGGGCGTTGGGGTTCTCGAACGACAGGTCACGAACGTATTGCGCCAGGATGCGGAAGCCGCCGCGGGGCGGGCCGCCGGTCTGCGGCTGGCCGTTTTCGAAGGCGTTGTCGGTCGGAGAAACGTCGGTCATGCGGGCGCTGTCGGGTCTGTTTACGGACGATGAGGCCGTCGTTCGGCCCCGTCTTTGAGGCGCGGGCAGTATCAGACCCCGGCCCGTGCGGCAACGTCACGCCCTCCGGGGCATTGATTGCGGGGATGCGCCGCGCGTCCAACGTCTCTATATGCGTCGTCAAGACCTCTCACCCCAAGACCAGGACACCGACTTGCCGGCTCAATTCCAGATGGTCCTTTTCGCCGCGATCGCCGCGGTGGTGCTGTTCATGCTCTACAATGTGCTGGGCAAGCGCGTCGGCCGTCAGCCGCAGGAGGACGCCAAGCTCCCCGCGCCCACGGCCAGCGAGACGCCGGTCCTGGCTCAGCGCGCGCCGCTGGACAGCATCACCATGGCGGCGATCTCCAGCCTGCGGGCGCGCGATCCCGGCTTCGATCCGAGCCGCTTCATCGAGGGGTCGCGTCAGGCTTATGAGACGATCGTTCGCGGA
>NZ_DASWNO010000021.1:0-1501 GCF_036399195.1 Brevundimonas sp.
GCTGACGCCCAAGGAGGCCGCCTACCGCTCCATGCAGGAGGTGTCGGGCGCCCTGATCTCGATCGGTCTGGTGCTGGTCTCGGTGTTCGTGCCGACCATGTTCGTGCCGGGCATTCCGGGCATCTTCTATCGCGAGTTCGCTATCGTCATCACCACGGCCTCGGTGGTGTCCTTGCTGGTGTCGCTGACCTTGTCGCCGGCCATGGCCGCCCTGCTGCTGAAGCCGCACAAGGAGCACGACAGCCGTCGCAAGCCGGGCCTGCTGGGCTCGGCGGCCTACTACGGCGGCTTCGCCGGCCGGAAATTCAATGAGGGCTTCGACTGGCTGTCGGACAAGTACGGCCGCATCACCGCGCGGCTGGTCCGCACCGTCGGCATCGTCCTGATCGTCTACGTCGGCCTGCTGGGCCTGACCGGCTGGCGGCTGATGGACACCCCGTCCGGCTTCATCCCCGAACAGGACCAGGGCTTCCTGATCGGCGTGGTCCAGCTGCCCCCCGGCGCCTCGCTGGAGCGCACCGAGGCGGTGATGACCCGCGCGTCGGACATCATCAAGGGCACCGACGGCGTCGAGGGCATGGTCGCCTTCGCCGGCCTGGACGGCTCCAGCTTCTCCTTCGGGTCCAACGCCGCGACCATCTTCATCCGTCTCGACGCCTTCAAGGAGCGGAAGACGGCCGAGCAGGCCGCCGCGGCGCTCGCGGGCGCCATCACCGGCGCCACCATGGGCGTCGAGGACGCCAACATCTTCGTCATCGCTCCGCCCGCGGTTCAGGGCTTGGGCAACGGCAACGGCTTCCAGATGATGGTGCAGGACCGTTCCGGCGCCGGCTACCGCGCGCTGGAAGGCGCCACCTTCGCCATGATGGGCGGGGCGGCCCAGGCGCCCGATCAGGTGCAGCAGGTGTTCTCGACCTACAACACCGGCTCGCCGCGCATCGCCGCGGACGTCGACCGCGACCGCGCCCTGATGATGGGCGTCCAGCCAGGCGACGTGTTCAACACCCTGGGCGTCTATCTGGGTTCGTCCTACGTCAACGACTTCAACTTCCTCGGCCGCACCTTCCGGGTGACGGCCCAGGCGGAGCCGGCGGCGCGCGACGACATCGCCGACATCGCTAACCTAAAGACGCGCTCCGCCTCGGGGGCCATGGTGCCAATCGGCTCGGTCGCGACCCTGCGCGAGGATTCCGGCCCCGCCCGGATCGTGCGCTACAACCTGTTCCCGGCCGCCGAGCTGCAGGGACAGGCGGCCGCCAACGTCTCCTCGGGTCAGGCCATCGAGCGGATGGAGCAGTTGGCGCAGGCCACCCTGCCCCCCGGCTTCTCCTACGAATGGACCGGTCTGGCGCTGCAGGAGAAGTCGTCGTCCGGCGGCGCCACCCTGGTCTTCATCATGGCGGTGGTGTTCGTCTTCCTGGTGCTGGCGGCCCAGTACGAGGCCTTCACCCTGCCGCTGGCGGTCGTGCTGATCGTGCCGATGTGCATCCTCGCGGCCATG
>NZ_DASWNO010000022.1:0-20348 GCF_036399195.1 Brevundimonas sp.
CCGCCACCGGGCTGCCGAGCCGCGCTTGACGCGGCCCTGGCCCCGCCAGCATAAGGTCCGCCGTCGCAACAGGGGCCGGTTTAGCTCAGTTGGTAGAGCGCCAGTTTTGTAAACTGGATGTCGCGGGTTCGAATCCTGCAACCGGCACCATCCTGCTTCGCGCGATGCGCTTCGCAGGACCTGTCACGCGAAGCGAGCCCCGCAAAGCCTCGGCAAAGCATGCGTCAGCCGGCCCCGAGAGCGGCCGAGATCCGATAGACGACGAAGGCCGCCAGATAGGCCAGGGCGAACATGTAGACGACCATCACCCACATCCATTTCCACGAGTTGAGCTCGCGCTTGACCACGCCCAGCGTCGCCACGCATTGCGGTGCGAAGACGTACCAGGCGAGGAAGGCCAGCCCCGCCCCCAGCGGCCACTGCGCGGCCAACGTGGCCCCCAGCAGGCTGGTGGCGCTCTCGGCGTCGGCGACGGCGTAGACGGTGCCCAGCGCCGCCACGGCCACCTCCCGAGCGGCCATGCCGGGCACCAGGGCGATGACCATCTGCCAGTTGAAGCCGATGGGCGCGAAGATCGGCTCCAACGCGTGGCCGATCATGCCGGCGAAACTGTAGTCGATGGCCGGCTCGGTGGCGCCCTCTGGCGGATAAGGGAAGGTCGCCAGCGCCCAGACGATGATCATCAACGGCAGGATGATCCGCGCGGCCCGCTCGAGGAAAATGCGCGCCCGGAGCCACAGGTTGAACAGGACGCTCTTCCAGTCCGGCGTCTTGTATGCGGGCAATTCCATCATGAAGGGCTCGACCGCGCCGCGCCAGAACACCTTGCGGATGATGAAGGAGACGATCAGGGCGCTGACGATGCCGGCGGCATACAAGCCGAACATCACCAGCCCCTGCAGGCTGGCGAAGCCCCACACCTGCTGGTTCGGGATGAAGGCGGAGATGATCAGGGTGTAGACAGGAATCCGCGCCGAACAGGTCATGAGCGGGGCGACCATGATGGTGGCCAGCCGGTCGCGCTTCGAGTCGATCACCCGCGCCGCCATCACGCCGGGGATGGCGCAGGCGAAGCTGGACAGCAGGGGGATGAAGGCGCGCCCGTGCAGGCCGGCTCCGCCCATGATCCGGTCCATCAGGAAGGCCGCGCGGGCCATGTAGCCGAAGTCTTCCAGCAGGATGATGAACAGGAACAGGATGACGATCTGGGGCAGGAAAACCAGCACGCCGCCCACGCCCGAGATCACCCCGTCGACGATCAGGCTCTGGAAAATTCCGTCCGGCACGACCGCGGCCACACCGGCGCCGACCGCCGTCAGCAGCCCCTCGATCCCGTCCATCAGCGGCGTCGCCCAGGCGAACACCGCCTGAAACATCACGAACAGCAGGGCCAGCAGGATCACCAGCCCTCCGACCGGATGCAGCAGCACCGAGTCGATCCGGCCGGTCAAGGTGTCCGGGCGTTCGGGCGGACGGACGCAGGCCTTCATGACCCGCTCGGCCTCTCGCGCCGCCCCGCGCAGGGCGGCGGCGTCGGGGGCGCTCCAGACGCTGGCGGGGCTGGCGAAGGGGGCGGCGTCGAGGGCGGCGGAGACGGCCGTCGTCAGCTCCTCGATGCCCCGGCGCCGCGTCGCGACGGTGGTGACGATCGGCACGCCCAGTTCGGCGGCCAGCCGGTCGAGATCGATCCGCAGGCCTTGCCGCTGGGCAATGTCGTACATGTTGACCGCCAGCACCATGGGCCGCCCGACGGCCTTCAGCTCCAGCACCAGCCTCAGGACGAGCCTCAGGTTGGTGGCGTCGGCGACGCAGACGATGATGTCGGGCGCCGTCTCTCCCGCCAACCGTCCCAGGACGGCGTCGCGGGTCACCTCCTCGTCGGGGCTGCGGGCGCGCAACGAATAGGTGCCGGGCAGGTCGAGCACCGACAGCGTCCGGCCGTCGGTCGAGCGGATCAGGCCCTCCTTCCGCTCGACGGTCACGCCGGCGTAGTTGGCGACCTTCTGGTGAGCGCCCGTCAGGGCGTTGAACAGCGCTGTCTTGCCGCTGTTCGGGTTGCCGACCAGGGCGACGCGCGCGCTTCGCACCGCCATGTCCATCAGGCGGCGGCTTCTTCAGCGACCATAAGGGCGGCGGCCGCCGCGGCGGGCTCCAGACGGACGGTCAGCCGCGCGGCCTCGTGGCGGCGCAGAGCCACGCGCATGTCGTCGACCTTCATGGCGATGGGATCGCGCCCAATCAGCCCCTCGTGCAGCAGCTCGATTCGGGCGCCCTCGACGAAGCCGAGTTCGAGCAGACGGCGCTCGACCTCAAGGGCATGCTCGTCGCCGGCTTCTCCGCCGCCGACCTGAACGATCACGCCGCGATCGCCGCGCCGGGCCTCGCTGAGTTTCTGGGTGTGGGACATCAGGCTCTGGAACCGGAGGCGCGGCCAGTCGCGCCTGTTGACACTGATTATCAGGTGCGACTGCGATCCGTCCAGTGGCGCAAGGTCGCGCCCGGTTGCGGACCGGCCGGGCTGGGGTATCAAGGGCCGTCACTGGAGCCGCCCGATGATCCGCCCCGCTTTGCTCGCCTGCGCCCTCGTCCTGTCCGCCTGTGGCGACGACTCCGGGTCGGAGAAGGCCGCTTCGACGCCGACGCAGGCGGCTCCGACGCCCGCCGAGAAAGCAGCCCTGCTCGCCGCCCTGCCCGCCCCTTATAACGCCGCCGATCTGGAGAACGGCCGTCGCGTCTTCGCCCGGTGCAGGTCGTGCCACACGATCACCGAGGGCGGGCCCAACATGACGGGGCCCAACCTGCACGGCGTGTTCGGGCGCGAGGCCGGCACAGCGGCCAAGTACAACTATTCGACGGCTGTCCGGGAAGCCGACTTCGTCTGGGACGCCGCGCGACTCGACGACTGGCTGGAGAACCCGCGCACCTTCCTGAAGGGCACGAAGATGAGCTTCGCCGGCATTCCAGACGAGACCGACCGCCGCGACGTCATCGCCTTCCTGAAGGTGGAGACCGGCTACGCGCCGCCCTCCGGCTCCTGACGGCTATTCCGCCGCCGCCGGGACAGCGTCGTTGGCGGTGGCCTCGGTGGCTTCCCACTCCTCGATCTTGCGGGCGGTGTATTCCGGCGACTTGGTGAACCGCGCCAGCACGCCATAGATGATCGGCACCACGAACAGGGTCAGCACCGTGGCGAACATGGCCCCGGCGAAGATAACCACGCCGATGGTCTGGCGGCTGCCCGCCCCCGCGCCCTGCCAGAGCACCAACGGCAAGGCGCCGAAGGCGGTGGCGATGGAGGTCATGATGATCGGGCGCAGGCGCAGGGTCGACGCCTCGACGATAGCCTCGTGGATCGAGCGTCCCTGATCGCGCAGCTGGTTCGCGAACTCGACGATCAGGATGCCGTTCTTGGCCGCCACGCCGATCAGGATGATCAGCCCGATCTGGCTGTAGATGTTCAGGCTGGAGCCGGCCATAAGCAGGCCGAACAGCCCGCCGGCCGCCGCGAGAGGCACGGTCAGCATGATCACCGCCGGGGTGATCCAGCTTTCGAACTGCGCCGCCAGCACCAGGAAGACGAGCAGCAGCGCCAGACCGAACGCCGCCGCGACGGCGCCGCCGGCTTCCTGCTGGTCGCGCGCCGCGCCGCCCCACTGGGTCGTGACCACGCCTTCAGGCTGTCGTTGGGCGACCTGGGTCATGAATTCCGTCGCGTCAACCAGGGTCGTCCCAGGGTTCAGATCCGCCGAGATCGAGATCGCGCGTTGACGGTCGAGTCGCCGCCGGTCGGGCGTGTCGCCGGATGTCTGCGTCGTCACCACGGCGGACAAAGGCACCAGCTGACCACTGCCGGTCGAGACATAGAGCGACTCGAGGTCGGCGACGGTGCGGCGCTCGTCCCGCTCCGTCTGCAGGATGACGTCGTACTCCTGCCCGCCCCGAAGGTAGGTTGTGGCGCGACGCGAGCCGAACATGGTCTCGAGCGTGCGCCCGATGCTCTGGGCCGAGACCCCCAGCGCCGCGGCCTTCTCGGGGTCGACGTCGACCAGGAGGCGCGGCGCGTTGGGTTCGTAGTTCAGGCGGGGCCGGGAGAAGCCGGGGTTCTCCAGCGCCGCCGCCAGCACCGGCTGCAGCCAGTTGTAGATGTCCTCGTACTCGGCGCCGGTGACGACCATCTCGATGGAGTTGGAGTTGCCCCCGCCCCGCTGGAAGGCGCCGGGAACCGAGGCATTGACCTGGGCGTCCGTCTGGCCGCGCAGCTTGCCGTTCAGCTCCTGCGCGATTTCGTCGGCGGCTCGGTCGCGTTCCGCCCAGTCGGCGAGGATCAGGCTGCCGTTGCCGGAGTTGAAGCTGCCGCCGCCGAAGCCGGGCGCGGAGATCAGATAGCTGTCCGCTTCCCCGCTGGCCTTGTACTCCGCCAGGATCGGCTCAATGCCCATCATGATCCGGCGGGTGTAGTCGAAACCGGCGCCTTCCGGCCCCTGCACGCGGATCTGCACGCGCCCGCGGTCTTCTTCCGGCACCAGTTCGCTCGGCAGGGCGAAGAACATGACGGCCGCGCCGGCGCCGACGGCGAGCACCAGCCCCGCAACTCCGACCACGGCGATCCGCTTGCCCAGCATCGCCTGCAGCGAGTTCTGATAGGATTTGCGGAGCGCGTCCATGCCCCGGTCGACGTTGCGCGCGACCCACCCGCCGCTCGTCGCTGGACGAAGGATCCGCGACGCCAGCATCGGCGAGAGCGTCAGCGCCAGGAAGGCCGAGAAGGCTACGGCCGCGGCGATGGCCGCCGCCAGTTCCACGAACAGCCGGCCGACGTAGCCCGGCAGGAACAGCAACGGCGCGAACACCGCCAGCAGCACCACCGTGGTGGCGACGACGGCGAAGAACACCTGCCGGGCGCCGCGCTCGGCGGCCACCAGCGGCGGCTCGCCGTGATCGAGACGGCGCTGGATGTTCTCGGTCACCACGATGGCGTCGTCGACGACGAGGCCGATGGCCAGCACCAGCGCGAGGAGGGTCAGCAGGTTCAGCGAAAACCCGAGGGGCGCGAGCACGATGAAGGTCGACAGCAGACAGATCGGCGCCACCACCGAGGGAATGAACGCCGCCCTCAGGCTGCCCAGGAAGATGAAATTGACCAGCGCCACCAGCGCCAGGGAGATGCCGATGGTGATCCAGACCTCGTCAATGGCGTGCGAGGTGAAGACCGAGTTGTCGGACCCGACGACCAGCTCCGTGCCTTGCGGCAAGCTGGGGCGAATTTCCTCGATCGCCTGCTCGACGCCCTCGGAAATGGCGAGGTCGTTCGACTGCGCCTGACGGGTGATCGCGAGACCGATCTGGTCCTGTCCGTTGCCGCGGAACAGACGGCGGTCCTCGGCGGGCGCTTCCACGACGCGGGCGATGTCGCCAAGGCGCGTGACGTAGCTGGTCTGGCCCTGGATGGCGCCCGAGGCGCCGCTGGGCAGGGCTGTGGCGCTGCTGGCCGAAGCCCCGGCGGTCGTCGCGCCGGATGACGAGCCCCGCGTGCCGATCGGCAGCTGACGGAAGTCCTCGGCGCGCGCGTAGGTGCGCGCGACCCGGACGGTGTAGTCCTTCTCGCCCGACTCCAGCTGGCCCGCGGGCAGCTCGACGTTCTGGGTGGTCAGAGCGGTCTCGACATCGTTCACGGTCAGCCCGCGCGCCGCCAGAGCCGCCGCGTCGAGCCAGATGCGCATGGCGTAGCGTTGCTCGCCGTAGATCTGCACCTGGGCGACGCCCGGCACCGTTGCGAGGCGGTCGATCAGGTAGCGGTCGGCGTAGTCCGTCAGCTCGAGTCGGTTCATCGCCGTCGAGCGAAGGAACAGGATCATGATCGGCTGGCTGTCGGTGTCGGCCTTGGCCACCTCCGGCGGCTGGGCCTGATCCGGCAAGCGACCGACGACGCGGGAAACCCGGTCGCGCACGTCGTTCGCCGCGTCGTCGATGTTGCGGTCCAGCGAGAACTCGATCGAGACGTTCGAGCGGCCGTCGCGGCTGGAGGAGTTGATCCGCTCGACGCCCTGGATGCCGGCGATCTGCTGCTCGATCGGCTCGGTGATCCGGCTCTCGATGACCTCGGCCGAGGCTCCGGCGTAGCTGGTGCTAACCGAAACGATGGGCGGATCGACGTCAGGCAGTTCCCGAACGGGCAGGAAGAAGAAGGCCGCGGCCCCGATCACGCACAGGACGATGGCCGCCACCGCCGCGAAGACGGGGCGGCGGACGGCGATGTCGGACAGCATCATTGCGCGGCGGCCTTCGCTGGCGCCGCGCCGCGGGCCGGCTGACGGGCTTGTCCGCCCGTCTGCCCCGGTCGGCCCTGACCGGACCCGGCCACGCGCACCGGCGCGCCCGGCTGGATGCGGTTCAGGCCCGACCCCACGATGCGGTCGCCCGCATCGAGGCCCGACAGGATTTCCACGAACCCGCCCTCAACCGCGCCGGTCTCGACCTCGACTCGCTGGGCCGTCGAGCCGCTTTCGCCCTTAGCGATGCGATAGACGAAGGCGCCGTCGCCCTCGTACTGAACCGCGGCTTCCGGCGCGGCTGCGGAGGTCCGCTGGCCTTGCTGAACGGCGACTCGCACAGCCATGCCGGGCCGGATGCGGCCGCCAGGGTTGGGGATTTCCGCCCGCGCGGTCACGGCCCGGGTTTGCTCGTTGATGCGCGTGTCGATCAGGGCGATGCGGCCGTTGAAGGTCTCGTCGCCATAGGCGTCGATGGTCGCGCTGATCGGCGTCCCCGTTCGCAGCACGCCGAGATAGCGTTCGGGAATCGGGAAATCGACGCGCACCACATCGATGTCGTCCAGGGTCGTGATGATTCCGCCCGGGCTCACCAGCGTCCCGGCCGTGACCGAACTCAGGCCCAGCACGCCGCCGAAGGGCGCCCGGATCAGCCGGTCTCCCCGGCGCGCCTGTGCAGCGTTCAGCGAAGCGCGCGCGGTGGCCAGGCCCGTTTCCGCATCCTCGGCGGTGACGCGGGGAGCGATGCCCCGGTCGGCCAAGGTCTTGTAGCGATCGTACTGCCGCTGGGCCTGCGCCACCTGGGCGCGGGCCTCGATGATGCCGGCGTCTTCTTCGCGCGCCTGAAGTTCGACCAGCGGGGCGCCGGCCGCGACTCTCTGACCGTCGCTGAACAGCACGCGGGTGATCAGCTCGCTGGTGGAGGAGGTGATGTTCACGGAGCGACGCCCCCGCGCCACGCCCAGCACCCGTATCTCGTCAGTGAACGGCCGCGCCGTCACGACGGCCTCGGAAACGGTCTGCCCACGCCCGCCGCCGGGGCCCCCGCGTCCGCCCGGACCGCCGCCCGCCTTCTCGTCGCCCGCAAACGCCATCCTGAGAATGACCGCCAGCACCATCAGGCCCAGCAGCGCGGCGGCGGCGACGAGGAAGAAGTGGCGTTTGATCACGCGGAGGCTCTCTGGCGATGGAACGAGCCGACTTAGCGCCTGAGGCCGTCGACGCAACAGAAGTTCGTGTAACGGAGTCTGTTCCGGTTTCCGTCGCGACGCCGCGCGCCGTGTTGTCGCAGTCAGAACCGCCGCCAGACGGCGATCACCGGACCGTGTCCGGCAGGGGTGTCGCGGCCGGTCGCGGCGCGGCGCCACCCTGCCTGAAGGCTCCAGTCCCCCAAGTCGCGCACGATCGAACTCTCGACCGACAGCCACCGTGCCCCGCCGTCGTCGGCCTGTCCGCCGTACGCTTGCACGAGGATCATCCAATCGGTCGCGAACCGCGCGCCGGCGGCGGCGTCGATCCGCGTCTCGTCGGGCAGCCCCTGACGCATGCGACGCGCCGCCTGCAGTTCCACAAACGAGGCCGAGTGCCGCAACCGTCCGCCGGAGCCGCCGAACGAGCGGCCGGCAGAGGCGCGGATTTCCCAGTCATGCTCGCCCTGCCCCGGCGCCGCGTAACCTGCGTTGCGGCCCTCGCCGCCATCGGCGTAGCCGCCGTAGAGGCTGACGGCGGTCCGGTCGTCGCGCCAGACCTGCCAGGTCGCGCCGATCTCGAGCGGTCCGCGCCCTTCGTAGTCTACGAACGCGTCTTCGCCCGCCTGCCAGTCGCCTTTGAGCTGCAACGTGATGCGTTGGGTCAGGCCATACTCCGCGAACACGGCCAGCGCGGTGTCGCGCCGCGGCTCCGGCAGGTCAGCGAGCACGCCGGCGGGGCCGAAGCCCTGGTCGGCGCGGATGTCCTCGTACTTGACGATTATCTGGGCGCCCCCGGCGGGCTGCACCCAGGGTCGGCCTCGACCGTGCCTGAACCGAGCAGGGCCGCGCATCCGAAAAGCAGCCCCCCGGCCGTCTTCACTGGTCGTAGCCGGGAGACCTTCGATCCAGCATTCGCAGGGCTCCCGGCCAGGCGAGGGCGGAGATGAAGCCGATGCCGCGGCCCTGCTCCTTCGTCTCGGCCTGGGCGGCGTCCGGCGCGAACAGGACGTGCTCGCGCCCGCCGGAAAGGGCCGCGACCTGTTGCGCGCACGCCCGCTCTAGGAAGAACATGCCGATCCACGCCTGCGCCGCCGTCTGACCGACCGCCAGCGTGCCGTGATTGCGCAACAGCATCAGGGGCTTGTCGCCCAGATCCGCCACCAGCCGTTCGCGCTCGTCGTGGTTCAGGGCCAGCCCTTCATAGCCGTGATAAGCGACCTGATGCTGCAGCAGGCAGGCGTTCTGGCCGATGGGCAGCAGCCCCTCCTGCTGCGCCGCCACACCGACGCCGGCGACCGTGTGCAGGTGGATGACGAAATGCGCGTCTTCCCTCGCCCCGTGGATCGCCGAGTGGATGGTGAAGCCGGCCGGGTTGATGAAGCTGGTCGTGTCCTGAACGATGTTCCCGTCCAGATCGACCTTCACGAGGCAGGACGCCGTCATCTCCTCGAAATACCACCCGTATGGGTTGATCAGGAAGTGGTGCTCAGGACCTGGAACGCGGGCCGAGATGTGGGTGAAAATCATGTCGTCCCACCCGTGCAGCGCGACCAGCCGATACAGGGCCGCCAGCTCCACGCGGGCCGTCCACTCGGCCTCCGAGACCCGGGACTTCAAGGAAGGTGTCGCGCCGTCGGCCATGCTCTTGTCCTCGCTGGGCGCACACGCTCGCGCTGTACGGGCGCGGCGTCAAGATTCAGCTTCCGTTAACCGCGTCTTAGGCCCGCGCTTTCTACCCTCCGCCCGTCGAGTCGCCGTCGACCTGCCGGAGATGTCCGTGGTCCTCGTTCAACTGGTTCCCGCCGCCCAGTCGCAGACGGGAGCTCCGGTCCCCGCCGACCTGTTGGCGCTGGCCCGCAACAGCAGCCCCGAGGCGCGTCAACGACTGCTCCTTGGCGTGCTGGCTCTGTGCGACGCCAGTCCTCCGGCCGGCGAGTTGTCACCCATTCTCGGAGAGATATTCCTCACCCTCGCCCGTCAGGCGGAGCGTGAGGTCCGCAAGGTCCTGGCTGAGAAGTTGGCGACCGCCGACTGGGCCCCGGCGGCTTTGGTCAACGTCCTCGCGCTGGACGAAATCGAGATCGCGCGGCCTGTGCTGGCCGCCAGCCCGATTCTCAAGGACGACGATCTGCTGAGGGTGATGATCGAGGCGTCGCTGGAGCATCAGATCGCCATCGCCCGGCGCCCGCACATCAGCGGTCGGGTCGCGGACGCGGTGATCGATCGCGGGGAGCCGGCCGTGCTCACGGCGCTGGCGACCAACCGGACGGCCGAACTCAGCGTCGACGGCGTGCGCAGGCTGGTCGAGCACTCGCGCCGCATCGCCGCCCTACGCGCCCCGCTGACGCGCCATCCCCGCCTGACGGAGGCCTTGGCGGAACAGCTTTACCAGTGGGTCGGCGCGGCCCTGCGCCAGACCCTTACGGCCCGCTTCAACGTCGACGAGAAGGCGTTCGGAGCCGCCGTTTACGACGCGGTCGCGGGCGTGATGCGGCCGGCGGAGGCCGACGAGGCGTCGCAGGACGACCCCGAGCGGGACGAGATGGAACGCAGGCTCATCGACAAACTTCAGGCGGCGGGGCAACTGCGCCCCGGCTTCCTCGTCCGCGCCGTGCGCGAAAGGCGCCTGAGTTTGTTCGTCCACGGCGTCTCGACCCTGGGCGGCTTCGCCACCACGGATGTTCGCGAGGCGCTGGCCGCTCCGACCCCCGAGGCGCTGTATTACGCCTGCGCGGCCGTGGGTATAGACCGCGCCGTCTTCCCGACGCTACTGACGGAGCTGCGCAGGCTCAACCACAACCTCCCGGGCGACAGGGGCGATCCCGTGTGGCAACGCGGGTCGCTGTCCGAGGCGTCGGCCGCGCGCGCGTTCCGCGCCCTCCACACCGGTGCACAGCCGGACATGCAAACGGCCATTTGACTTCACTGCCCGGCTCGGCTTGCGTGTCCAGGTGACAGACCCCGCCGCCACCGACCTGCGCATCGCCTTCGTGGCCTCTGACCGGCCTGAGGCCCAGGCCGCCCGCACCCGTCTGTCGTCTCTCTACGGCTCCGTGCTTCCTGAGGAGGCCGAGGTGATCGTCGCCCTGGGCGGCGACGGCTTCATGCTCGAGACGCTGCACACCGTCATGGAGCGGAGCATTCCGGTGTTCGGCATGAACCGCGGCTCCGTCGGCTTCCTGATGAACGACTACGCCGAAGACGATCTGCTCGACCGGCTGACGGGCGCCGGACGGGCGGTAATTCATCCGCTGCAGATGGACGCCTGGACCGAGGCGGGCGCCGTCCACAGCGGTCTGGCGATCAACGAGGTCTCGCTGCTGCGCCAGACGCGACAGAGCGCCAAACTGAAGATCAGCGTTGACGGGCGGGTGCGGCTGGAGGAGTTGTCCTGCGATGGGTGCCTGCTGGCCACCGCGGCGGGCTCCACGGCCTACAACCTGTCCGCCCACGGCCCGATCATCCCGCTCGAGTCCCGCGTACTGGCCCTAACGCCAATCAGCGCCTTCCGGCCCCGCCGCTGGCGCGGGGCGTTGCTTCCCCATGAGGCCAAGGTCTGCTTCGAAGTGCTGGAGGCGGACAAGAGACCCGTCAGCGCCACCGCAGACAGCTTCGAGGTGCGGCGGGTCGCCCGCGTCGAGGTTCGTGAGCGCCGGGACATCGCCCTTACGATGCTGTTCGACGCCGGCCGGTCGTTCGAGGAGCGGGTTCTGGCCGAGCAATTCGCCTCCTGAACCCATGCACCGTTTTTTAGGAAGGTGACGGCACACTCCAGCGTCCATTCTCAGGAGTCAGCCGTGAGCAACCCGGCACAGGTCATCCGCCCGCCCAACACGCTTCGCATGAAGGTCGGCGGCGGGTTCGGCGGAATCGACGCCAGCGCCATCGCTAGGGCGGAAGAGGCGTTGAAGGCCATGTCGTCCCAGTTCGGCCAATGGCTGCAGGACGAGATCGTCAAGCTGGACAAGGCCCAGGCCGACATCCGGACGCAGGGCTACAACGCCCAGACGGCCGAAGCCCTGTATTTCCGCGCGCACGACCTGAAAGGTCTGGGCTCGACCTACCAGTATCCGTTGGTGACGCGGCTGGCGGGCTCGCTGTGCAAGATGATGGACGACCCGGCCAAACGGCTGGAGGCGCCCCTGATCCTGCTCGACGCCCACGTCGACGCCATCAAGGCGGTGGTGCGGGACCAGATCCAGACCGACGACCATCCGGTCGGCAAGGCGCTTGCGGAGACCCTTGAGGCGCAGGTCGCGCAACACCGGGCCTGATCTTCGGATCCTGATCTGAGGCCCCGCCGCTGCTCCGGCGGGTCTGGTCCTGTCAGGCGGCGGCGCTGACTCCCGCCCGTGCGGGCAGCGGATCGTGGTCGAGCCGCTCCATGAGATAGGCCAGGTCCTCGCGCGGGGCGTTCGGCCGCTGCGTGAGGAACCGCTCCAGCATCAGCCGGCGGAAGTCGTCGGTAGAGGTGTCCGCTCCCTCGGCCTGAAGCTGGCGCCAGGTGTCCACCCCCGCGCGGAAGGCCTGGAACAGCCTCGGCGGCAGGCCGGCGCGGTCATAAATCGCCTTCAGCCCCAGCGGTCCGGCATCGTGGATCATTAGCGAGGCGCGAGAGACGGGCGTGCCGGCCAGCTCCGCCATGCCGTGCTCGAACAGACCCATTTGACCGCGGGCCAGCGCCCGCAGCAGCAGCGACGGCGTCAGGGCTCGACGCGCGTTCAGCGTCGCGGCGAACTGGGCGAGGTCGGCCTGCCCCGAAGCCTGATCGACCAGATCGACGGTCGCCCGCTCCCGGGCGAAGCCGGCCAGGCGGATCGCCACCTCGGGCGCGACGGCGTGGCGGGTGACCAAATGCTCGCGCACCGCGTCGGACGCTACTTCAACGAGTCGCTCGGTGACGGAAAGCGGCAGAACCTGGCGGTAGGCGATCGCGGCGATGACGTCGGGCGAGGCGCCGAACCGGTCGACACAGACGCCCAGCGCCGCTTCGGCGACGTCCGCGTTGTCGTTCGCCGCCAGCGCGCGCACGGCCTGTTCGCAGCCGACCTCGGCCACGGCGTCGGCCACGTCGCGGCCGACGCGCGGGCGACCGGCCACGGCGACCTGCCGAACCGCTGAACCGGCGCGCACGATTTCGATCAGATCCTCGTCGGTGAACGCGGGCGAGAAGTTGATGATCGGCAGGGCCACGCTGTCGACATCCGCCGCCAGCTTGCGGGCCACGTCGCGCGGAAGCAGGTCAGACGCCTTGAGCGTCACGGCCATGGCGCGCCGCACCAGCTCGGCGGCGTCCTGAGCCAGCATCCGGAGGATTTTCTGGGCCGCGTCGCGGTCGGCCTCGCTCAGTTCGGCCCTGTCCATGCTGCGGCAAAGTTTGTGCGTCGCCGCCGCGCGCTCATCCTCGTCCGGGGCCTTGATCAGCCGATGGATGTCGATCTCTGTCAGGCGGGCGCGATAGGCGGTCATGTCAGTATCCAGGGTCTCGCGGGGCACCTTGGCCCCGCATCCCTAACGGGCGGTTTACCATGGGCGGATTCGCCTAGATTCGCTTGGCCTCTCCCGGACCGAAGGCGCCGCCGAAGCCGCCGCCCTTGCCGTCCCCGTCCTGACCCAGCAGCAAGGCGAGCAGGCTCTGATCCTGCTTCAGTCGGTCCAGCCGCGCGGCCAGCGCCTTGTCCCGTTCGCTGAGGTCCGGCGCGGCCGGGCTCGAGGGCGACCCGGATCCCGCCGCGGGCGCCCCCTCGCCCGCGCTGCGCTGCAGATTGGCATGAACTTCCGCGACCGTGGCCGGACGTCCGTCGCGGTAGAAGATCGAGCGGTTGGCGGCGGCGGCCTCCGGGAAGATGGCGGCGGCGCTGGCGCCCGGCCGCCGGTCCATGGCGTCCATCAGCTGGGCCGCGCCCGCGGGTCCCAGGAAATGGGCGGCGTAGAGATCGCCGGCGCCCGGCTCACGTCCGGACCGACCCCGCAGGTAGGCGGCATTGGACGCCGTCAACTCGGCCGCCATGGTCGAGGCGGCCTGCGGATCGAAGCGCAAATCCAGCACGACGTTGCGGGCCGATCCCTCGACGCGCCAGCGGCCGTCGCCGCCGCGATAGATCAGGTCCGCATACTGGCCGTACCCGTGCTTGGCGCCGTGAGCCTTCACGGTGCCGAGCCATGTCTGCTCGATAAACTGGAACAGGCCAGCCGCAGAAGATGTGCGCGCCTTGGCCGATGGGTTCATCGCGCTTTCGCGTCGGGCGGTGCGCACCAGAAAGTCCGCGTCCACGCCGGTCGCGTTCGAGGCGCGCCGGATGGCCGCTTCGACTCCTCCAGACGATGGAATCGCTCCGAGGTTCATACCCATCAGGCTGTGGTCTCGTGGTTAATCAAACCCTAACGCGGCATTTCAGCCACGGGGATAACCCCGGTCTTTTTCGAACGCAGCGCCGCCGCAAACTTGCCGCGACGCAAGCGCTCAACTTGGCCGTGGGACGCTGTGGGGACGGCGAGACAGGGAGTGACGGCCATGATGATCAAGACCGCGGGCGGCCCGGGAATGGTGCACCCGATCGACTTCAACGAGCGGCGGCGGCCCCGCTTTTCCAAGGCGACATGGATCGCGACGGGAGCCGTGCTGGCGTTCCACGCGGCGCTGGGCGCGGCGCTCTACTACCAGCGTTTCGAGCTGCCTGCTGCGGTCGAGCGGCCCCAGCCGCCGGTCGTGGACATCGAGTTCGTGCGGCCGAAACCGCCCGAGCCGGTCAAGACCATCGAGACTCCGCCTGCACCCAATCCACCGCTCAACAAAACCCCGATCCCGCTCGCGCCGACCGAAACGCTTGCGGCGGTTCCGACAGACAAGCCGACCGGCGACACGACGGTCCTGACCTTCGACAAGCCGGTGGAGGCGCCGCAACCCGACAGCACGGCGCGCGAGCCAGCACCGACGCCTGTCCCGCCCGTCATCCGCTACCCGACCTGGGATCGGCAGCCGACACCCGAGCAGATGATGCGGGCCTACCCACCGCGGGCCCAGACGGCGGGCGTGTCCGGTTCGGCCTCGCTGAACTGTCTCGTCCTGCCCAACGGCTCGGTGACCGACTGCAACGTGACGCGGGAGACGTCCGGCGGCTACGGGTTCGGACGGGCCGCCCAGTCGCTGTCGCGATACTTCCGCATCAATCCGCGGACGGTCGACGGAGCGGCGGAGGGGTCGCGCGTGGCCATCAGTCTGCGCTTCACCCTGCCGGAAGACTGATCAGACGAACCTGAGCGGGTCGAGGGCCGCCGCCTCCGCTGCGGGCGGCTGGCCCTCGACGCCGTCGGCGACGACCCGGGCGACCAGCGGTCCGAGAAGCCAGCCGTTGCGCCGCGGCGCCAGGGCCAGATGCAGGCCGGGCTCGCCTGAAGGACCGGCCAGCGGCAATCCGTCCGAGGTCGCCCCCCTCACGCCGACGCGGGTCGGTCCGACCGAGGCCGAGGCTCCCAGGAGGGCCAATCCCACACGGGCCTGCGCCTCGGCTTCCGCGGCGTCGGGGGTGAGGTCCCGCCGGCCCGGTTCCATGGTGGCTCCGATCACGACGCCGGTCTCCGCCGGAGCCGCATAGACGCCCTCGGCCCTGACCACGCGAGGGAGGCTGACCCCGGTGACGGGCGTGAGCTGTCCCCGGATGGGCGTGATCGCGTCTACAAGCGCGGCGACCGGCGACGGCAGGCCCGCTATCGCCGGCTCGGCCCCCGTCGCCAGCACCAGCGCCGGCGCGAACCACACCCGCCCGTCCTCGGCCGCGACTCGCCAGCGCCGGCCCTCGCCGGACACGGCGGCCGCACGGCCTCGGATGATCGAGACCCCGGAGGCGCGGCGCAGCGCCGCCAGGGCAGGCCCAACTTCAACCCGCCAGTCGTCGGACGTGGTCAGGCCGCCAGCGCTCGCCGTCGCCGCGAAGCCGAGTGCCCTCAGCCGCCGGATCGCTTCGTCCGCGTCCTCGCCCCGCCATTCCGCGCCTTCGCGATAAAGGCGCAGGCCGAACGCCTCGGCGAAATCCGGCCACAGGTCGCGGGCGCGCTTCAGCAGCGCCGCCCGCTCCGGCCCGACGTCTTCAAGGAGAGATTCAAGCGCCGGCGCGATCATCCCGGCCGCCACGGAGGAGGCGTTTGCTCCACCGGGATCGAGCACGGTGACGGAATGGCCGCGCGCGCCCAACTCCGCAGCCGTGCAGAGGCCGAGCACGCCGGCGCCGATCACGATCACATCGGGAGAAAAAGCCACGGGCGACCTGATCGGCCGCCCGCAGCGCTTTTGCAAGGCGCTAACGCGAACGACGCGGTCGTTCGCTGCTTGAGCGGGTTCGCAAGCGCTACTCGGCGGCCATGGCCGCGGCGCGCTCGGCGTCGATGCGCGCGGTCAGGGCCGCGTGCTGCGCCCACAGGGCCGCAGGAAGCCGGTCGCCGAACTGGGCGTAGAACTCCGGGATCAGCGACGCCTCCTCGGCCCAGACGTCCGCATCGACGTCCAGCAGGGTCGAGAGATCGTCGTCCGACAGGCTCAGGCCCGACAGGTCCAGCGCCTCGCGAGTCGGCACGCGTCCGACTGGCGTGTCCACGGCCTCCGCCTCGCCGTCCAGACGCTCCGCGATCCACTTCAGCACCCGGGCGTTGTCGCCGAAGCCCGGCCAGACGAATTTGCCGTCCTCGTTCTTGCGGAACCAGTTGACGAAATAGAGCCGCGGCAGCTTCTCGGCGTCGGTCTTGCCGCCCATGGCCAGCCAGTGGGCGAAGTAGTCGCCCATGTTGTAGCCGCAGAAGGGCAGCATCGCGAACGGATCGCGGCGCAGGGTACCGATGGCGTTCTCCGCGGCGGCGGTGCCTTCCGAGGCCACCGACGAGCCCATGAACACGCCGTGCTCCCAGTCGAACGCCTCCGTCACCAGGGGCACGGCCGAGGCGCGGCGGCCGCCGAACAGGATGGCGTCGATCGGCACGCCCCTGGGGTCCTCCCACTCGGGCGCGATGGTCGGGCACTGGCTGGCCGGAGCGGCGAAGCGGGCGTTGGGATGGGCGGCCGGCTCGCCGGACGCGGGATCGTGCGGCTGGCCCTTCCAGTTGGTCAGGCCGGCGGGGGCTTCCTTGGTCAGACCTTCCCACCACACGTCGCCATCGGCGGTCAGGGCGGTGTTGGTGAAGACGGTGTTGGTGGCCAGCGTCTCCAGCGCGTTGGCGTTGGTGTTGCGGCTGGTGCCCGGGGCTACGCCGAAGAACCCGGCTTCGGGGTTGACCGCATACAGGCGGCCGTCGTCGCCGAAGCGCATCCAGGCGATGTCGTCGCCGACCGTCTCTGCCTTCCAGCCGGGGATCGCCGGCTGCAGCATGGCCAGGTTGGTCTTGCCGCAGGCCGACGGGAAGGCGGCGGCGACGTATTTGGCGCGGCCCTTCGGATCCGTCAGCTTGAGGATCAGCATGTGCTCGGCCAGCCAGCCCCCGTCGCGGGCCATGACCGAAGCGATGCGCAGGGCGTAGCATTTCTTGCCCAGCAGGGCGTTGCCGCCGTAGCCCGAGCCGTAGGACCAGATTTCCCGCGTCTCGGGATAGTGGACGATCCACTTGTCCTCGTTGCACGGCCACGGCGCGTCTTCGGCGCCCTCCGCCAGCGGGGCCCCAAGGGTGTGCACGGCGGGCACGTAGTCGCCGTCGTCGCCCAGCACGTCCAGCGCCGCCTGGCCCATGCGGGTCATGATGCCCATCGACACGGCGACATAGCCGCTGTCCGTGATCTCGACGCCGAGGGCGCTGATCTTCGAGCCCAGCGGACCCATTGAGAACGGCACGACATACATGGTGCGGCCGGCCATGCAGCCGTCGAACAGGCCGTTCAACCGGGTGCGCATCTCGACGGGGTCGGCCCAGTTGTTGGTCGGGCCGGCGTCGATCTCGTTGGCCGAGCAGATGAAGGTGCGGCTCTCGACCCGCGCCACGTCCTTGGGATCCGAGGCGGCGTAGTAGCAGCCGGGACGCTTCGCCTGATCCAGTTCCTTCAGCGTGCCCTTGCCGATCAGATCGGCGACGATGGCGGCCTTCTCGGCCTCTGACCCGTCGCACCAGTGCACACGGGCGGGCTTGGTCAGCGCCGCGATCTGCTCGACCCAGGCGATGAGGCCGACGTGGTTGGTCGGGGCCGGGTGAAGGCCGGGGGCGGGATGGGTCACGCGAACTCTCCTGAACGAGGCCCGGCGATCTTGAGCCGCCGTGGCGCATTTCCGCTGCGTCGATCACGCAATGTTTCAACTGGAATGACACCGAAGCGGACGCGGCGTCAACCGATGCACGTTTCAACCTCTCGCGAGCGGAACGTCCGGGCGCGACTGCATATTTCCATTCGCGGCGAGCGTCACGGCAGGCTATCGGATCGGTCATGCACACCATGGACACGCTGACGGAAGCGCCGGCCGGGGCTCGCAGTTCACCCGCCGCCGCCCGCAACACGGGGCCGATTCTGGAGGTGCTGAAGGCGCACCTGCCGGGCCGGGGCCCGGTGCTGGAGGTGGCCTCGGGCACGGGCCAGCACGCCGTCGCCTTCGCCGCCGCCCTTCCTGGCCTCGACTGGACGCCGAGCGATCCGTCGGCGGACGCCCGCGCCAGCATCGACGCGTGGGCCGCGGAGTTGAAGCCGTCGAACCTCGCCCCGGCCCTTGCCCTTGACGTGCTGGACTTTGGCAGCTGGCCGGCCGGGCCGTTTCAGGCGGTCGTCTGCATCAACATGATCCACATCAGCCCGTGGGCGGCGACCGACGCCGTGATGGCGCTGGCGGGGCAGACGCTGGCGCCGGGCGGGTTGCTGGCCCTCTACGGACCGTTCCGCGAGCCGGATGTGCCGCTGGCGCCGTCCAACGGCGCTTTCGATGACAGCCTGAAGAGCCGCGACGCGGACTGGGGCCTGAGGGACCGCGACGCCGTCGTCGCGGCGGCGAAACTTCAGGGACTGGCCCTCACACGCCGCATCGAGATGCCGGCGAACAACATCATGCTGCTGTTCCGGCGCGTCTAGGCCGCTTGCGTCGCGCTCGTCGAGGTGGGACGGCAGCACCAACAGTCGGAGGCTTTCATGAAACACCTCGTCCTCGCCCTGGCGCTGATCGCCGCGCCGGTCGCGGCCCAGACGCCGGCGCCCGCGCCTGCGGCGCCCGCAGCGCCGGCCCCGCCCTATGGCGCGCCGATCGGGCTGGAGGCGGCGCAGGCCCTGATCGACCGCGCGGTCGAAGCGGCGTCTGCGCGCGGCTTCCGCATGGCATTCGCCGTGGTCGAGCCGTCGGGCTCGCTGGTCGCCTTCGCGCGGATGGACGACGTCCAGTACGGCTCCATCGGGGTGGCGCAGGCCAAGGCGCGGTCCGCCGCCCTGTTCCGCGGCGCCACGGCGGCGGCAGAGGCACGGGTGCTGGCGGGACGGACCGTCAGCCTCGCCATCGAGGGGCTGGTCCCGGTGGCGGGCGGCGTGCCCATCGTGGTGGACGGCCGGATCGTCGGGGCCATCGGCGTCTCGGGGGCCAGTTCGGCCGAGGACGACGAGATCGCCCGCGCGGCGCTGGGCCGCTAGTCCCTTGGCGTTTTCCCGCACCTATGACGGACCTGAGCCGGTCCGGATCAACAAATGGCTGGGCCAGACGGGCGTCTGCTCGCGCCGCGAGGCCGACGCCCTGATCGCCGACGGGCTGGTCTCGGTCGACGGGCAGGTGGTCGCCGACGCCGGACGCAAGCTGGAGCCCGGCCAGACCCTTACCCTGAACGACCGCGCCACCGAGGCTCTCGCCGAGGGGGTGACCATCGTGATGCACAAGCCGATGGGCTACGTCTCGGGCCAGCCGGAGCCGAACAAGCTGCCCGCGGTTCGGCTGGTCACCGACAACAACCGCGTCGGCGACGGCCTGACGCCCGCGGACGAGGTGTCCCTGCCCCCGATCGGCCGGTTGGACGAGGATTCGCGCGGCCTGCTGCTGCTGTCGTCGGATGGAGTCGTGGCCAAGGCGGTGATCGGGCCGCAGTCGGACCTCGACAAGGAATACCTGGTCCGGGTGACAGGCGACATCACCGAGAAGAAGCTCAAGATCCTGCGGCACGGCCTGATGCTGGACGGACGTCAGCTGAAGCCGGCCTGGGTCAGCCGGATGGAGTCCTTCCGGCTGAAGTTCATCCTGCGCGAAGGCCGCAACCGTCAGATCCGGCGCATGTGCGAGATGGTCGATCTGGAGGTCGTCGACCTGATCCGGGTGCGGATCGGCCCGCTGAAGCTGGACAACCTGCCGGAGGGCAAGTGGCGGATGCTGACGGCGGAAGAGCGGGCGGCGCTGGTCGGTCAGGGTCGGGAGTAGCGGGCGCCCCGCGGAAAACCGGAGGCTTTCGGCGTTATCGGAAATCAAAGGACGGGACAGCCCGGCCGGGCCCCCGATGGGCCGGCGAGGCGGAGGATTCACGGCTGTCAAAGACCGGCCCCGGGGGGACAGGTCCATCATGCACGGGCAGGCGTCAGAGCCGGTCGCAGGACGGCGTGAGCGGCCCTTCCCCGACGCGCCGCCAGGCTCGGGAGTGCTGGATGGGGGCGCGAAGGGTCGGGAGTATCGGGGTCGAGAGTGTCGGTTCAGTGACCGGCGGTCAGCATCCACACGGCCATGGGGATCATCATCAGGTTCTCGGTCAGGGACACGAACCCCAGCGGCACGTTCGACGACCCGCCGACGCAGGCGCATTTGAGCTCCCGCTTGTCGACGTAAACCGCCTTGAACACCGACACGGCTCCGATCCCGCCGATGAACAGGGCCACCGGCGCCGACAGCCAGGTCAGGACGCCGGCCAGCATCAGCACCCCGGCCCCCATCTCGGCGAAGGGATAGATGTAGCCGTACGGCACCCAGCG
>NZ_DASWNO010000023.1:0-4383 GCF_036399195.1 Brevundimonas sp.
ACGACTGGTTCGGTCGCTCCTCGAACGCGCCCAACCATCGCCTGACCCAGCATTTCGCCGATGTGCTGGAGATGAACGGTCTGATCGAGGAGCGGGTGGACCGGATGGTCTATTCGGTCGATGACGCCCGCTTCCTGCCGGACCGCTATGTCGAGGGCACCTGTCCGCACTGCGCCCACGTCGGCGCCCGCGGGGACCAGTGCGACAACTGCGGACGACTGCTCGATCCGGTCGACCTGATCGATCCCTATTCAGCGGTCTCCGGCTCCCGGAACCTCGAGGTCCGCGACACCCGGCACCTCTATCTGCTGCAGACGAAGCTGGAGCAGCGCATCCGCGACTGGATCGGGACCAAGAGCGACTGGCAGACGCTGGCGCGCTCGATCGCGCTCAAGCACCTTGACGAGGGGTTGATCGACCGCGGCATCACCCGCGACCTGAAGTGGGGCGTGCCCGTGGTGGGTTCGGACGGCGGGCCGCGGCCGGGCATGGAGGGCAAGGTCTTCTACGTCTGGTTCGACGCCCCCATCGAATATATCGGCGCCACCGAGGAGTGGGCCGACGCGACCGGCCGCACCTGGCGCGACTGGTGGCGGACGGACGAGGGCGCCGACGACGTCCGCTACGTCCAGTTCATGGGCAAGGACAACGTCGCCTTCCACACCGTCAGCTTCCCCGCGACCATCCTCGGCTCGGGCGAGCCGTGGAAGACCGTCGACACGCTGAAGGCCTTCAACTGGCTGAACTGGTACGGCGGGAAATTCTCGACCAGCCAGAAGCGCGGCGTCTTCATGGATCAGGCGCTGGAGCTTCTGCCGCCCGACTACTGGCGCTGGCATCTGACCGCCTATGGGCCCGAAGGCTCGGACGCGGCCTTCACCTGGGAGCAGTTCCAGTCGACGACCAACAAGGACCTGGCCGACGTGCTGGGCAATTTCGTCAACCGCATCGTCAAGTTCGCCGAGTCGAAGTTCGGCGGCGTCGTGCCCGACGGCGGCGAGCCGGGGCCGCTGGAGGCGAAGCTTGAGGCCGACCTCGCCGCCGGCGTCGCCGAGGCCACGGCCGCCTTCGAGGCCATGGAGTTCCGCAAGGCCTGCCAGGCGCTGCGGGCGGTGTGGGTGCTGGGCAACGAATATCTGCAGGAGGCGGCGCCCTGGACGGCGTTCAAGACTGATGTCGATCGCGCCGCCGTCGGAGTGCGCACCGGCCTCAATTTGGTGGCTCTGTTCGCCCGCCTGGCCGCGCCGGTCATGCCGTTTTCGGCTGAGAAGATCGGGGTCGCCGTGGGGGCGGACGACCTGTCATGGCCCGCGCCGGGCAAATCCCTGCTGGACATCCTGCCGCGCGGCCAGGCCGTCGCCGCCGCCGGCGTCCTGTTCACCAAGATCGAGGATGTCCAGGTGGCCGAGTGGTCTGAGCGGTTCGGCGGGGCGAACCCCTAGGAGGCGAGCTTGAGCTCGACGGAGGGCGGCGGGACGGCATGGCCCACGTCTTCGGCGGCCTCCATCCACGCCAGAATCGCGTCGCGCACATTCACGATCGCTTCTTCGGGCGTCTCGCCGTCGCTCATGCAGCCGGGTAAATCAGGCACGATTGCCGCATAGCCGCCGCCGTCTTCCTCCGACAGGGGCTGCACGATGACCGGGTAATCCGATGGAGCGGCGTTCATTGGTGAAGCTCGTCGAAGCGTACGAGATCCCTGATATACACCGGCTTGATCGGGCGCGCGAACGGGATCGACAGCTTTCGTCGCAACGCAGCGTGGGCGATCTTATAATGCGAACTTCCGCCCCGCGCCGGCTCGCACAACACGCCATGCTCCCGGCAGAGGGCCTCGACGTCGGCGATCCGCCAGTCTCCTGACGGATTGGCGCGCATCGCGTCGAGGCGCTTGCTCACTCAGGCTCCCGTCGCAACATCGCTCGTGCTTAAGCTGCACCGGATGGGCGAGGAATGCAACTAAAAGTGTACCTAACTGCCGGTGCGAGCGGGGTCGGCTCAAGGAGACTGGACAGGCACGGTCTGCACCGGAGGCGCGGCTGCCGCCGGCGTTCCGTGCGCGGGCGCCGCACTCTCGTCCTCCCCGCGCATCCCCTGCCGGTGATGCGCGGCTTCCTCTTCGCCGATGTCGAGGAAGGCGGGGGCGGAGGCGTTGAACTCCTCCAGCCGATCGGTCCGCACGACCACCGAACGGGCGCCGTCCCAGATCATGTGCAGGGCGACGTAGAGGACGATGACCAGACCGACATAGCCGATCCAGCGGTGTTTGGTCAGAAGCTTGGCGATGAAGGTCGCGGCCAGGCCCATCAGGGCGATCGACAAAATAAGGCCGAAGACCATGATCCACGGGTGTTCGTGCGCCGCGCCGGCCACCGCCAGCACGTTGTCCAGCGACATGGTCACGTCGGCGATCATGATCTGCAGCAGCGCCGCGCCGAAGCTCTTGCGTTTGAGGCCAAGCGCTTCCGGCGGCGGGCCGCCGCCGTGGTGTGCGGAAAGGGCCATCTCCAGTTCGGCCTCGGCCTCGGCCTGGTCGTGGGTGCGCTGCTCCTGAAGCTCGCGCCACATCTTCCAGCAGACCCACAGAAGCAGCACGCCGCCGGCCAGCAGCAGGCCGATGATGGCCAGCAGCTGCACGGTGATGAGGGCGAAGCCGATGCGCAGGACCACGGCCGCGATCAGGCCAATGAGGATAGCCTTCTTCCGCTGGTCGGGCGCGAGAGCGGCGGCGGCGAGGCCGACGGCGACGGCGTTGTCGCCGGCCAGCACCAGATCGATCATCAGCACCTGACCCAGGGCGGCCAACTGCGAGGCGAGTTCAGGAGAGCTCAGAAATTCCATGGCCGCGCTCTAGGGGAGGAAGGGGCGCCTCCGCAAGCGGTCAGACGCCCCTGACGTTCCATACGGAAGGGTCACGCGGGTCAGCCGCGCTTCCGCGTCGCCTCATACAGGGCGACGGCGGCGGCGTTTGAGACGTTCAGGCTCTCGAACCCGCCGGGCATGGGAATCTTCGCCAGCACGTCGCAGTGCTCGGCCACCAGCCGGCGGATGCCGTCGCCTTCCGAGCCCATGACGAGCACCGTCGGCCGCTCGTCCAGCGCCTGCTCCAGCGTCAGTTCCGCCGATCCGTCCAGCCCGACGGCGCGCCAGCCCAGGTCGGCCAGCTTTTCCAACGCCCGGCTCAGGTTCGTCACCCGCGCGCAGGGCAGGCGCTCGGTCGCCCCGGCCGCCGCCTTGGCCAAGGCCCCCGCCAGGGCCGGGGAGTGCCGGTCCTGCACCACGATCCCCTTCGCGCCGAACGCCAGCGCCGAGCGAAAGATGGCGCCGACGTTCTGCGGGTCGGTCAGCTGATCCAGCATGACGATGACGCCGCCGTCCCCGGCGATGTCCTCCAGCGCCACGCCCTCCAGCGGCTGCACCTTGAACACCAGCCCCTGATGCACCGCGCCCTGCGGCAGCATGCGGTCCAGCGCCTGCACCTCGGCGATCTCGACCTTGTGGCCGTTCGTCAGACCGTCGCGCTCCAGCTCGGCGGCGCGGTCCGCCGTCGCCAGCAGCCGGCCCATGCCCTTGCGCGCGGGGTTGGCGAGGGCCGCGAGGACCGGATGGCGGCCCCAGATGAAGTTGTCGGCGTCCGCTCCCGCTCTTCCGTGGGCGCGCGCCGGGCGCGGCGCGGAGTCGGAGAAGGCCTTCGGCTTGGGATTGGGGTTCCATCCGCCCCGGTCTGGCCCGCCTGCGGGCGGGCCTTTGGCCCCCGCCGGAGAGCCGCCCGAACGGGTCTGAGACTTGTCTCCGAAGGCCGGTTTCTTGCCGGGTTTCCGGTCGTTGCGTTCTGGATTTCTCGACACTATAAGACGCCCTCCGATTTGGAGCCCTGAGGGCTTTCGGGTCTGGCGCCCCTCCTATCTCAGGCGACGCGGGACACCGAGAGCTTTTGTCGACTCGGCCCTCGAAAGAGGAACGAAGAGACGGTTCGACGGTTCGAAACAGCGCGCTGGGGGAATGTCCCGAGCGGCAAAGGGGGGGGACTGTAAATCCCCTGCGTAAGCTTCGCAGGTTCGAGTCCTGCTTCCCCCACCACGCGCTTTCGAACGGCCGGATCAGGACGACAGGCCGGGCCGCGGGTATAGTACAATGGTAGTACAGCAGCCTTCCAAGCTGAATATGTCGGTTCGATTCCGTCTACCCGCTCCAGATTTTCGATGATCCACCGCCCCCTTCCGGGCCACAGGAGTTTTGGCCATGGCCAAGGAAAAGTTCGAACGTAACAAGCCGCACTGCAACATCGGCACGATCGGTCACGTTGACCACGGCAAGACGACGCTGACGGCGGCGATCACGATGACGCTGGCCAAGGCGGGCGGCGCCAAGGCGATGGCCTAT
>NZ_DASWNO010000024.1:0-5625 GCF_036399195.1 Brevundimonas sp.
GCCACCACCGATCACCGAGCCGCCAGCCGCACCAGCTTGCCCTCCGGTTCGTCGGTGATGGCCCAGACGGCGCCGTCGGTGGCTACGGCCACATCGCGGACGCGCTCGCCCAGGTCGGTCAGAAGCCGCTCTTCGCCGACCACCCGGTTGCCGTCCAGCACCAGCCGGGCGATGTGCTTTTCCCTCAGTCCGGCGACCAGCAGGTTTCCCCGCCAGCCCGGGAACATCGCGCCGTCGTAGATCGTCATGCCGCCGGGCGCGATGACGGGGTCCCAGTAATAGACCGGCTGTTCGGTTCCCTCGCGCGCCGTCACGCCGGCGCCGATCGCTCCGCCCCGGTATTCGACGCCGTACGCCACGTCCGGCCAGCCGTAGTTGAGGCCGGCCCGGTCGAGGTTGAGCTCGTCGCCGCCGCGCGTGCCGTGCTCGACGGTCCAGACCGCGCCGTCCCGCGCGATGGCTATGCCCTGAACGTTGCGGTGGCCCAGCGACCAGATCTCGGGCAGGGCGCCCTCGCGGCCCACGAAGGGGTTGTCCTGCGGGACCGTGCCGTCGGCGTTGATGCGGATGGTCTTGCCCATGTGCGAGCCGAGGTCCTGCGCCTGCGGCCGCATCGGCGCGTCGGAGCGCTCGCCCAGGGTGATGAACAGCTTGCCGTCAGGGGCGAACGCCAGCGACGAGCCGTAGTGCAGCGTGCCCTCGTAGGCGGGCAGGGCGCGGAAGATCACCTGCACGTTTTCGACGCGGGCGCCGTCGGGCGAAAGACGTCCGCGCGCGACCGAGGTGGCGTTGCCGCCCTGCCTCGGCTCGGCGTAGCTCCAGTAGATCAGCCGGTCCTGGGCGAAGCTCGGGCCGACCAAGACGTCCAGCAGGCCGCCCTGGCCGCGGGCGTCGACCTCGGGCAGGCCGGTGATGGGCTCGCCGACCACACCCTGGGCGGTGACGATGCGCAGGCGGCCGGGCCGTTCGGTGACCAGCCAGCGTCCGTCGGGCAGCATCGCCAGCCCCCACGGTTCGACGAGACCCGAGGCCACCACGGTGTGGGCGAGGGCCGCTTGGGTGCGGACGCCGGGCGCGCGGGTCTGGCCCGCGAAAGCAGGCCGCTGGTCGGGGGCGTTGGCGGCCCGCGTCTCGAGGGGCGCTCCGGCAGGGGATGGAGGCGCGTCCTGCGAGCCCTCGGCCGCGCAGGCGGCCGTGAGGGCGATGGAGGAGACGGCGACGGCGAGAGCGGACAGGCGCATGGATTTTCCCCGGGATGCGAACGGCGAACGAACGTCGGGCAAGCCTTACCGTTCCTCGCCGGCCCCGTCACCGGAGCGGCTCGCCGCAGGGCGCCGGGGCGACTTGAATCCACGTCGGCGCCTCTATATAGGCACGCCTCTTCCGGCGGACAGACCAGTTCCCGCCGGACCCGAACGACAGGGTCGTCAATTGGGGCTGGGTAGCTCAGCTGGTTAGAGCGGTGGATTCATAACCCACAGGTCGGCGGTTCGAGCCCGCCTCCAGCCACCATCTTTCCCGAGAATCACGGCCTTCGCCGAACCCGCGCGCCGGCCGGAGTTTCCCCGTGCGCACCGGCGCGCCGACGACCTTCATCGACCTGGAGGCGCGCGAAACGGCCCGCTCATCCACAGGTAAACCGCCCACAGCAGTGTGTCTCCCGTGTCACCACCCGACACTGTCATCTCACTGTCACACGAATGTCGTCCCACTTTCTGACGGCACGCCTAGAGGGGGCGGGATTTCACCGGCTGCCGCCGGTCGCAGGGCGCGCGCGCCCATCTTCATCGGGGATAGAGTATGACGAACCGCAAACGCGTGTTCTGGGCGACAACCGCCCTCTGCAGCGGCCTCCTGCTCGCAGGCGCCGCCTCCGCCCAGTCTTCGGGCACCGTGGCCACCGAAGGCGCCACCGAACTGGACACGGTGGTGGTCA
This sequence comes from Brevundimonas sp., assembly GCF_036399195.1. GTDB lineage: Bacteria > Pseudomonadota > Alphaproteobacteria > Caulobacterales > Caulobacteraceae > Brevundimonas. The sequence continues at coordinate 1,937 of NZ_DASWNO010000024.1, forward strand.
CCGGCTCGCGCACGCCCGCGATCACCGGCGTGGTCGCCCAGACGGTCCCCAAGACGCGTTCCAGCATCTCGCAAGAGTTCATCTCGACCCAGACTTCCGGCCAGACGATCCTGCAGTCGCTGAACCTGGTCCCCGGCCTGAACTTCGTGAATTCGGACCCCTACGGCAACTCGGGCGGCAATATCCGCCTGCGCGGCTTCGACGGCAACCGGGTCTCCCTGACCTTCGACGGCATGCCGCTGAACGACACCGGCAACTACGCCGTGTTCACCAACCAGCAGCTCGACTCGGAGCTGATCGAGCGCGCCTCGGTCAACCAGGGTACGACCGACGTCGACAGCCCCACCGCCTCGGCCACCGGCGGCACGATCGCCTTCCTGTCCGCCCGTCCGCTTGAAGAGCCCGGTGTTCAGGTCAACTCCTCGATCGGCGAGAACAACTACGGCCGCGTCTTCCTGCGCGCTGACACTGGCGCCTTTGGCCCCTGGGACACGACCGCCTATGTGGCCGCGTCCTACACCCGCTATGACAAGTTCCGCGGTCCGGGTGAGCTGGAGAAAACCCAGTTCAACGGCAAGGTCTATCAAGACCTCGGCGGGAACGGGAATTTTGTCAGCTTGGCCGGCCACTACAACCGCAACCGCAACGCGGCCTTGTTCGCCAACTACACGCAGGCCCTGTTCAACGCTGGCGTCGAGCCGCTGGAGAACGACATCGCCTGCTTCCGCCCGTTCGGAGCGAATGGGACGGTTCAGGACGAGAACACCCAGTCGACCCGCATCCAGTCGGACGGCTCGATCGCCTCGGGCAACTGCACCAGCGCCATCAACGTGCGCATCAATCCGTCGGACACCGCCAACCTGCGCGGCCAGTTCAGCTACGCCCTGACCGACAACCTGCGTTTCACCTTCGATCCGTCCTATCAGTACGTGCTGGCGACCGGCGGCACCACGACCAGCCTGTTGAACGAGCGTGACGACCGGATTGACCAGAACCGCACCAACAACAACAACGCGACCGGCCTGAGCGCCGTAACGAACGCGCAGTGCCTCACCGCCGCCTTCCGCACGACCGGCCGCGACCTCAACGGTGATGGCGACACCTGCGACAACGTCCACGTCTATGCGCCGTCGGTGACCAACACGAACCGTTACGGTCTAAGCAGCTCGCTGATCTGGGACCTGAACGACGACCACCGCATCCGAGCCGCCTATTCGCTCGACTACGGCCGTCACCGCCAGACGGGCGAGGGCTCGTTCCTGAGCCGCGACACCCGTCCGGTCGATCCCTTCAGCACCTTCAACGCGCCCGACTTCGCCGTCACCGGCCGCGACGGTTCGATCTACCGCTTCCGCGACCGCTTCTCGATCGCCGAGCTCCAGCAGTTTGCCGTCGAATACATCGGCGACTTCCTAAACGACTCGCTGACCCTGAACATCGGCGTGCGGGCCCCGGAGTTCACCCGTGAACTGAATCAGTACTGCTTCTCGCAGAACGGCACTTCAAACGTGCGCTGCACGACCGAAACACCTTCGGCGACGCTGGCCAGCGGCAACGTCCAGTTCGCTTCGACGGGCACGACCCAGTTCATCCCGCCCTACCAGGCCGAACTGGAATACAGCGACGTCCTGCCGAACGTGGGCGCGGTCTACCGCTTCGGCGGCGGACACAGCGTCTACGCCAGCTACGCCGAAGGTCTGGCGGTGCCGCGGACCGACAACCTTTATCAGCCGGTGCGGAACACGACCAACAACTCGCTCGACTTCTCGGCCGTGCAGCCCGAGCGGACCAAGGCCTACGACCTCGGCTACCGGTTCCGTAACGCACGACTGATCGTCCAGGCCGCGCTGTGGTACATCGATTTCGAGAACCGCATCGTCAACTCGCTGGACGACGATCCGAACTCGCCAACCTTCGGCTTCTTCGTCGATCGGAACGTCGGCTCAGTGAAGCAGCAGGGCTTCGACGGCCAGCTCGGCTACATCTTCAGCGACACCTTCGCGCTCAACCTGTCGGCCTCGTATAACGAAAGCGAGCTGCAGGATAACCTGTTCCTCGGCAACTTCGCCTGCACCGCCACAACGCAGGTTGCGGGTTCGACCCCCGTCTGCCCGGCCGGCACCGCCGCGGCGCCGGCCCTGCAGATCCCGCTGTTCCTGCCGACCGCCGGTAAGACGTTGGTCGAGACCCCGGACTGGACCTTCTCCGCGCGCGCCGACTGGGACGTGACGGAAGACTTGTCGGTCGGTCTCCAAGCTAAGTACGTCGGCGAGCGGTTCGCCACGGACGTGAACGACGAGGTTTCGCCCGCCTATACGGTCGCCGATCTGGACGTTCGCTACGACCTGACCGACCGCTTCGGCATTCGCGGCGCCTACGTCCAGCTGAATGTCAACAACCTGTTCGGTGAAGAGTATCTGGGCAACATCTCGACGGGTCAGAACGCATTGTCGACCGTGGTCACGACGGACCCGCGCGTTCCGGCCGCTCAGGCCAACCGCACTGGCGTCTTCCGGACCTACTCGCCGGGTTCGCCGCGCACCGCGCAGATCACGCTCGGCATGAAGTTCTAAGCCGGTCGCTCTCGATTGAGTGAAGGAGAGGCGGTCCGGAAACGGGCCGCCTCTTTTTCGTTGGGCGGGCCATCTCGGCCCGCGCCGGTCGCATGTGTTGAAGTCGGGGTCCCGCATGTCTATCTGGCGCGGCTGCCTCGCCGCCGTTCAGGGATGCCCCGCTTCATGACCACCCCCGTGCCCGCCGAATGGTCTCCCCACCGCGCCATGTGGGTCGGCTGGCCCAGCCATGCCGATCTGTGGGAGGAGAACCTCGAGCCGGCGCAGGCTGAGGTCGAGGCGCTGGTCCGCGCGCTCGCCGGGCCGGGACGCGAGCGGGTGCGGCTGCTCGTCGGTCATGGCGAGGCCTTGGCTGATGCCCAGTCCCGCTTCGACGGCGTCGCCAACGTCGAGGTCGTGGATGGCCGGTTCGGCGACATCTGGCTGCGCGACACGGGCCCGATCTTCGGCGCCGGGTCGGCCAGCGCCGCGGCGTTCCGCTTCAACGGCTGGGGCGGCAAATACGAGCTCGAGCACGACGACGCGGTGGCGGCGCAGATCGGCGAGGCCGCGGGTGCGCGGCTCGCTCGCCACGACTTCGTCCTCGAGGGCGGCGCGCTGGACCATGACGGGGATGGCACGATCCTGACCACCCGCCAGTGCCTGCTGAACCCGAATCGCAACGCCGCCTGGACCGAGGCCGCGGCGGAGGCGGCGCTGGCGGCGTCGCTGGGCGCGCGCAAGGTGCTGTGGCTCGGCGACGGCCTGCTGAACGACCATACGGACGGCCACGTCGACAACCTCGCCCGCTTCGTCGCGCCGGGCGTGGTGGCCTGCCCCGTCGCCTGGGGCAAGGGCGACCCCAACGACGACGTCTATGACGCCGTGGCGCGAACCCTGTCGCAGATGAGCGACGCCGCCGGCCGTCCGATCCGGGTGCTGCGCCTGCCCTCGCCCGGCTTCGTGGCCGACGAGGACGACAGGCCGGTTCCCGCGAGCCACATGAACTTCCTCATCGCGAATGGGGCGGTGATCGTCCCGACCTACGGCGACGACCGCGCCGCGGACCTGGCCTGCCAGGGGCTGGCCACCGTCTTCCCCGACCGTGAGATCATCGCCCTGCCGTCCCTCGCCATC
>NZ_DASWNO010000025.1:0-19448 GCF_036399195.1 Brevundimonas sp.
CGTGGCGGACAGAGAGGGATTCGAACCCTCGGTACGCTTTCACGTACACACGCTTTCCAAGCGTGCGCGATCGACCACTCCGCCACCTGTCCGTTTCCACGACGCGCGTGAAGCGCGCCGGAGGTCGATCCGGCGCGAGGCGAGGCTGATAGAACAAGCCGGCCCCCTCGGCAAGCGGCACGTCAGGCCCCATATGGTCCGGGAACGCCGCGGCACGGACCGACGCGGCCCGATGGAGCGAGACCCCCGATGCTGTCCCAGAAGACCACCCTGCCCACCGCCGCGTCCGCCCTGCCGGGCCGCGACCACCCTTTGCGCACCGATGAGGTCCACTACGTCAGCGGCCGCCCGCTGAAGGGGCCGCATCCCGAGGGGTTCGAGACCGCCCTGTTCGGCATGGGCTGCTTCTGGGGCGTGGAGCGGATCTTCTGGCAGCTGCCGGGCGTGTGGGTGACCTCGGTCGGCTATTCGGGCGGGATCACGCCGAACCCGACCTATGAGGAGACCTGCACCGGGCGGACCGGGCATACGGAGGTGGTGCAGGTGGTCTTCAACCCGGCCGAGATCAGCTACGCCGAACTGCTGAAGGCCTTCTGGGAGAACCACGACCCGACCCAGGGCATGCGCCAGGGCAATGACGTCGGCACGACCTATCGCTCGGCGATCTACCATCTGAACGACGAGCAAAGAGCCGAGGCGGAGGCCTCGCGGGGCGCCTATCAGGCGGCCTTGTCGAAGGCCGGGCGTGGCCAGATCACGACCGAGATCGCGCCGGCGGGCCCCTATTACTTCGCCGAGGGTTATCACCAGGGCTATCTGGCGAAGAACCCGGCCGGCTACTGCGGCATCGGCGGCACCGGCGTGGTCTGTCCGATCGGCGTCGGCGTCTCGGCGGACGCCTGACGCCCGACGAAGAAAGCGCGCGCGGCCCTTGGACTTCTTCCGGTCTGAACGCATGCTGCCGGTCGAAACAGGGAGACGCCCATGTTGGTGACATCCGCTCTGGCGGCGCTGGCCATGACCGCGGCTCAGGAGCCGCCGCCGCACAGCCCCGAACAGCTCCAGCGTCTGCTGGCCTGCCGGGCGGTGACCGAGACCACGGCCCGCCTGGCCTGTTTCGACGCCACCGCAGGGGCTCTTGAAACCGCCCACCGGGACGGCTCCCTCGTGGTGGTCGACCGGGGCCAGATGGATCGGGCCCGGCGCGAGACCTTCGGCATCGACCTGCCCGCGCTGCCGCGGCTGTTCGGCAGCCGCGCCGGTCCCGAGCTGAGCGAGATCGAGACCACCCTCGTCAGCGCCACCATCAACCCACGCGAAGAGTGGACCTTCCGCCTCGCGGACGGGAGCACCTGGAGGCAGACCGACAGCGGCTCGGTCCAGTTTCGCAACCGGCCCGGTCAGCCCGTGCGCATCCGTCGCGCGGCCATGGGCAGCTTTCTGATGACCGTCGGCGGCAGCCGCGCGATCCGCGCGGAGCGCCGATAGGCGCGCCGGCTAAGGCGCCGGGCGCGCTCGCTCCTCGGCGATCCAGCGGTTCATCCGCTCGTCCAGCAGGGCCAGCGGCAGCGGGCCGTCGACCAGCAGGGCGTCGTGGAAGCGGCGGACGTCGAAGCGGTCGCCCAGTTCCCGTTCCGCCCGCGAACGGATCTCGCGCAGGCGGATCTCGCCGATCTTGTAGGCCGTGGCCTGACCGGGCCAGCCGATGTAGCGCTGCAGCTCGGTCTCGATGTTGTGCGGGGCCAGCGCCGAGTTGTCGCGGAAGCAGGCGCGCGCCTGTTCGATGTCCCAGCCCAGCCAGTGAATGCCCGTGTCCGCGACCAGCCGGCACGCGCGCCACATCTCGTAGCTTAGCCGCCCGAAGCGCTCGTAGGGCGTGCGGTAGAGGCCCATCTCCTCGCCGAGGAACTCGGCGTACAGGCCCCAGCCCTCGGTGAAAGCGGTGACGTTCACGTCCTTGCGGAAGTAGGGGCCTTCCTCGGCCTCCTGCGCCAGGGCGATCTGGATGTGATGGCCGGGCGCGGCCTCGTGCAGCGTCAGGGCCGGCAGCTCGTACAGCGGCCGCTGATCCAGCCGCGAGGTGTTGACCATGTAGCCGCCGGCGATCCCGTTCTCCATCGAGCCCTGGAAGTAGCGGCCGGTGGTGTAGTTGGCCTCGATCTCCGCTGGGACGGGCCGGACGCCGTAGGGCGTGCGGGGCAGGGTCCCGAACAGGGCCGGCAGGCCGTCGTCGGCCCGTTTGGCCATCTCCGACGCCTTCTCCAGCAGCTGCTCGCGGCTTGTGGCGTAGAACTGCGGGTCGGTGCGGAGGAAGGTGAGGAAGGACGCGAAGTCGCCGGTCCATCCCGCCGCCTGCATCTCGGTCTGCATGCGCGACCGAATGCGGGCGACCTCCTGTTGGCCGATCCGGTGCACCTCGTCCGGGGTCAGATCGGTGGTCGTGTAGCCCCGCATGAGGAAGGCGTAGAGGTCGCGGCCGCCGGGCCGGTGGACCAGCCCGAGGCCTTCAGGGGCGCGAGGCAGGTAGTCCTCGCGCAGGAAGCGCACCCACGCGCGGCGTTGCGGCATGATCCTTTTGGCGACGGCGCGGGCGGCGCGGGCGCGGAGGGCGGCCTGATCGGCGGCGGAGATCGAGGCGGGCAGGGTCGCCAGCGGCTTCAACAGCGGATCGGCCTCGGGGGCGTAGGCGGCCTCGGGCTCCATCAGGGTCAGGGCGTTCTCTACGATCGAGCGCGGCTGGACGAGGCCGCTGTCCAATCCGCGCCGGGCGTCCTCCAGCGGATGGCGCCACATGTCCGGCATGGCCTCCAGCCGGGCGACCCAGGCTTCGGCGTCCTCTTTCGTTGTGATGCGGGTGACGCTGGCGATGTAGGCCATCGACTGGCCCGGCCCGCCTTCGGAGTTGAAGGCCCCGATACGGCCGGTGTCGAGCGGGATGCGGGCCCGCGACCGCTCCAGCACCCAGCGGAGGAAGGCGTGGTTCAGCCGGTCGTCGTCGCTCAACGCCGCCGGGTCGATGGCGGCCAGCCGGTCGGCGAATCCCTTCAGCACCGGCTCCTGAGCCACCTCGAAGGGGCGGGACACGTCGGGCAGCCGCGACAGGGCCTCGCGGTCGCCCTCCATGCCCGCCGAGATTGGATCGTTGGCTCGCAGGTAGGCTTCGTAGTCCGCGAGGATGGCGGCGAGCGCCGGATGGTCCGCATTGCGGCTCGCGCTCGCCAGCGTCTGCTGCGGGGCGGCCGTCGCGGGCGCGGCGGCGGCGAGCAGGGCGGCGGCTCCGATGGCGATCACGGTCTTCATGGCTTCCCCTCGATAGGCGCGGGACTGCACCGGAGCGGGAGCCGCCCGTCAAGCACCCGCCGGCGCCGTCTTCAGCCGCAGAAGGCGAAGAAGCGCTCGATGTTGGATCGGGAGGCCGGCTGAGGCGCATAGGCTTCGCGCGCGTCCCCGCGCCACTGGGCCATCCACCCGATACGACGGAAGCGCTGGAACACGGGGTGGCCCGAGGGCGCCTCCGACGTGAGGAACACGCCGTCATGGATCTGTGACGGCTCGGACGCGGCACGGAAACGCTCCGTCTCGCCGCCCGATTCGAGATGAATCTCGGAACGGGCGCCCTTGGCCGCGATGCTGTTCAGCGCCAGCGTTCCGGAGCCTTGGGCGCACTCCAGCGCCAGCTTCAAATCGTCGCTCTCGGCGAGGCCGTAGGCCAGTCGAGCGCTCCCGTCCTCGGCATGGAAGAACCAGTCGTAGCCTGCGACTGGCGACGGCTCCCCGGCAGGAGACGCCGGTGATGCGCCGGGGGGCGTCGGCGTCTCGACCGTCGCGCAGGCGGCGACGACCAGGGCCAGACCAGAGAGGACGAGAAGGGCGCACGTGCGCATCAGGGAACTCCGGCGATCAGCCGGAGCACAGTTCGGTGAAGCGGCGCAGCTTGGCAAGGTGGGCGCCAGGGACTTCGACGGGACGCCGGGCATCGCCGACCGTCACGGCCATCACCCCCTCGGCGGCGAAGGCGGCGAAGGCCGGGTGATCGGTGCGCACGGACAACTTCGTATCGCCGCCGCGCGCGCTGGTTTCGGCCTCCCCAACCGCTACGGCCTCGCCGGCGGACATACGCGCTGTCCCGGCCATTTCGGCGCCGTACAGCGTCAGCCGGGCGACGCTCGACCCACGCTCGCATTCGAAGGTCGCGCGCAGGTTGGGCGTGTCAGGAATCTCGTTCGACAGCACCACGGGGTCGGAGTCGGCGTACAGCGTCCAGGTCCAGCCCGGCGTGGCGGCGGGCGTCTGGCCCAGCAGCGCGGCGGCCAATATGACGATCATGGTTCAGCCCCCCGCCGACGACGCCTGACGGTGATCAGGCGTTCGCCGTTCCACAATAGCTGAAAAACTGCCCGATCAGGCGCCGCTCGTCGCGATCGGCTCTCAGCTCGTACGCGCCGCCTTCGCCCTCGACCGCCATCCGGCCGCGCCGGGACAGGGTCTCCAGCGCCGGATCGTCGAGCGGCATCCGTATTTCATCGGCCAGTCCGCCGTCCAGGGGATCGATGGCCGTCGTCAGCGACGCCTGCTGCAGACGCGGTCCGGCCGGCTTCGCGTCGCCGTACAGAACGGCCTCCGACTGTCCCGGCTCGCAGGTGATCATCAGCGCCAGCTGGTCGGAGTTGGCCACGCCGTAAGCGAGCTTGGCCATGTCGCCCTCATGGCTGAGGTGCCATGCCATCGGCCCCGCGCCGATCTGGGCCTCGGAGTTGGTCGCCTGTGACTGCGCCGCGGCCGCGACCAAGCCGAGGGCGGCGACGGCGGGGATGGCGAACTTCAACATGGGAAACACTCGCGTCTGGGACCCAAACGCTGGTTTCCGTCAACAGTTCACGGCTCCGCTTGGGCGATCGCCCGCCGCGGGGAAGCCGTGGCCGATTTGTCGCGGCCGGAGCCGGTGGTCAGAAGGGGCTGAACCGCTCGACCAGAGACTGGGCCGCGGGCGTCGCCTGGACCCGGCTGATGTCGCCGCGGCCGCCGTAGCTGATGCGCGCCTCGGCGATCTGGGTGTGGGCGATGGTGTTGCCGGAGCTGATGTCTTCCGGTCGGACGATGCCGGCCACCGTCAGTTCGCGCACCTCGCGGTTGGTGCGCACTTCCTGCCGCCCCTGGATGACCAGGTTGCCGTTGGCCATGACGCCCGTGACGACGGCGGCGATGGTCAGGCTGACCTTTTCGGACCGGTTGACCGAGCCTGAGCCGCTGGCGTTGGACTCGCCCTCCAGCCCCACGAGGTTCTGGGGGTCGAAACCACCGGGGAAGGCGCGGCCGAGGCTGTTCTCGAGCCCGAAGAAGTTGGTGATGCCGCCCGAGATGTCGTTCGACCGCGCCCGCTGGGTCGAGTTCTGCGTCTGGGCGCGGTCGTCGATGTCGATGTTGACCGTCAGGATGTCGCCGATGCTGCGGGCGCGCTGATCGCCGAAGAAGGTCCGGGCCCCGGCGCGCCACAGGCTGTTGGCGCTGGCCGATCGGTCGGCGGCCTGCTGCTCGGGGGAGGGCAGGTAGACCTGGCTGGTCGGGACCAGCGCGGCCGGATAGCCGATCGGGGCCAGCTCCGGGCCGCGCACCGTCTCGATGGCGGTGGAACAGGCGCCGAGGGCGAGGGCGGAGACGGCGGCGGCGGTCAGGATCATTTGGGTACGCATCTGGACTGTTCCCTTACCGGGCGGCGAGTTGTTGGGAGTTCGAACGGGCGGCCTGGGCCGACGGGCCGGCTACGGCCTGGCCGGGGGCCGTGGCGACGGCGTCGATGACCCGGTTGGATTGCAGGTTCCGCACCGCCAGCCGCTGGCCCACGGCGGCGTTTCCCTCGGCCCGGCCGCTGATGGTCAGGCGCACGCCGCCGACCACGTAGGCGACCTCGACGATGTCGTTGCGGCTGATCACGCGGTCGGCGAGGCGAGGGGCCGGCGTGCGGGCTGGCGCAGGCGCGGCGGGCCCGGCTGAGGCGGTTTCAAGGATCGGAGCGACGGCCGCGCCGGGCGCCATCGCGGCGTTGCGGACGACGACTCGACGCAGCCCGGTCGGATTTGCCCAGTCGAGACCGGATTGACGGGCCAGGCTCTGCAGTTGACCCGCTTCGAACACCACCGAAGGACCGTTCCGGGCCCCGACCACGACGTTCGCCGCGCCGCCGGCGCCGTCGAACAGGTCGCCTAGGGTGACGCGGCCGTCGGCGTCGACGGGGTTAGCCTTCAGGGTGACGGGCCCGGCGAGAGCGGGCGCGGCGGCGATGAGGGCGGCGACGGCGCCGAGGATCAGGGCCCTCACGACTTCACCTGCGCGCTGACCGACAGCATCTGGTCGGCGGTGGTGATGACCTTGGAGTTCATCTCATAGGCGCGCTGGGCGATGATCAGGGCGCTGATCTCGGCCACGGCGTCCACGTTCGAGGCTTCGGTGTAGCCCTGAAGGATCTGGCCGAGGCCGGTCTCGCCCGGCGTGCCGACGTTGGCGGCGCCCGAGGCGGCGGTCTCCATCAGCAGGTTGTCGCCGACGGCTTCCAGCCCCGCTTCGTTGAAGAAGGTCGCCAGTTCGAGCTGACCGACCGTGGTCGGCGCCGTCTCGCCCGCGGTGGTCACCTGCACCTGCCCCGATTTCGAGATCGAGACATCGACGGCGTCCTGAGGAATGGTGATGGCCGGTTCGACCGCATAGCCGTCGTCGGTGACCAGCTGGCCCTCGCCGTTCACCGCAAAGTTGCCGGCGCGGGTGTAGGCCGTCTCGCCCGAGGGAAGGATCACCTGAAAATAGCCGCGACCGTCGATGGCGACGTCGTAGCGGCCGCCGGTCTGGGTGGGCGTGCCCTGTTCGGTGATGCGGTAGACCGAGCCCGCCTTGACGCCCGCGCCGATCTGGATGCCCGTCGGCACCACCGTGCCCTGGCTGGACGACTGCGCGCCCATGCGTTCGACGTTCTGGTAGAGCAGATCCTGGAACTCGGCCCGCTGGCGCTTGTAGCCGACGGTGTTCATGTTCGCGATGTTGTTCGAGATGACCTCGACGTTCAGCTGCTGGGCGGCCATGCCCGAGGCGGCGGTTCTGAGCGCACGCATGGTTCAGTTCTCCCTTAGCCGACCCGGCCCAGCCGCTCGACCGAGCGGCGTGACAGGTCGGTGTTCTGTTCGATCATCCGCGTCACGCTCTCGTAGGCGCGCTGGATTTCGATCAGGTTGGTGATTTCCAGGATCGGATTGACGTTGGAGCCTTCCAGCATGCCCTGACGCACGCGAGCGTCGGTGGCGGCCACGGCCGTGGCGTTGGAGGCGTTGCGGTAGAGACCGTCGCCGGTTTTCTCGAGGACCGCGAGGCTGTCGAAGCGAACGACCGTGAGGCGCCCGACGAGTTCGCCGTTCTGGCTGATGGTGCCGTCGGGCCCGACCGCGGGCTCGCCGAGCGTGCGATCGAGGATGATTTCGCCGCCGTCGCCCTGAACCGCGGCGCCGCCCTCGGTCGTGAGCCGGCCCTCGGCGTCGAGGGTGAACGCCCCGTCCCGGGTGTAGGCCTTGCCGGCGCCGTCAGCGACCTCGAAGAACGCGCCTTCCCCTTCGATGCCGAAGTCGAGGTTGCGTCCGGTCTGGGCGAGGGCGCCCTGGCCGTAGTCGCGGCCGACTCCGGTATCAAGCACGAAGCTGACGCCGGGCCGCACGAAGGCGTTACGGGCGCGCTCGCCGATTTCCGTGCCGACCAGCAGCTGTTCGACCTTGAATCCGGTCGTGTCGGCGTTGGCGATATTGTTGGCCACGATGTCGAGCTCGCGGCGCAGCGTCATCTGGCGTGACAGTCCGACATAGGCGGCGTTTTCCACGGGCGGCTCCTTTCACCGCCGTCCTCGCAACAGCCGTGCCAAGAGGGTTAACCCAGTCACAGCGGCCATTTGGAGGGTCTGGGCCTTCGTCCGACCCGGCAGGATTTGCCGGTTCTTAGCGGCTCGTTAACCAAAAAACGGTCGTATGGACCGAGAGATTCTCGGGGCGCGTCCTATGTTCAAGTTCGGCAAGAAGAAGGGTGCGGCCGCGGACGCCGACGCGAGCCTGCCCGCCGTGTCGGACGCGCCCGCCGCCGAGGGAGAAGAAGGCGCGGCGCCGAAGAAGAAAAAGCTCCCACTGCTGTTCATCATCATTCCCGCAGCCCTGGTGGTGCTGGGCGGGGGAGGGGGCGCGGCCTTCTTCCTGATGCAGCCCAAGGCCGAAGCGGCCGAGGACGGCGGTCACGGAGCGGCCAAGAAGGGCGGAGACAAGAAGGCGGACAAGAAGGGCGGCGGTCACGGCGGCGGCGGCGACGCCGCGGCCGATCCTTCGCTGGGCGTCATCGCAGAGGGGCCGGACGGCGTCACCTTCTTCACCCTGCCGGACATGGTGGTGAACATCCAGGCGGCCGACGGACGCCCCACCTATCTGAAGCTCAAGCTGACGCTCGAGACCAAGGACCCCCACGTCGCCGAGCAGCTGCAGGGCGAGATGCCGCGGATGCAGGACATGTTCCAGGGCTTCCTGCGCGAGCTCCGCCCCGAGGACCTCGCCGGCTCGGCCGGAAGCTTCCAGCTGCGCGCCGAGATCCTGCGCCGCGTCAACCTGCTGGCGGCGCCGGGCAAGGTCGACGCCGTGTTGATCGAAGAAATGCTGGTGCAGTAGGCATGACCGACGCGGCCTTCGCCGAAACCGCCGATCCCTTCGCGGAGGCCGCCGATCCGCTCGCGGACGCCGGGGCGGACGATGCGCCCGCCGTCGCCGCCGAGCGGGTTCTGAACCAGGACGAGATCGACAGCCTGCTGGGCTTCGATCTGGGCGACGATGACAGCTCCGAACGGTCTGGCATCCGGGCCATCATCAACTCGGCGCTCGTCTCCTACGAGCGTCTGCCGATGCTCGAGATCGTCTTCGATCGCCTGGTGCGGCTGATGACGACCAGCCTGCGCAACTTCACCTCGGACAACGTCGAGGTCAGCCTCGACAACATCTCGTCGATCCGTTTCGGCGACTATCTGAACTCGATCCCGTTGCCGGCCATCCTCGCGGTGTTCAGGGCCGAGGAACTGGACAACTACGGCCTGCTGACGGTCGACTCCAATCTGATCTATTCGATCGTCGACGTGCTGCTGGGCGGGCGTCGGGGCACGGCCGCCCTGCGGATCGAGGGCCGGCCCTACACCACCATCGAGCGGGTGCTGGTCCAGCGGATGGTCGAGGTCGTGCTGGCCGACGCCCGCGCCGCGTTCGAGCCGCTGACGCCGGTGCATTTCACCCTCGACCGGCTGGAGACGAACCCGCGCTTCGCCGCCATCGCCCGCCCGGCCAACGCCGCCATCCTGGTCAAGCTGCGCATCGACATGGAAGACCGCGGCGGCCGCATCGAGCTGCTGCTGCCGTACGCGACGCTCGAACCCATCCGGAAGATGCTGCTGCAGCAGTTCATGGGCGAGAAGTTCGGCCGCGACAACATCTGGGAAGGCCACCTCGCCACCGAGCTCTGGACGACGGAAACAGAGGTCCGCGCGGTACTGGACGAGCAGCAGCTGCCCCTGTCGCAGGTGCTGGCGCTGAAGGTCGGCGACACCCTGATGCTGAACGCGACGCCCGACAGCGACATCTCGGTCCGCTGCGGCTCGATCCCGGTGACGATCGGAAAGATGGGCCGCAAGGGCCAGAACATCGCCGTGCGCGTGGAGGCCCCGATCAGCGTCGAGGCCGCAACCAGTCTGACGAGAGGACGATCCTGATGACCGGCATGATTCTGGACGGCGTGTTGATGCTGCTGCTGGTGGCCGCGCTCGGCTACGGCGTGCGGCTGGAGAAGAAGCTGACCGCGCTGCGCGCCGGACAGCAGGCCTTCGCCTCCGCCGTCACCGAGCTCAACGCCGCGGCCGGCCGGGCGGAGGCCGCCCTGGCGAGCCTTCGGGCTTCGGGGCAGGAGACCGACCTGCTGCATGATCGCATCATCAAGGCGCGCGAGGTGAAGGCGCAGCTGGAGACGCTGATCGCCCGCGGCCCCGGCGCCGGCGCACCGCCGCGAGTGGAAAGCACCGCCGTCGAGCGGGTCATCGCCCCGGTCGAGCCCGCGCCCCACGCGGAGCCTTCGGCCGAGGACGACCGGGCGCGCCGCATGGCCGCGCTCGCGGACCGCATCCAGGGCATGGCCGCGCCCGCCGCCGTCCGTTCGCGGGCGGCCGCTCCCGGCGGAAACAATGTCGCCGCCATCCTGGGCGCCCTGACCGCTAACCAGACTGCGAAGCAAAGCCTAAACCGCGCCCGCCGTAGCCTGGACGAAGACCTGTTCGCCGCCTGACCTCATCCTTGTGGCTCCGTGGGTGACATTAGTTCGCCCACGCCGGAGCCGGAGTAGCCGACCATGAGCAAAGTTCCCCGTCTGCTTCCGCTGATCGCCGTCGCCATCGGCGGAGTCGTGGTGGTGCGCGCCGTTGGGGTCGCGCCCGGCCTGTTCGACGGAGCCAAGGCCTGGGCCGAGGAAGCCGTCCCCGCCGCGGCGCCCGCTCGGCCCACGGCCAACGTCTGCGCCCTGACGCCGGAACAGCTGGCCCAGCAGGCCGGGCTCTCGCCCGCCGAGCTCAGGATACTGCAGTCGCTCTCAGGCCGTCGCACCGAACTGGATGCCCGCGACGCCGACCTTGCCGCCATGCTGCCCCTGATGGCCACGGCCGAGCAGAAACTCGATGCGAAGGTCGCCGCGCTGGAGGCGGTCAAGGCCGAGGTGCAGATCCTGCTCGGACAGGTCAGCGCGCAGGAGAAGGCCGAGAACGACCGGCTGGTGGCCGTCTATTCCGCCATGCGGCCCAAGGAAGCCGCCCGGGTGTTCGCCAGCCTCGACGACAGCGTCCGCCTGCCAGTGGCGGCGGCGATGCGCCCGCGCTCGCTGGCCGCGATCATGGCGCAGATGGACCCCGCCGCGGCGCGGGTCCTGACCGAGAAACTCGCCGGCCGTTTCCAGGCGCGCCAGCAGTTGGCGGCCCGCGCCGCCGCCGCGACGGCGGCGTCAACGGCGGCTTCGGCGCCGCCGCCTGCCGTGGTCGCTCCGCCGCCCGCCGCATCGGCAGGGCCCGCGGCCGCCGCAGCGACCGCTCCAGTTCAGCCGGCCGCGCCCGCCGCCGCTTCACCGACCCCGGCGCGCGCCGCGGCCCGTCCGCCCGCCCGTCGGCAGACGCCGCGACCCGCTGCGCGGACCCCGACGCCCGCGCCTGCGCGCGCCGCCCCCGCCCAGGCCGAGCCGGCCGGCGAACGGCCCTATCAGCCGTCAGCCGCCGCCGCTGGCGGAGCGGCCGCCGCGGCTCCCCGGCAATCGGTCCAGTAGCCGGAAGCGCGGACGCAAAGAAAAAGGGCCGCGTCCTGCTGGACGCGGCCCTTGTCTCTTGCGACCGGCGTGTCGCCTATTCGATGTCTTCGTTAAGCAGGCCGACCTTGTAGAAGCCCTGCTCCTGGAGCGCGTTCATGACTTCCATGAACTGGTCGTACTTCACTTCGGGCTGCGCCCGGACGAAGACGCGCTCCTCCTTGCAGCCCGGGTTGCCGCCGCCGAGGGCCGCGCACACGTCCGGGATCAAGGTCTCGAGTGCGGTCTGGCGGTCGGCGATGAAGATCGAACCGGTTTCCTGAATGGTGATGTAAACCGGCTCCTTGGGGTCCGCGTCGGTCGGCGGTTGAGCCGGCGGCAGGTCGAGGCGGATCGAAACGGTGGCCAGAGGCGCGGCGACCATGAAGATGATCAGCAGAACCAGCATGATATCGACGAACGGCGTGACATTGATGTCCGCGTTCTGCTCGATGGTCTTGCCGCCCTGGCCTCCGGGACCTGAAAGTTTGGCGCCCATGCTCAGTCTCTCCATCCGGGCCCGGCGCGGTGGCGACGAGCGCAAGCTATGACGTTCGGATCGTCTCTTGGCCGTCCGGAACTGGCTTGTAAAGCGGGTTAAGGGGGCTTGAGGTTCCCCAAGCGTCGCCTTGCCGCAAAATCTTCAGCAAGGGCGAGCCGATCAGCCCTTGGCCAGCTTCAGGAAGCGGTCCTTCAACACCTCGTCCGACTTGAAGACGCCAGTGAAACGCGTGGTGATGGTGGAAACGTGGCGGTGATGCACGCCGCGCGTCGTCATGCACTGGTGCTCCGCATCGATCAGGATCGCGACGCCTGCCGGCTGCAGGTTCGATTCGATGGCCTCGGCGATCAACTGGGTCAGGGTTTCCTGAGTCTGGAGGCGGCGGGCGAAGATCTCGACGACCCGCGCCAGCTTGGAGATGCCGACCACCTTTTCCGTCGGAATGTAGGCGACATAGGCCTTGCCTAGGAATGGCGCCATGTGGTGTTCGCAGTGGCTCTCGATCTCGATGTCGCGCAGCAGGACCATGTCGTCATAGCCCTGCACGTCCTCGAAGGTCCGCGAGAGCTCCACCGCCGGATCGGCGCCGTAGCCTTCGAACCATTCGGAATAGGCGTCCACCACGCGCTTCGGCGTGTCGCGCAGACCCTCGCGGTCGGGATTGTCGCCGGCCCAGGCCAGCAGCGTGCGCACGGCCTTCAAGGCCTCTTCGCGCGACGGGCGGGTGACCATGTCGTTGACGCTCACGAGAGCGGGGGCAGCCGGAGTAGGGCTCATGTCTCGATCTTCAGCGGCCAGTAGCGCCGGAACGAGGGTTCCGGATGGACGCGCGCCGCGCTCCCTCAATGTACATCGTTCCGCTGTTCGCGGATGCGATGAACCGGCTATATGGGCGATCCCGTCCGTCTCGCAAGAAAACTGAAGGTTGCCGCAGCAATATGCCGCTGACGATTTACGACACCCTGCATCGCGAAAAGCGCGTGTTCGAACCGCGCGATCCGTCCCGGGTGACCCTCTATGTCTGCGGTCCCACCGTCTATGACTACGCCCACATCGGCAACGCCCGCCCACCGGTGGTCTTCGACGTGCTGGTGCGGCTGTTGCGCCGCCAGTACGGCGCGGCGAACGTGGTCTATGCGCGCAACGTCACCGACGTGGACGACAAGATCAACGCCAAGGCGGCGAAGGAGGGCGTGCCGATCGGCGAGGTGACCGCCCGTTACGAGACGGCCTATCTGGCGGACATGGGCCGGCTGAACGTCTCGCCGCCCGACCTCGCGCCGCATGTCACCGATCACATCGAGGCCATTGTCGCCCAGATCGGCGCGATCCTGGATCAGGGCTGCGCCTACGCCGCCGAGGGCCATGTGCTGTTCGACGTCTCGTCTTACGAAAGCTACGGCCGCCTCTCGGGGCGCAATCTGGACGACATGATCGCCGGCGCCCGCGTCGAGGTCGCGCCCTACAAGAAGAACCCGCACGACTTCGTGCTGTGGAAGCCGTCGAAGCCGGGCGAGCCCTCGTGGCCGTCGCCGTGGGGCGAGGGTCGTCCCGGCTGGCACATCGAGTGCTCGGCGATGATCGAGGAGACGCTGGGGCTGCCGATCGACATCCACGGCGGCGGGATCGATCTGGTGTTTCCGCACCACGAGAACGAGATCGCGCAGGGCGTCTGCGCGCACGGACACGCGCACGCGGCCGACGCCCACGCCGCGTACAGCCGCTACTGGATGCACAACGGTTTCCTGACGGTGGACGCCGAGAAGATGTCCAAGTCGATCGGCAACGTGCTGCTGCTGCACGACCTGGTGCAGTCGATGCCGGGCGAGGTGGTCCGCTGGGCCCTGCTGAGCGCGCACTACCGCCAACCTCTGGACTGGAACCAGTCGCTGCTCGACCAGAGCCGCAAGGCGCTGGACCGGCTGTACGGCGCCCTGCATCGCGCGGCGGCCGTCGAGTCTGTGGGGGAGGAGCCGCCGGCCGAGTTCCTCAAGGCGATCGAGGATGACGTCAACACGCCCGGGGCCATGGCGGTGCTGTTCGCCCTGTCCAGCGAGATCGAGCGCGGAATGACCGCCGGCGACGAGGCCGCCGTCGCCCGCGCCAAGGGCCAGCTGGTCGCCGCCGCCTCCATCCTCGGCGTGCTTCAGGCGGCGCCCGCGACCTGGTTCGACGCCGGGTCCGACGACGCGTTCAAGGCCGAGGTCGAAGCCCTGCTCGAACAGCGCGCCGCGGCCCGGGCGGGCAAGGACTGGCCCGAGGCGGACCGCATTCGCGATCGGCTGAACGCCCTCAACGTCATCGTCATGGACGGCCCGGCCGGCGCGACCTGGCGGGTGAAAGGCTGATTGCCGTCAGGTGATCCGCTTGACGCTGACCGGGTCGCTGGCCGGAAAGGTTTCCTCGACGCCCTCGTCGACCAGCGCCTCCTGCCGGCTTTCGGCGTCGCGGTCTTCCTCGCACAGCTGATCGGTCTTGCCGATTTCGCGTTCTGACGTTCGCGTCGCGGGCGTGTCGCCCGGGTGCGCCTGCTGATGGTCGGTGGGCCCGTTGTCGGTGCTCATCGTGGCGCTCCTTAGTTCTTGGGGTGATCTTCGTCGCCGTCAGGGCCGTAGCCGAGGTCCGCGATATCGTCGTCCGAGAGGCTTTTCGCCTCCCAGTGGGCGGCGCTGGCCTGGGCCCCGCGCACGTCCTCCATCAGGCCGGAATAGACCAGCTCGACCTCGTCGTGCGTGACGATGTCGCCGCCGCCCGCGTCGATCTCTGTCAAACGCTGGCCGTCCACGCCGTACAGCGCATCGGCTTCCGGCTCGACGCCTGACGCCGAGAGGGCGTCGTCGCCGTTGATGTCGTCCTCGTCGAACTCCTCCTCGTCGGCGTCCCCGTCGGCCGAGGTGACGTCCAGCACGTCCGGCAGCTCTTCGAACGTCTTGAACTCGTTGGTCGGCGCGCCGGCGTCGGCCTCGTCGAAATTGTCTTCATCGAAGACTTCTGACTGTTCCTGATCGTCGGAGTAGTTGTCGATGTCCGCCATGACCGTCTCCCTGTTCGGAAGATCAACGCAGCGCGGCTATTCGGCGTTCCCCCTGGCGACGGCCATGTCCAACCCAGAACGAACCTGCGCGATCACCGGGCCCCAGTCGTCGAAGGTCTCGCGGCGGAAATGGCGGACGCCCGGGTAGAAGGGATAGCTGTCGGTCGCCAGGAAATGCCAGTCGTCGGGCGCCGTGATCATCCAGGTGTTCGCTCCGACCGCCGCCGCGAGGTTGGTCCCGGCGATGCCGGGTCCGACCACGACGTCCAGCGCCGCCGACAAAGCCGCCACGTCTTCGAGATCGTCCTTCAGGTCGATCGGCGGCGTCCAGATGCGGACGCCCGCCGCCTCGGCCGCGGCCAGATCCTCGGTCACGTCGCCGCATTGCAGGTTGACCATGACGGCGCCGGGCGTTTCCAGCACCGGCCGCCAGCGGTCGAAACTGGAGAAATAGCGGGCGCGCGACCCGGTCAAAACCAGGCTCTTCCAGTGCAGCCCGACCTTCAGGCCCGGACCCAGCTTTTCGAGCTCGGCCTTCCAGTGGGCGACCTTCTCCGGCAGCGGCGAGAGGTAGCCTCGACGCTGCGGGAAGCGATCGATCGACGCCCGGAAGACCGCCATCAGCGACGCCATCGGGGTCCACAGATCGGCGCCTTGGCCCTCGGGCAAGTCCTCGACGAAGGGGACATAGCGGGTGATGCGGCCTTCCAGCTTGACCGCCTTGTGCGCCCCCACGATGGCCTGAGGGAACGCTCGCTGGAACATCGCGACCATCCGGGCCTCCACGGCCAGGAAGACCTGGCCCTCTGGCCCCACAGCTTCGATGGCGTCGCCGACGCAGGTGCCGAACACCATCTCGTCCGCCAGCCCCTGTTCGCCGACGATCAGCAGCCGCTTGCCGGCGACGCCCTCCGGCGCCGGGGCCCATCGCGGCGCGGGCACGGCGACCCTCATCGCCTCCGGCAGGTTGGGGTCCAGCCGCACCTCATAGGCCTCGAAACCTTCGGGTATCCGGCCGAGGGTCATCAGCAGCATGGCGCGCGCCATGTGCATCATCGCGCGTTCGTACGGGCTCTCGGCGCCCGGCAGGGCGGCTTCGACATCCTCAAGCGCGCCCACCGCGTCGCCCAGCGGCTGCCGCGCGTTGGCCCTGTTGTAGCGCGCCTTGGCGAATGCGGGATCGAGCCGCAGCGCCTCCTCGAAGAAGGTCAGGGCCGTGCCCATGTCCCCCTGGTCGCTCAGTACGGTGCCGAGGGTGTTCCAAAGCACCGGCGATTCGGGCTCGACCCCCAACAGCGCCCGCAGCGTCTCGACGGCGTCGCCGTAGCGCTTCTGATCCCGCTGGACGCAGGCGAGGTTGTTGGTCGCCTCGACGTGGCCCGGGTCGTGCGCGAGGTATTTCACCAGCAGCTTTTCGGCGATCTCCAGATAGCCGAGCTGATGCGCCAGCCGGCCGAGGTCGTGGGCGACCTCGTTCTCGCTGGGCAGCAGCTTCATCGCCGCCTCGTAGGCCAGCAGCGCCTGCGCCGGATCGCCGGACTTCTCGCGGCAGATCGCCAGCACGTGCCAGGCGATGCCGCTCTTTTCGTCGATCTGCAGCGCCTCCAGCGCGCGGCTGGCTCCGGTCGCGAAGTCGCCCCCGCGGATCGCGATCAAAGCGGTCTTCAGCTTCTGCAGCGCCTTGCGCTGCGCCTTGACCGCGATTCCGGGACTGGCGAGCTGGTGCGAGAGCTTGCGGAGGGCTTCCGGGGAGGCGGAGTCGCCGACGACGCCCTGCGCCATCGGGGCGGGGGCGTGGACGAGTTCGGGAGCCAGTTCGGCTGTCGACATGGGCGCGATCCTGATGCGTTCGCCACGATCTCCCGGGCGGTCACAAGACATGGTTAACCACGCCTGTTTAATCTCCCTTCGTTCCCGGCTTCCTAACGTCGCCGCGAGCCTGTCAGGAGACGCTCCGGAAATGCCGCTCAAGCTGTCGTTGAAGCCCGGCGAGAAATTCGTGCTCAACGGCGCGGTGGTCCAGAACGGGGACCGCCGCGGGGTGCTGATCCTTCAGAACAAGGCCTCGGTCTTGCGCGAGAAGGACATCCTCCAGCCGGAGGACGTGAAGACCCCGGCGACCCGCGTCTATTTCCCCGTCATGATGATGTACCTGGACGAGTCGGCGGCCGCCAAGGTCTACGACGAGTTCGCGCTGCGGCTGACCGAGTTCATGGGGGCCACGCGCAATCCGGACGTTCTGGCCGACTGCGTCTCGGCCTCCCGGCACGTCATGCAGCGCGAGTACTACAAGGCCCTGATGGCGGCTCGGAAGTTGGTGGATTACGAAGAGGGGCTGGCGAATGTCGCTGCAGGCTTACAAGACCGCGGCCACGAGGGCTGAAACCCCGCGCGAGACGGAGTACCGGCTGTTCGGGCAGGTGACCCGCGCGCTGATGCACGCCTCGACCGTCGACCCGACCGACGTCGCCACCCGGATTGACGCCCTGGATTGGAACCGACGCCTGTGGTCGGCGCTGGCCACCGACTGCGCCAATCCCGACAACGCCATGGACAAGGCCCTGCGCGCGCAGATCATCTCGATCAGCCTGTTCGTCAGCCGTCATTCGTCGGCCGTCATGCGGGGCGACGACGACTTCGAGGCCCTGATCGACATCAACAAGATGGTCATGCAGGGGCTGGCCGGCCCCGCGCCGGCGGCCGGCCAGGGATCCGCCCAGGCCGCCTGACGCGCCGGTAGGCAACGGCGGACACTCCGCCCGGCGATAGCTGCCGACCCGGACGCCCGCGCGCCCACAAGTCACTGAAAACAATCAGGCGGGAGCCCGGCCTCACCCGGCCCGGTCCTTGCGTGGGCGTGCGCGGACCAGAACTGGTTCGACGGCCAGAAGGCCGTTCTTCACCTCCAGAATGGAAGGACAGCCGATGGTTATGTCGGTCAACACGAACACGGGCGCGATGATCGCGCTCCAGAACCTGAACGCGACCAACGCCTCCCTGGCGACGGTGCAGAACCGGATCAACACCGGCAAATCTGTCGCCACCGCCAAGGACAACGGAGCCATCTGGGCCATCGCCCAGGGGCAACGCGCCGATATCGGGGCGCTGAGCGCGGTGAAACAGTCTCTCGATCGTGGCATCGCCGCGGTCGATGTGGCTCTGGCGGCGGGCGAGACGGTCTCCGACCTCTTGCTCCAACTGAAGGAGAAGGCACTCGCTGCGACGGATGCGTCCCTCAAGACGTCGGCGCGCGCGGCTCTGAACGAGGATTTCAAGGCCCTTCGCGATCAGATCGCCACGGTCACCGCCAACGCCGAATTCAACGGGGTCAACCTGCTGAAGACGGGAGCGACGGGGTTCCAGGCGCTGGCGAACGTGACGGGCACGTCCAGCCTGACGGTTGGAGCGGAAGTCCTGGCTCTGGGCGGCGCGAATGTGACGCTCGCGACGACGCAGTCGATCGACACACTGACCAAGGCGGCGGCCTCGCTTACGGCTGTCTCCACCTCCATCGACCGTGTTTCGGCCTCGCTCGCGCGGTTGGGCACCAAGTCGAAGGCGCTCTCGACCCACCTGACGTTCGTCGGCAAGTTGTCGGACGCGCTGGAGGCTGGAGTGGGCAATCTGGTCGATGCCGATCTGGCGAAGGAAAGCGCCAAGCTCCAGGCCCTGCAGACGAAGCAGCAGCTGGGAGTTCAGGCTCTGGGCATCGCCAATCAGACGCCGCAGCTGGTGCTGTCGCTGTTCCGCAGCTGACTGTTTCAGGTTCTCGCAGGCGCCGGAGGGATCCCCCTCCGGCGTCTCGCGCGTTCAGCCGCCGAACAGGCCCGTAATCCACGCCCAGGCTTGCGGAAGCAGCCCCTGGAGCCAGTCCAGCACCGGCAGAAGGTGCGGCGAGACCCACTGCCAGGTGAGCCAGATCACCAATCCGGCCAGGCAGATGAGGCCGAAGGCGATCCACCCGATCAGAACCGCAAGACCGTCCCGCTGCATCAAGCCGAAGCCGAAGGTCGAGATGATCACGGCCGGGATCAGGTTGCCGCCCCATATCGGCAGGATCAGGATGAAGGCCAGCAGGAAGGTCGCGATGCCGATCAGGACCTCGGACAGGTCGCTGGTCATGATCTTCAGCCGGGGCCGCGACCAGCGCTCCATCTTTCTCAGACGGGGCAGGACGGTCGCCAGGCCGTTCCGGTATGTCTCGCGTTCGATCGAGCGCTTCAGCGCCCACCGGGGCAACCACAACTGATCGCGACGGATGATCAGCTGCAATCCCATCAGCAGCAGCGGCGCGCCGAGAATGGTCGTCGTCCCGGGAATTATGCCGATCGCCACGTTCATCAGGCCGAAGAACAGCATGAGGGCGCCGAAGCCCCGCTCCCCGAAGGCGTTCACCAGTTCGCCGAGATAGAGGTTGGGATCGCGCTTGGCGCCGATGTCCTCCAGCACCTGGGAAAAGGGGCGCGAGTCGCTCTGGTAGTCATAGTCGGGCATGGGCGGCTGTGTGACTCGCGCGACGGGGTTCTCCGATCTAGGCGGGACCGC
>NZ_DASWNO010000026.1:0-2285 GCF_036399195.1 Brevundimonas sp.
ACCGGGGGCGGGCCCTCGATGTAGATGTCGGGCTGCTCGATGTGCACCGGCGGCGCCTGATGGACGCGCGGAGCCTCCACATGCACCCGCGGCCGGGCCACGGTGACCTCGGGAGCCGGGACGTGGACTTCCGGGGCGGCGACATAGACGTCCGACGCCTCGACATGGACCCGCGACGGGGCGACGTGGACTTCCGAAGGCCGCACGTGGACCGCCGGCGGCCTCACATAGACGGGCGGGCCCTCGACATAGACCGGCGGCGCGTCGACGTAGACGGGCGGGCTGTCGACATAGATCGGCCGGCTGCGCACATGCACCGGCGGCGCCGCGCGATGGCGCTCGTAGCCGTAGGACTCATGGCCGCGGCGGTCGTCGTAGCGCTCGCGCGCCTCGTACTCGCCGCCGGACTCTTCCTCGTAATAGGACTCGCTTTCGCGGACCTCGGTGCGGCTGTAGGCGCGGCTGTCCTCGTAACTGTCGTGACGCTCGCTGTAGCCGTAGCGGCCGCCGCGGTCGTGCTCGTACCGGTCGCCGCCGCAGGTCGGGGCGTGGCGTTCGGCGCGGGCGAAGCCGCCCAGGACGTAGCCGAACGGGATCGAGCCGCAGACGCGGCCCCGGGCCGGCGCCTCGTTGTAGATCGCGCCGCCGCCGTAATAGCCGCCCAGGTCGCCGCCGCCGCCGCCGCCGCCGACGTAGGTCGAGCCGCCGCCGCCGACGCCGCCGCGGATGGCTCCGACGTTGTAGGTGCGAGCGTTCAGGTAGGAGCGGGCCGAGGCGCCGGCGAAGGCGGACGCGCTGGCGTTCGCATTGGCGTTCACGTTGATGTTGAAGTTGCCGACGGGGGGACGGTAGTGACCGCCGCCCTGATGGCCCCCACCTTGGTGCCCGCCGCCTTGGTGACCGCCGCCTTGGTGACCGCCGCCCTGATGACCGCCGCCCGGGTGGCCGCAACCGCCGCCGCAGCCGCCGCCGGGGCGACCGCCGCCGTGCTGGCCGCCGCCGGTCGGGCCGCTGGCCATCGCCGGGCTCGCCGCGGCGAGGATGAGAACTGCGGCCCCTGCCGCGATGTTAAGGATGCGCATGCTTCTAACTCCCGTTGGGAGCCGTTGTAAGCCTCTGGAAACGAAAGGGTTCGGATTGCACCGCAGGGGCGAGCGCGACCCCGCCGCATTCCCCCGACAGCGTCAAATTTAACCACGACGCTCCGATTTCGGCCCGTGGCGAGGGCGCCGGCGCGCCCGTCATCCGCCCCCTCCCCCACATCCGTCATCCTCGGGCTTGTCCCGAGGACCCACCCCGGCGGAGGCAAGGACGGTAGGCACGCTGGCCGCGCTCTCCTGCATCTAACCGAGGGGCTGGAGATCGCGGAGCGATGGGTCCTCGGGACGGGCCCGAGGATGACGGAGTTTGATGGTATTGGCCTTGCGCGCCCAGCTCTCGCGGCGGCGCGTCCTAGAAATCGACCGCGAGCCCCTTCTTCTCCCAGTCCCCGTAGCGGGTCGGCTCGGGTCCCCGCGGGCCGCCGTGCTCCGTGGCCGCTTCGACAGTCGAAGCGGCGGCCCGGCGTTCCGCGGCTTCCAGCAACGCCCGTCGCGCCGCCTCGCTCAGCGGCCGCTCCGGCGTGGCGTGCGGAACGTCGGCGTTCAGGGCCGGCGCGGGCGGGGTGGGATGATCGGTCACAGCGGTCTCGTCTTGAGCGGGGGCGTCGAGGCCCACAAGTTAAAGGTTCGCCGCCGAGGCGCCAGTGACGACGAACCAGACGCGACGATGAACCACCTCAAGACCTTCACCCTGTTGGCCGCACTGACCGCCCTGTTCGGCGCCATCGGCCTGTGGCTGGGCGGAACCGGCGGCATGCTGATCGCCCTCGCCGTGGCCGGGGGCATGAACCTGTTCAGCTACTGGAACGCCGACAAGATCGTCCTGAAGATGTACCGGGCCCAGCCGGTCGACGAACAGCATCCCAACGCCGTGGTCCGCACCTATGTCGCAGACGTGGTGCAGATGGCCCGCGACGCCGGTCTGCCGCGCCCGGCGATCGCCATCATCCCCAACGACCAGCCGAACGCCTTCGCCACCGGCCGCAACCCGGCCAACGCCGCCGTCTGCGCCACGACCGGCCTGCTGGACATGCTGACCCGTGACGAGATCCGGGGCGTCATGGCCCACGAGCTGGCCCATGTGAAGAACCGCGACACCCTGACCATGACGGTCACCGCGACCGTCGCGGGGGCGATCGCCATGCTGGCCAATTTCGCCCTCTTCTTCGGCGGCGGCGACGACCG
>NZ_DASWNO010000027.1:0-14355 GCF_036399195.1 Brevundimonas sp.
CGAAGACGGGCGTTCAGCTGGACTGGGAAATCAAGCGGATTGGCCGGGCCGGCTGACATTCAGGTCTGCCCCGGCTGCGGCTCGCGCATGCCGGCGGTCGAGGGGCCGATCCACGCCTACATGACGTCGTCGCCCGCGTGCTGGGCGGCCTTCAACGCCGTGATGGCGCGTGAGTATTCGGATCCGGCTCTGATGTCGGTCCATCGGTTGAGCGTGGACGCCTGGGCGGTCCAGCATCCTGGCGACGGTTCGCGTCGGGCGATCCAGTCGGTCGGCCTGCACCTCGCCCGCCTGATGGTCCAGATCGAGCAGGGGCTCGAGGGCGAAGCGGCGAATGCGGCGATGCTGCGCTTCGCGAGGCGCAAGGCGTCCTTGCCGGAGCTGCCGCCGCGAGACCGCTACACTGTCACGGTCGCCGATGTGGTCGAGGCGACGGAGCCGGAGGCGCATCGGCTGGCTGTGCGCAGCTGGGCCACGGCCGTGTTGGCGAATTGGTCGGATCAGCACGATTTGATCCGCCGCTGGGCGGCCGATGGTTGACGGGCTGTTAAGGACGTTCATCGCATTGCGATGTCAGTTCCGGAGCTTCCCATGACCCGCCCATTCGCAGACCTGCACGTCGCCGTCCTGATGGGCGGACTGTCGTCGGAGCGCGAGGTCTCGCTGAGCTCGGGCAAGGAATGTGCAGACGCGCTGGAAGGGCAGGTCGCCCGGGTCAGCCGCGTCGACGCCGGGCGCGATCTGGCGGCGGTTCTGACGGCGCTGAAACCGGATGTCGTGCTGAACGCCCTGCACGGGGCATGGGGCGAGGACGGCTGCGTCCAGGGCGTCCTCGAGACCCTGCAGATACCCTACAGCCACTCCGGGGTGCTGGCCTCGGCGCTGACGATGGACAAGGACAAGTCCAAGTCCGTGCTGCGCTCCGCCGGCGTCGAGGTACCCGGCGGCGGTCTGTTCGACCGGCAGGAGGTGGCGCAGCGCCACGTCATTCCGCCCCCCTATGTCATCAAGCCCAACGCCGAAGGGTCGTCCGTCGGAGTCTTTCTCGTGCCCGAGGGCGCGAACGGGCCTCAGACCGAGGTCGGCTCGCCCGACTGGACCTACGGCGAACAGGTGATGGTCGAGCCGTACATCCGCGGCAAGGAACTGGCGGTCGCGGTGATCGGCGAGGCGACGGGGCCGCGCGCCCTGACCGTCACCGACATCACGCCGGTCAAGGGGTTCTACGACTACGAAGCCAAGTACGCGCCGGGTGGATCCGTCCACAAGCTGCCGGCCGACCTGCCGCCCGACGTGTTCGAGGCGGCGCTGCGGCAATCCGAGCTGGCGCACGCGGCTCTTGGTTGCCGGGGCGTTTCACGATCCGACTTTCGTTATGACGATCTTAACGACGTTCTCGTTCTTCTGGAGGTCAATACCCAGCCCGGCATGACGCCGACTTCGCTCGTGCCCGAGCAGGCCGCGTATGTGGGGATGGGGTACAAAGACTTGGTCCGGTGGATGGTGGAGGACGCCTCATGCCCGCGGTAGTTCGCGGCGGTCGGCGACAGAGTTCGAACCAGCCCGCAAAACGCGGCGCGTCTCCGGGACCTCACGGGCGCGGTCGCGCTCAGAAGCAGGCGGCGGCCACGCCCGGCAAGATGTCGGCGCTCGGCCGTCTCGACCTGTCCCCCCGCGCCGTCCTGATCTCGATCGCCGCTGGCGTGGTCGTCCTGGCGGGCGTGCTGGCCACGGGCGCCCGGGCCGACCGTATTGGCGCCTCCTTCGGGCGCGGCATCGACGGGGCCGCGGTCGGCATGGGTCTGAAGCTGGAGCGTGTCTTCATCGAGGGCGAGTCCGCCGAGGCGACGGCGACGATCCAGCGCGCGCTACAGGTCTACGCTGACCAGCCCCTGACCGGGATCGATCTGGACGCGGTCCGGCGGCGCGTCGAGGCGGTCGGCTGGGTCAAGGACGCCCGCGTCGTGCGCCTGCTGCCCAACACCCTCATCGTCCATGTCATCGAGCATGACCGGTTGGCGGTCTGGCAGTCCGGCGGCCTCAACCGCGTCATCGACAGCCACGGTCAGGTGATTGAGGGCGCCGATGCAGGCCGGTATCCGAACCTGCCGCTGGTGGTCGGAAAGGGCGCCGAACAGGCCGCCGCCGAAGTCCTGCCGTTGCTCGCCCAACGCCCGCGCCTGATGACCCGCGTGGACGCGCTGGTCCGCGTCGATGAGCGGCGATGGGACGTCCGGCTCAAGGACGGAAGCCTTATCCAGCTGCCCGCGACCGATCAGGACGCCGCCTTGATCCAACTCGACGCGCTGGACCAGCGCGAACGGCTGCTGGAGCTCGGGTTCGCCCGCATCGATCTGAGAACCCCCGAGGAGATCGCCGTCCGGCCCTCCGCGGGGGCCGCGTAAGAGTTGGGGAAGAGAATGGCCGGACGGTCCGCTGACAAATCCATCGACGGCGCCAAGGGCGGACCGAGCCGTGCGCCCGTAGTGGCGGCGCTCGACCTCGGCCAGTCGAAGGTCGCCTGCTTCATCATGAAGCCGGAAGGCGTCCGACACGCCGACCGCACCATCCGCGTCGCGGGGGCGGGCCATGTCCAATCGCGGGGCGTGCGCGGCGGCGGCATCGTCAACATGGACGAGGCGGCGCAGGCCATCGGCCACGCCGTGGAACGCGCGGAGCGGGCGGCGGGCTCGCCGGTCTCGGGCGTCGTCGTCACCACGGCCATCGGCCAGATGGCCAGCCACCGGGTTCAGGCCCGCGTGTCGCTCGGCGCCACCCCGGTCGGCGACGCCGATCTGGCGCGCGCGATCGCCATGGCCCTGGCCCAGATTCGCCTGCCCAACCGCCGTCCGATCCACGTCCTGCCGATCGCCTGGTCCGTCGACGGCGCGCGCGGCGTCCACGACCCCCGGTCTATGCGGGGGCATTCGCTCGGGCTCGACCTTCTGGTCGTGTCGATGGCCGAGAGCGCCTTCAACGGCCTCAGCCACTGTCTTGAGCTGGCCCATCTCGACCTTCAGGGCGTGGCGGCGGCTCCGGTCGTGTCGTCGCTGGCGGCGCTGGAAGACGACGAGATGGATCTGGGCTGCGTCTGCATCGACATGGGCGGCGGCTCGACCTCGGCGGCGGTCTGGGGCGGGCGTTCGCTGCTGCACATCGAGTCCCTGAACGTGGGCGGGGATCACGTCACCGCCGACATCGCGCGCGGCCTGTCCACTTCCAAGGCCGGCGCCGAGCGGCTCAAGACGCTTCACGGCTCGGCCATGGCCTCGGCCAACGAGGACCGCGAGATGCTGGAAGCGCCGCCCCGCGGCGAGGATCCCGCCGCAGGCCCCATCTTCGTCCAGCGCGCCATGCTGAAGACCGTCATCGCGCCCCGCGTCGAGGAAACTCTGGAGCTGCTGCGCGATCGCCTTCGCGCGGCGGGCGTCGGGCTGGAGCCGGGCGCGGGTCTGGTGCTGACCGGCGGCGCCAGCCAGCTGAACGGGGTGCGCGAACTGGCAGTCCGCGTGTTCGACCGGCCCGTGCGGCTCGGCAAACCTCAGCGCGCTCCCCACCTGGCCGACGCCGCTTCCGGCCCGGCCTTCTGTTCGGCGGCCGGCGTGCTCCTGCGCGCCGCCTATGGACCTCGCGAGGCCGTTTCTGCCCGTAAGTTGATGTCACGGCAGCTTTCCGCCGCGGACGCCCCGCGCATCCACCAAGGCGGGATTGTGGCTCGCGCCGCCGGCTGGCTCCGCGAAAACCTCTGATTAATCATAGGCGAAAGCGCATTTTCGGCGCTCTGGGGCAGCCCACGCGGGCCCGCGACCCCGACGCGCCCGGCGGCGAAACTGTGTCCAGATTGTAACAATACGGCGTCGCAGTATACGCAATCACGCCACAATCGCTTGTCCGCGACGCTGTTGCTGCTAGCCTGACCGGTGAAGCATCCCCCCATCCGTGGGCGGACGGCGTCTGCATTTTTTCCGGTTGGGGCCTAAAATCCATGCAAAACAAGCGCAACTACCTCTTCGGCACGACGGTGCTCGCGGGCCTGATGGCGATCACCGCTCCGGCCGTCGCCCAGACGCAACAACCCGCTCCGGCCACTCAGCCCGGACAGGACGCTACTGAAATCGGCGAAGTGGTCGTCACCGGCTCCCGCATCCGTCGTGACCC
The DNA here is from genome assembly GCF_036399195.1 of Brevundimonas sp. GTDB lineage: Bacteria > Pseudomonadota > Alphaproteobacteria > Caulobacterales > Caulobacteraceae > Brevundimonas. The sequence continues at coordinate 4,159 of NZ_DASWNO010000027.1, forward strand.
AACGACCGCCCCGACCCCGCTGATCCAGGTCCAGCGCGAACAGCTGCTCGAGAGCGGCCTCGGCACCGTGGTCGATTACCTGGCCACCATCCCGGCCTTGTCGAACTCGGTTGTTCCGTCCGACACGACCGGCGCCGGCCTGAATGACGGCGGCCTCGAGTTCGCCAACCTGCGCTCGCTCGGGTCTGGCCGGACCCTGACCTTGGTCGATGGACGTCGTCACGTCGGCTCGTCCGTCGGCAACCTCGCCGTCGACGTCTCGGTCATCCCGCGCCTGCTGATTCAGAGCATCGAAATCGTCACTGGCGGCGGTTCGTCGGTTTACGGCGCCGACGCCGTGTCCGGCGTCGTCAACTACATCATGCGCCGGGATTTCGAGGGCCTCGAGATCGACGCCAACTACGGACAGCTGGTCCAGGGTGGAGCGGCCGACACGCGCCGCGTCTCGGTTCTGGCGGGCGCCAACCTGCTCGACGACCGTCTGAACGTCTATGCCCACGGCGAGTACGAGCGGATCGAAGAGGTCTTCGGCGAACACATCAACTGGCTGCGTGACGGGCGCCTGCGTCTGGGCATCGACGCCGACCCAACCAACGCGGCGATCGGCCCGGCGACAGACGGCTTCCTGGACATCGCGCAGTTCTACGGCATCCGCCGCCTGGATCGCCCGATGTGGGGCTCCACCACGCTGGCGAACATGCAGCGGCCCAGCCCGCAGAATGACCCCGACATCCCGTACGGCGACTGCCCGGGCGGCAACACGACCAACGCCAACTGCTTCAGCGTCGATCCCGCCTACACCTATTGGTTTGACGGCCCGACGGCGCGTCTGGCCGACTTTGGTCAACGCGTGGGCGTGACCGGTCTGAACCGTCCGTGGAACATCGGCGGCGACGGCGAGCCGGCCAACCTGACATCGTTCGACCAACGGTCGCGCAACCCCTTCCAGGAAGCCAAGCGCTTCCAGGTGGGCGCCAACTTCGCCGTCACTGACGACATCAACCTGACGCTCGAGGCCAAGTACACGACGGAAGACGCGTACGACCAAGGCCAGAAGTCGTTCTGGGACATCTTCATCAACAACGGCGCCTTCGCCTGCGGCGGTCAGAACGTCGGGGTCGTCGTTGCCTGTAACAGCGGCACGAGCCCCGGCCTGATCAACGGCAGCTCCACCTTCACGACCCGCATCGACAACGCCTTCCTGCCCGCCAACCTGCGCGCGGCGATCACCGCCAACACCTTCCAGCGCTACACGCAGCCGGGCATCACCACGCCGGGACAGCCCTGCTTCGGCACCGGCACGGCGACGCCTCCGACCGGCTGCGCCGGCAACGTCGTCAGCACCACGCCGACGGTCAGCGCGGCCGCTCAGCATCGCGGCTTCGGCATCGATCGCGGACAGGCCAACACGCGCGAGATCCAGCGTTACGTCGCGGCCCTCGACGGCGGCATGGACCGGTTGCTGTTCATCGACAACTTCAACTGGTCCTTCTCGTACGTCTACGGCGAGATGGAGAACCTGAACGAAGAGTTCGGTCCTGACGCCGTCCGCTTCGCCCACGCGATGGACTCGGTCGTCGACGCGGCCGGCGTGGTGAACGGCACGCCCGGCCAGATCGTCTGCCGCGTCCAGTTGCTGCGCGCCCAGGGTCTGGCCGTTATCGAACAGAACCCGCTGACCGCCCGCACCACCTACGGCACCGGCGCGGCGATCAACGATCCTGAAGTCAACGGGTGCGTGCCGCTCAACGTCTTCGGCGCCGGCAACCAGAGCCAAGCTGCGATCGACTACTTCTCGACCTCGATCACAGTGCGTGAGCGCAACGAGCAAGAGCAGGCCGTGTTCTCCTTCGGCGGCGAGCTCGGCGATCTGCTCGGCGCCGGTCCCCTCGGGTTCGCCGTCGGCGCTGAGTACCGTCGCGAAGGCGCCGAAGGCATCGGTCGCTCGGCCGACACCAACCAACGCCTGCTTCAGCTGAACACCGGCGCCGACTTCCTGCCGGCCGAGTACGAGTCCGAAGAGGCCTTCGCCGAACTCTCGCTGCCGCTGATCCGCGACCACTGGCTGGGTGAGTTCGCCGAACTCTCCGCGTCCTACCGCTACTTCGACTATTCGTCTGCGGCCGGTACGGGTGACGTCTATGGCGTCAACCTGGTCTATCGTCCGATCCAGGACATCACGTTCAAAACGAGCTACAACACCTCGTTCCGGGCTCCGAACCTGAACGAAACGAACCGGGGCCTGTCTCAGACCTTCGTTAACGCCTTCGTCGACCCCTGCGATACCCGCGTCATCGCGGCCTTCGCGGGTGAGAACGCTGCCGCCGTCCGCGCCAACCGGGTCGCCAACTGCACCGCCCTGGCCGCTCAGAAGGGTCTGTCGTTCGACTTCGGCCAAACGACGGTCGGCATCGGCGACGACTATCGCCCGACCTACGCCAGCGGCGTGGCCAGCTCGCTGGGTCCGAACCCGGGTCTTCGTCCGGAGCGCTCCAACAGCTTCACCTTCTCGGTGGTCCTGGAGCCGCGCTTCATCCCTGACTTCTCACTGATCCTCGACTACTACGAGATCCAGCTGGAAGACGTGATCACCACGCCCACGGGTCAGTTCCTGGCCAATGACTGCGTGAACGGCGAGGGACTCAACCCGCTCAGCTGCTCGTTCGTCTTCCGCAACAACCCGACGACCCAGGATCCGTTCGACAACTTCAAGGTCGGCGCCCCGGGCAGCGATGCAGTCGGCGGCTTCATTCTGGCCGGCGTCAACAACGCCAAGCTGGAAACCCGCGGCCTCGACTTCACGATCAACTACCGCAAGGACCTGGAAGAGCTGTTCGGCCGTAACCTCGGCACGGTCAGCTGGAGCCTGGGCGGTCTGTGGCTGATCGATCAGAAGAACTTCACCAACCCGGCGAACCCGGCCGCCTTCACCGACTCGACCACCGGCCTGTTCTTCCCGCGGACCGAGTTCACCTCGCGTGTGACCTGGACCCCGAACGACAAGCTGGCGATCACCTGGCAGTATGAGTGGCAGTCGGCCCAGGACCTGAGGAAGTTCCGCGACACGCTGCCGTCGGGCAACCTCGACATCGACTACTTCGATGCCTTCACGACCGAGGATTTCGCCACGAGCAACTTCTCGGTGCGTTACAACCTGACCGACGAAGTGACGCTGCGCGGCGGCGTGACCAACGCCTTCGACGCCGAGCCGCCGCCCTACCTCGGGTTCGCCAGCTCGTTCGAGCCCTTCGGCCGCCGCTTCAACGTCGGCATCAACTATCGGCCCTACTAACCAGACGACGACTTCAAGACGGAAAGGGCGGCTCGCAAGAGCCGCCCTTTTTCGTTGTCTGGGGAAAAACTGCTGTGAAGGTTAACGAATTTCGTGCCGCGGCCTCCGACTCGCCCTATCGGGTAACACTTGCTTAAGCAGTTCGGGCGCTTCCTTAACGCGCTCATAACCAATGCGAATCGGCGGGGATCGCATCGGAACGGCAAGGGCAGGGTCGGATAAGGTCGGATTAAAAATATGTCTCTCTCGCTGGTGCGTCCGCAACACACGGAACTGAAGCCCCGTATCGTCGTCTTCGGCGTCGGCGGCGCGGGCGGCAACGCCGTCAACAACATGATCGACGCCGGCCTTGAAGGGGTCGAGTTCGTCGTCGCCAACACCGACGCGCAGCACCTGTCGTTCGCCAAGACCGACCGTCGCGTCCAGCTGGGCGAGACCATCACCCAGGGCCTCGGCGCCGGCGCCCACCCCGAGGTCGGCATGAACGCCGCGGAGGAAAGCGCCGAAGAGATCTACAGCCACCTCGACGGCGCCCACATGGTGTTCATCACCGCGGGCATGGGCGGCGGCACCGGCACCGGCGCCGCGCCGGTCATCGCCAAATGCGCGCGCGATCGCGGCATCCTGACCGTCGGCGTCGTCACCAAGCCCTTCACCTTCGAGGGCCGTCACCGGATGCGTCTCGCCGACGCCGGCATCGCCGAGCTGCAGCGCTACGTCGACACCCTGATCGTCATTCCGAACCAGAACCTGTTCCGCGTCGCCAACGAGCGCACCACCTTCGCCGACGCCTTCGGCATGGCCGACCAGGTGCTGCACTCGGGCGTGCGTTCGATCACCGACCTGATGATCCTGCCGGGCCTGATCAACCTCGACTTCGCCGACGTTCGCGCCGTCATGTCCGAGATGGGCAAGGCCATGATGGGCACGGGTGAGGCCACGGGCGACGACCGCGCCCTGATGGCGGCCCAGAACGCCATCGCCAACCCGCTGCTGGACGAGACGTCGCTGAAGGGCGCCAAGGCCGTGCTGGTGAACATCACCGGCGGCATGGACATGACCCTGCTGGAAGTCGACGAGGCGGCCAACGCCATCGCCGGCGAAGTCGACGCCGACGCCAACATCATCTTCGGCGCCGCCTTCGACCCGGCCCTGGACGGCAAGATTCGCGTCTCGGTTGTGGCCACCGGCATGGAAGACCTCGCCGCCGCCAAGGGAACGCCGTCCAGCGGAACGTCGATGTTCGACACCCGCCGCCCGACGCCGGCCCACGCGGCGTCGCGCGCCGAGCCGGTCCGTCACGACACGGTGCGTCATGAGACTGGGCGTCAGGAGCCCCTGCGCGAGCCCGTTCGCGCCGAGGCCCCGCGCCAGCCCGAGCCGGCCCCCGTCGTCCCCACCTTTCAGTCCAGCCAGCCGGCCTACGGCGCCGTCGCCCGGGCTCCCGAGTCCAAGCCGGAGCCGCGGCCCGAGCCGGTGATCCACGTCGCCGAGGAGCGCACGCTCGAGCCCATCGTCGACCCGTGGGTCGAGGAGTACGAATCCTCCCCGCGCGCCCGCACCGCGGCCGCCGCCCCCGTGGCGCAGGGCGACCTGTACATGGACCGCGGAGCGGACCGTCCCGCACCGCAGCCGGAAACGCGCCGCGAAGAGCCGGCCTATGACGACTACGACGATCGCGATCATCGCAAGTCGGGCTGGAGCCTGTTCGGCCGCAAGCGTCAGGCCCCGACCTACCCGGCGCCGTCGCGTCAGACGGAGTCGCGCATGACCGAGATGCGCCCGATGACCCAGACCCAGCCTGAGCCCGAAGCGGGGCAGGCCGAGGACGATCTGGAGATCCCGTCCTTCCTGCGCCGCCTCGCCAACTAGCCGCCGCGCACCGCCACGATGAACCGCCCCGGGCAGCCCCCGGGGCGGTTTCGCGTCCGGTCCCGGTTAACCAGGACCGAAACAATCCGAAACCCGACTTTCATTTCCCGCTTGCGAGGCAGGCGCTAGACGGTTCGTGGGGCGAAATCCGCACGGGTGCGGACAAGACGAGTCAGTGGGATCCATGCCGGTCAGCTACGACCATCGCCAGAGGACGACCGTCGCCCCCGCGATCATCGCGGGCGTGGGCGTGCACACGGGCGACCGCGTGCGTCTGGCCGTGCGTCCGGCGCCGGTCGGCACGGGCATCGTCTTCGTGCGCACCGACGTTCGCGACCGCGACAACCGCATCGCCGTGTCGGGCGACGCCGTGGTCGACGCCCGTCTGAACACCATGATCGAGAACGCCGCCGGCGTGCGCCTGTCGACCATCGAACATCTGATGGCCGCCTTCGCCGCGCTGGGCGTGTCGAACGCCGTGGTCGAGGTCGACGGGCCCGAGCTGCCGATTCTCGACGGCTCCGCCCTGCAGTTCGTTCAGCTGCTGGACCGCGCCGGTTTCCGCCGTCAGGAGGCACCGGTCCGCTACATCGAGATCCTCGAGCCCATCCGGGTTCAGGACGGTGACAAGTCGGCCGCCCTGCTGCCCTGCGACCGCTACGAGATGCGCTTCGAGATCGACTTTCCGACCCCGGTGATCGGCAATCAGGTGGTGGATTTCGTCGTTGACGAGGAAACCTTCCGCAACGAGATCATGGCCGCGCGCACCTTCGGCTTCGCCCACGAGGTCGAGGCCCTGCGCAAGGCAGGCCTCGCCCGCGGCGGCAGCCTCGAGAACGCCGTGGTCATTGACGGCGACCAGATCCTGAACCCCGGCGGTCTGCGGATGGAACGTGAGTTCGTGAAGCACAAGGCGCTGGACGCCATCGGCGACCTGTACGTCCTCGGCGCGCCGCTGCTGGGCCGGTACGAAGGGGTCAAGGCCGGCCACGCGATCAACAACCTGCTGGTCCGCGCGCTCCTGGCCAGGCCGCAGGCATGGCGCGAGGTGACCCGCGTGCCCGAACTGGCGATGGCGGGCTGAACAGCCCGCGTCAGCCGAGGCTGATCGCGCTCATCATCCGGCCGAAGTCGGGCTCTCCGTTCAGATACGCCCGACGGTTCGAGTAGAACTCCGCCGCGTCCGTGCGCGTGTCGTGGCCCGTCCACGCCGCCTCGCCGACGCCGGCTTGCTCCAGCCGCTCCAGTACAAAGCCGGGTAGGTCGAACATCCGCCGGTCGGCCGCGGCGCCGGGCGCGAAGAAGCGGCTGCTGCCGGGGTCGGCGTCCACGAACCGCGCTTGAAACGCCGCGTCGACCTCATAGCTCGCCTGGGCGATGCAGGGCCCGACCACCGCCACGATGCGGCGGGGATCGGCCCCGAGCTCCGTCATCGCCAAGACCGTCGCTTCGATGACCCCGCCCAGGGCGCCCTTCCACCCCGCGTGAGCGGCTCCGACCACGCCCGCCTCTGCGTCCGCCAGCAGGATCGGGGCGCAGTCGGCGGTCAGCACGGCGCAGATCACGCGGGGGACGGCGGTGACCGCCGCGTCGCCTTCCGGCCGCTTGCCCCGCCAGCCCGCCTCGGCGATGTGCGCGACGGCGGAATGAACCTGATAGCAGGCGGCGAAATCGTCCGGGACGCCGCCCAAACATTCGGCCACGCGACGCCGGTTCTCCGCCACGGCGGCCGGATCGTCGCTGGAGCCGACGCCGGTGTTCAGTCCTTCGTAGAGGCCGGTCGAGACGCCGCCCTGTCGGGTGAAGAAGCCGTGGCGTACGCCGGCGCGGTCGAGAAGCGGGTGGGTGATGGGCTGAAGGGTCATCTACTCTTTCTCCGTCATCCTCGGGCTTGACCCGAGGATCAGAGGTTGCTGTGGGCTGTGCGTTCGAGACGGCCCACCCCGAGGCGCCCCATCCATCGTTCACGCAGCACCGGACAGTCTGATCCTCGGGTCAGGCCCGAGGATGACGGCTGAGGGAGAGGCATCAGTGCTCGAAAGCCGGCACGACCAGGGTGCGCGGAGAGAATATGGCGCAGGCCTTGAACAGGGTCCCCATCTGGTCGTCAGCGGTCAGGCGGGCGAGCTGGCGGTCGATCACAGGCTCGGCGTCGGGCCGTCCGGCCTTCAGCGCGTCCGCCCGGACCCCGATTCCCAGCCGTCCGAGGAACTCCCCCTGCGCCATCGTGCCCGTCACATCGGCTCCGGCCCGCACCGCCGCTTCCAGCACCGTCGGGAAGTCCGCCCACTGGGTCAGGTCGGCCTCACCCGGGGTGGCGAGCGGATCGACCTTCTGATGCCGCCGGAGCGCCTGCAGGGTGTCGCCCGGCTCGGGGCGCGCCCGTCCGTAGTCGATGAGCAGCGCGGCCCCCGAAGCCGCCTTGATCAGAGTCGCGACGTCGCGACCGAAGTTCGCCTGCTGCTCCGACACCTCGACGGTCTGGCCCGGCTCCACTGGATATGTGGGTTTCCGGAACGGCCCCGTGATCGCCTTTAGGCCGAAGGTCAGGCCGCCCTCGTCGGTGACGCCGACGCAGCGCTCGGCCCAGCCGTCTTCTGTCTTCACGAACTGCCGCGCGGGCAGGCAATCCAGGACCTCATTGGCGATCAGGATCACCGGCGCGTCGGTCTCGACGCGGCTGAGGTCGGCGACCCAGCGGGGATGGGCGTCGCTCTCCGTCAGCGTTCGCGCCTGCGCCTGCCGCAACGGCCCACTGGGCTCGATCAGCACCAGATCGAGCGCCGCGAGGAAGTCAGGATCCAGACGCGCCGCGCGCAGGGCGTCAGCCATCAGGGTGCCGTCGCCGGGCCCCACCTCGATCAGCCGCACCCGCTCCGGCGCGCCCAGACGGCGCCACAGCTCCACCGCCCAAAGGCCGACCAGCTCGCCGAACATCTGGCTGATCATCGGCGCGGTGATGAAGTCCCCCGTGGCGCCGATGGCGGGACGGGTGGCGTAGTAGCCGGCCTGCGGGTCGTGCAGGCAGCGGGTGACATAGTCGGAGACCGTCATCGGCCCGGTCAGCGCGATCTCGCGCGCCAGTCTCTCCGCCAGCGACACGGATCAGCTCGCGCTGGGCGGACGGCTCCACGCCCGCCAGATCAGGACCGCGCCGATGATCATCATCGGGACGGACAGGATCATGCCCATGGTCAGGCCCAGCGGCAGGTCGTCGAGCCCGGCGTCGGGCTGGCGCACGTTCTCCAGCACCGCCCGCGACAGACCATAGCCGAACAGGAACAGGCCGGTGACATAGCCGGGCTTGGCCAGCAGCCGGGCCTTGTAGATGGCGAACCAGAGCAGGCCGAACAGGGCCAGACCCTCCAGCCCCGCCTCGTACAGCTGGCTCGGGTGGCGGGGCACATCGCCGGCGGGGCAGCCTCCGTAAAGCTGGAAGATGCGGTCGTTGCAGAACCTGACGGCCCATGGGACGGTCGTCTCGCGGCCCCACAGCTCGCCGTTGATGAAGTTCGCGATTCGGCCGAAGAACAGGCCGATGGGGACCGCCGGCGCGACCAGATCGCCGAGGCTGAGCAGGCGTATCCCGTTCTTGCGGGCGAACCAGAAGATCGCCAGCGAAACGCCGATCAGGCCCCCGTGGAACGACATCCCGCCGTCCCAGAGCCGGAACAGCGCCAGCCGCTCGCCCCAGGTCGCCCCCGTGAATATCTCGGCGTACAGCTGCGGCTGATAGAACAGGGCATAGCCCAGGCGGCCGCCCAGGATCACGCCCAGGGTGATCCACAAAACCAGGTCGTCCAGCTGGATCGAGGTGACCGGCGGTTTGGCCGGCTGCCAGAGGGCGTTGTTCTTCGCCAGGCGCGCGGCGTACCACCAGCCGAGGACGATCCCGGCGACATAGGCGAGGGCGTACCAGCGGATATCCAGCGGGCCGATGCTGATCAGCACCGGGTCGAACTCGGGGAATTGCACGGGCGCTCCTGAAGGCCGTTCCAGTCGTCGGTTTAGCAAGCGTCGCCGCGCGCGTCCCCCAATTTGAACGGCGCCCAAATCACGCCATAGGTCGCATCGACAGCAAGGTTTCATTCACCATATCGGGTGAACCTTCATTAACCACGCTCGCTTGTACGAGTCGGAGACCGCCAGATGCAGACGCGCAACCCCATCCTGGACGAGTTCGCCAAGCTGACCACCGGCGCCATGGGCTTGGCCCAGGCTGCGGGGGAAGAGGCCAAGACCGCCTTCCGCGCTCAGACCGACCGCATGGCGGCCGAACTAGACCTCGTCCGGCGCGATGAGTTCGACGCGCTGAAGGCCGAGATCGCGGCCCTGCGCGCCGAGATCGCCACGCTGAAAACTGTTCAGAAGACGGCGAAAAAGCCTGCCACGGGAACGTCCACAGCGTCGGTTCCCCCTCAGGACGCAGCCGGTTGAGCCGAATCTGCGAACCCGCCTACCGTCGGATCACAGGGCGTGAGTCGCGCCCGGAGAGTGCTTGATGGACGCCGCACGGCCCGAAGAAGTCGAAGTTCCCTACGATCCCCTGGATGTCGTGGAGCACGTTCTCGTGGCCGAGAACCTGCCGTTCGATCGCACGGACGAGGGCGACGTGGCCTTCGCCCTGGCCGGCGACTGGAAGGACTATGAGCTGTGGTTCGCCTGGCGGCCGGAGGGCGATTGCCTGCAGCTGTGCTGCGCGCTTGATCTGCAGGCTTCAAAGGCGCGCCGGACCGCCGCCTATGAACTGGTCGGCCTGATCAACCAGCGGACCTGGATGGGCCACTTCGAGGTCTGGGCCGAGGACGGCGAGATCGTCTTCCGCCACTCTCTGGCCCTGCCCATGGGGGAGCGTCCGACGCTGGCGCAGGCGGCCTCAATGATCGACGCCGCGGTCGAGGCGGCGGATCGCTATTACCCGGCCTTTGACTTCATGATCCGCGGCAACAAGAAGCCGAAGGAAGCGATCGACTCCTGCCTGTTCGAGACCGTCGGCACCGCCTGACGGCGATGGCGGCCTCCGCTCCCTCAGG
>NZ_DASWNO010000028.1:0-9866 GCF_036399195.1 Brevundimonas sp.
CCGGCCGGAGCGGCGTCTTCAGCCTTGGCCTTGGGGGCCTTGGCTTCGCGCAGCATGGGCTCGTCCGGGTTGACCGCGGCGCCCAGGTCGACGCCCGAGGACGCCTGGCCGGCGGCCAGACCGTCGAGGACGGCGTCGGCGATCAGGTCGCAGTAGGTCTGGATGGCGCGGGCGGCGTCGTCGTTGCCGGGGATCGGGTAGGTGATGCCGTCCGGGTCCGAGTTGGTGTCCAGGATCGCGATGATTGGGATGTTCAGCTTGCGGGCCTCAAGGATGGCGATGGCCTCCTTGTTGGTGTCGATCACGAACATGATGTCCGGGATGGAGCCCATGTCCTTGATGCCGCCCAGCGACAGCTCGAGCTTGTCCTTCTCGCGCTGCAGGTTCAGCAGCTCCTTCTTCACCCGGCCTTCGCCGCCGGCTTCCAGCAGGCCTTCCAGCTCGCGCAGGCGGGCGATCGAGCCCGACACGGTGCGCCAGTTGGTCAGGGTGCCGCCGAGCCAGCGGTTGTTCATGTAGTACTGAGCGCAGCGCTTGGCGGCCTCGGCGACCGGATCGGCGGCCTGGCGCTTGGTGCCGACGAACAGGACGCGACCGCCCTTGGCGGCGACGTCGCGCACGGCGACCAGCGCCTGGTGCAGCAGCGGGATCGACTGCGACAGGTCGATGATGTGGATGTTCGAGCGCGATCCGAAGATGTAGCGCTCCATCTTCGGGTTCCACCGGTGCGTCTGGTGGCCGAAGTGCGCGCCTGCTTCGAGCAGCGAACGCATGGAGAATTCTGGCAGAGCCATGAGGGGACGTGTCCTTTTTCCGATAGACGTTGCGCGGGCGAGTAAAAGGACCGCCCTCTCTTGCGAAGAAGATCCCTCGGAACGGAGCGAACGGGGATGTCTCCCCCGGACGCGCCACGCCCACGTGCGAAGTGCGCGCGGCTTCTAGGCGGGATGGGCGCGGAAAGCAAGCGGCGGCGTCAGGTCGAGCCCAGCGCCATTCCAGCGGCGGCCGCCGCGATCAGAACCGCGGGCGGCGCATAACGGCCCTTGACGACGTAGAGCGCCAGCAGCGCCCCGACGGCCACAGCGATCGGCCAAAGCGCGGCGCCCGGGGACAACAGCACTTGGGCGAGGCCGATCACGGTCGCTCCGATCACGCCGACGACCGCCGCCGCGACGCCGTCCAGCGCGGCTCTGATCCGCGCATCAGCGACGACAGCTTCCAGTCGATCGTAGAAGATCATTGAAAAGGCGAACGCCGGCAGGAATACGCCAGCCGTGATCGTGACCGCCCCGGTGAAGCCTCCGGCCGCATAGCCCGCGAAGGTGGCGAAGATGATCAGCGGGGCCGGCAGAACATTGGCGAGGGCCACCCCGTCAAGAAAGTCGCCATCGGAAATCCAGCCCCGACCAACCAGGTCCTGCCGGATGAAGGGAATGGCGGTGTAGGCGCCGCCGAACGTCAGGAGGCCGCCCTTCAGCCCGGCGACGAACAGGCCGAGGGTCTCCGCGCCGCCTCCCCGCGCCAGCGTCGCGAAGGGAGCGACGGCTTCCGGAACGTGACCGAAGGCGATCCAGAGGATGAGCGAGATGATCGCCAGCGCCAGCAGGATCGCCGCCGCGCCGCGGCGTCCGCTGCACGCCAGAACATGGACGGCGGCCCCGGCCGGCAGGACGACCCAGAAGGGCGCCGCCGCCAGCGTCGCGGCGCTGGCGGTCAGGCCGATGATCCACAGCCCCCTGTCGATCAGGATGTGCCCGCCAATCCTGTGAACGGCCCGAACGATCAGCGCGACGACAGCCGCCTGGGCGCCGAGCAAGGCCGGCGCGGCCCAGGCGCCGTTCACCTCGAAGCGGAACCACGCCCAGGCCGCCAGCATCATCAGGATGAAGCCCGGCAGCATGAAGCCGAGGCCGGCGAGCAGGCCCCCCACCCTGCCCTTGGCCCGAATGCCGAGATGGACGCAGAGTTCGTGCGCCTCAGGTCCCGGCAGGGCCTGCATTACAGCCAGCAGCCGATTGAAGCGCGGCCCTGAAATCCATCGCTCCTGTTCGACCAGTTCATGCCGGATCATCGCGATCTGCGCCACCGGGCCGCCGAACGCCGTCGCCCCGAACCGCAGGAAGCGCAGAAACAACGCGCCATGGCTCATCGCCGGCGGGTTGAGCGCCTCCTCGTCGGTCTTGGCTGAAGGATGCCGGGTCATCGCAGGGACGTCACCTCCGCCTCAGGTCCCGCGCGGCTTGGCGCGGGTTGTGGCCTCGGCGCGGGTCGGATCTTCGGGCCATGGATGTCGGGGATAGCGGCCGCGCATCTCGCTGCGAACCGCGGCCCAGCTGCCCGCCCAGAAGCCCGGCAAATCCCTGGTGACCTGCACCGGACGGCGGGCCGGCGACAGCAGCGCCAGCGTCAGCGGAACCCGACCGCCCCCGACGGCAGGATGGGTCGTCAGGCCGAACAGCTCCTGCACGCGGACGTCGACGCGGGGTCCGCCCGGCGCCGCATAGTCGATCGCCGCTGAGCCGAGCGGGGTTTGCAGCCGCGGCGGCGCTAGTTCGTCCAGGGCCCGCTGCCGATCCCATGGAACCAGCGTCCGGAGCCCAGCCTCGAGCGACGCGTCCGACAGCGCGTCCAGCGCCTGAACGTCTTCAAGGAGCCGCCAGAGCCACACCTCCTGCGCGGCGACGAGGCCCGGGTCGGAGACGTCCGGCCAGTCCGCATCAAGGTCGTGCAGGAACGCCAGCCGCGCGCGCAGGCCCGAGGATCGCTCGCCCCAAGGCAGGGCGGCGGGGCCGGCCCGCTCCGCCTCCACCTTGAGCACGGCGGTGACGGCGCGCCGATCGGGCGCCCCGACGACCTTCTCATCGACGACGACCGCGCCAATGCGGCGGAGGCGGCGCAACACCATCCGGCCCGATGGTCCCCGCGTCAGCCGGTCCTCACTCTCCACGCGATGCCGGAGGCTGGCGGGGTCCAGCGGCGCGGCCAGCCTGATGCGGTCGCGGGCATCGCCGCCTCCTAGTTCGGCGACGGCCAGCCACCCCTCCTTCGCCAGTGGATCAGTCGGATCGATGAAGGCGCCCCGGCCCGACGCAAGCAGGACCTCGCCCGGCTTGCCGCGGGCTTTGGCGACGCGTTCCGGAAACGCCTCCGCCAGGAGGGCGCCCACGTCCGCGTCCTCGCCCTGCCCGCTCCCGGCGGCCCGGGCCCACCGCTCGGCCAGACGGCGGGCGTCCTGCGCCCGCGGCCCCCGGTCGCGGTCGAAGGCCTTGAGCCGCTCCCTCGCATCCGGTTCGCTCCCGCCCAGGCCCGGTTCGCTCAGGATCGCCGCCAGCTTCGCGCCCCTCGCGGCGTCTCCCGCGTCGCTGGCGGCGGCCACCATGTGCGCGAGACGCGGCGGCAGCGGTAAGCCGGCGAGTCTTCGTCCATGCGGGGTCAGCGCGCCGTCCACGTCGATCGCGCCGAGCCGCTGAAGGACGTTCCTGGCCTCGGCGAAAGCGCCGGCGGGCGGAGGATCCAGAAGCGCCAGCCCCTCCGCCGACCGCGCGCCCCAGCGCGCCAGATCGAGCGCGAATCCGGTCAGGTCAGCCTCGAGAATTTCGGGTCTTTGATGAGCGACGAGGCCACGCGTCGCCTCCTCGTCCCACAGTCGATAGCAGACGCCCGGCTCGGTCCGCCCCGCCCGGCCCCGCCGCTGCTCGGCGGACGAGCGGCTGACCCGCACCGTCGCCAGCCGCGTCAACCCGCTCGAAGGCTCGAACCGCGGAACACGCGACACCCCGGCGTCGATCACCACCCGCACCCCTTCGATGGTCAGGCTGGTCTCCGCGATCGAGGTGGCCAGCACCACCTTTCGGCGGCCAGTGGAGGCGGGTTGGATCGCCCGATCCTGCGCGGCCTTGTCGAGCGCCCCATACAGCGGCGCGATCTCGACCGCGGGATCGAGCAGTCGCTCGCCCAGCCGCTGTGCCACCCGATGGATCTCGCCCTGGCCGGGCAGGAAGACCAGCAGCGATCCGGTCTGCTCGGCCAGAGCGAGAAGCACGGCGCGGGCCGCGGCGTCTTCCAGCCGCTCGAGGGGATCGCGGCCGAGGTAGCGAGTCTCGACCGGATACATGCGGCCTTGCGCCTCGATCACCGGCGCGGCCTCTCCGTCGGACGCGGCCAGCAGCCGCGACACGCCGGCGATGTCGAGGGTCGCCGACATGACGAGGATCCGCAGGTCGTCGCGCAGCAGCCCCTGCGCCTGCCGCGCTAGCGCCAGCCCGAGGTCGGCGTCCAGCGAGCGCTCGTGAAACTCGTCGAACAGGACGACGCCCACCCCGTCGAGACCCGGATCGTCCAGGATCATGCGGGTGAAGACGCCTTCGGTGATCACCTCAATCCGCGTGTTCGGTCCGATGCGGCTCTGCAGCCGGGTGCGGTAGCCGACGGTTTCGCCGGTGGACTGGCGGAGAGTTGAGGCCATCCGCTCCGCCGCCGCGCGCGCCGCCAGCCGCCGCGGCTCGAGCACCAGCACCTTGCGACCAGCCAGCCAGGGTTCACCGAGCAGGGCCAAGGGGACCACGGTCGTCTTGCCCGCCCCCGGCGGCGCCGCGAGCACGGCCACGTTCCCGGCGCACAGGGCGACCTTCAGCGGCTCGAGAACGGCGTGGATCGGAAGCATCGTCTCCGATCTACCCGCAACTGGCCGGGTCACGAAACCGTCGTCGCCCCTTACCAGTCGGAAACCGCGTTGCCAGAGCAGGCCGGCCCCGCTAGCGTCCGCGCCATTGAAGGCGGTCCGGGGAGGACTCGCCGTATGCAGGGGGCGAGACTCGATGTCCGCAGAAGGCCTTAGGCCAAAGGGGAACCGCCTGTTCCTCAAGAAATCCGTAGCCCAGATCCAGAAGGAAGCCGCCAAGAGCGAGCTCAAGCGGACGCTGGGTCCCCTCAACCTCATGAGCCTGGGCATCGGCGCCATCATCGGCGCCGGCATCTTCGTTCTGACTGGGCAGGTCGCCGCCGCCAACGCCGGGCCGGCGATCATGCTGTCGTTCGTCGTCGCCGGGATCGCCTGCGGCCTCGCCGGCCTGTGCTACGCCGAACTGGCGTCGACCATGCCGGTGTCGGGCTCAGCCTACACCTACGCCTACGGCACCCTCGGCGAGGTCTTCGCCTGGATCATGGGCTGGCTGCTGGTGCTGGAATACGGCGTCGCGGCTTCGACCGTGGCGGTCGGCTGGTCCGGCTATGTCGTGTCCATCCTGAGCGACTTCGGCATCAGCCAGCAGTTGTTCCCGGCGGTTCAGTACGCCGGCGGTGAAGGCCCGCAATGGGCCACACCTCTGGTCCAGTTGGTGCAGGACGCGGGAACGACCTCCTTCCCGCTGACAGGCACCTTCAACCTGGTGGCCGCTGTCGGCATCGCCGCGGTCTGCAGCCTGTTGGTGCTCGGCGTCTCCGAGTCCGCCAACATCAACAACGTCATCGTGGTCATCAAGATCGTGGTGCTGCTGACCTTCATCGCGGTCGGGGTGCAGTACATCAACCCGGCCAACTGGCAGCCCTTCATCCCTGAACCGACCGGCGAGCCGGGCCAGTTCGGCGTCGGCGGCATCTTCCGCGGCGCGGCGATCATCTTCTTCGCCTATGTCGGCTTCGAAGCGGTCTCGACGGCCGCCGCCGAAGCGAAGAACCCGTCCAAGGACGTGCCGATCGGCATCCTGGGCGCGCTGGTGGTCTGCACCATCATCTACATGGCCGTGGCCGCCGTCATGACCGGCGTGGTTCCCTACCTCGAGCTGGCTAGCCCGGCGCCGGTGGCCGTCGCCATCGACCGCATGGGTCTGGAGTGGGCCAACATCCCGTTGGCGGCCGCACCCGGCGGCGAGCTGAACCTGATCGCCTTCCTGATCAAGGTCGGCGCCGTCACCGGTCTGTCCTCGGTCATGCTGGTGCTGTGCTACGGCCAGACGCGGATCTTCTACACCATGGCCCGCGACGGGCTGCTGCCTAAGGCGTTCGCGGTCATCCATCCGAAGTTCCGCACGCCCTGGATCGGCACCATCGTGCTCGGCATCCTGATCGCCATCGCGGCGGCCTTCCTGCCCATCTCGATCCTCGGAGACCTTGTGTCCCTGGGTACGGCGACGGCCTTCGCCATCGTCTGCCTCAGCGTCATCTTCCTGCGGGTCAAACACCCCGAGATGGAGCGTCCGTTCAAGGTTCCAGGCGGCATCTTCACCGCCGTCCTGGGCATCCTGGCCTGCCTGTTCCTGGCCAGCCAGAACCTGATCCCGATGTTCCAGCACGCGGCGGAAGACAACCCGCTGCCGCTGATGCTGCTAGGCGGCTACGCCGTCGTCGGCGCGATCATCTACGCCGCCTACGGCTTCTGGCACTCCAAGCTGGCCAAGGGCATCGACATCACCGAGGACATGGCCCTGTCCACGCCTGAACAGGCGCTGGGCGGCAATGTGGACAACGTGAAGGAAGACTGATCTCCGGATCAGCCGACAAGAAAGGCCCGAGGCTTTCGCCCCGGGCCTTTTTTGTTGCCCGCCGAACGGCCTTCAGCTCGGCTCGACCAGGTCGCTCTTTCGGCGATGGCCGACGCCGTCCCTGCTTGATCGGCGGCGGTCCGGCCCGAAATAACCTTCAAGCTTCAGGAACGGCCGGGGCCTGAGGATCACCGTCTGAATCCTTTCCGTCAGCGCCTTGGCGGTAATCGGCTTGACCATGAACTCGGTCACGCCGACGTCCCTGGCGCGCAACACCCGGATCCGGTCGGCGTGTCCGGTGAGCATGATGATCGGGAGGTAGGGATTGGCTGAATCCGGGCTGTTGCGCACCAGATCCGTGAACGCAATCCCGTCCATGGGTGTCATCTTGAAGTCAACGATGGCGAGGTCGACGTCGTATGTCTTGAGCACCTTCAGCGCGGCGTCGCCGTTGTCCGCCTCCAGTACATGTCGTATCCCCAGCCCCGTCAGAACGGTGGAGGTGAGCGACCGCATCGACTTGTTGTCGTCAACGACCAGCACCGAAAGGCGCGCCAACCCTGACATGTTCGTTCTCCCGACCGAACAATCAGTCTGCCGGCCAGACCTGAAAAACGGCCTAACGGGCGAGTCGGGGCGGTTTGGATTGCCTTCGCCCCAGATCAGGCTAGAAGGCCGCCAGACCTGAGCGGATGTGGCGGAACTGGTAGACGCACTGGATTTAGGTTCCAGCGCCGCAAGGCGTGGAGGTTCGAGTCCTCTCATCCGCACCACCTGAAAGGCCCCCCGGCCACGCAGGCTGTTCACAGCGCCTTGGGGGTTCTTGCTTTGTTCCGCCTTTGCGGTATCCTTGGGTATGGCTGAAACGGCGAAGGGACGCGGCGCCCGCTCGAATGCGACCGGCCGGTTCGAGCCGGAAACCGTGGAGGTCTTCGACGACGGCTGGACCGCCGCCGACGCCGAGGCCGCGCCGCTGCGCACGACCCTGACGCCGGAACGCGCGCGGACCATCATCGCCAGGAACACCAGTCCGGACATCGGTTTCGACCGGTCCATCAACCCCTACAAGGGCTGCGAACATGGCTGCATCTACTGCTACGCCCGTCCGTCCCATGCCTTCATGGGCCTATCCCCGGGTCTGGATTTCGAGAGCCGCATCTTCTTCAAGCCCGAGGCCGCGCGTCTGCTGGAGCAGGAGCTCAGCCGGCCCCGGTATGTCTGCAAACGTATCCACATAGGCGGCAACACCGACCCCTATCAGCCTGTCGAGCGCGAGCTGAACTCGACTCGGTCGGTGCTGGAGGTGCTGCAGCGGTTCAACCACCCGTACAGCATCATCACCAAGTCGGTGCTGATCACGCGGGACGCGGATATCCTGGGCCCGATGGGGCGAGAGGGACTGGCGCAGGCCTGCATCTCCTTGACCACGCTGGATCGCGGGCTGGCTCGGGCCATGGAGCCGCGAGCGTCCACCCCGGCCAAACGGCTTGAGGCGATCAGCCGACTGACCGACGCGGGTGTGCCGGTCAGCGTCGGCTTCGCCCCGGTCATTCCAGGCCTGAACGACCACGAACTGGAGGCCGTGCTGGAGGCGGCCGCGAAGGCGGGGGCCATCGGCGCCTTCTACGTCACCCTGCGTCTGCCGCTCGAGATCAAGGACCTGTTCCGCGAATGGCTCGCCGACGCCCGGCCCGAGCGCGCGGCCCGGGTGATGTCCCTCGTGCGTCAGACCCGCGGCGGTCGAGACTACGATCCCGACTGGAACACGCGGATGAAGGGTTCAGGCCCGGTCGCCGAACTGATCGCCGCGCGCTTCCGCGCCGCAGTGAAACGATACGGCCTCGATGGCGTCCGCGCGCCGCTGGACGAGAGTCGGTTCCGGGTTCCGGCGAGCGCAAAGATCCAAGGTGATCTTTTTGATCTCCCTTCCCCCATCTCGGGGGAAGGTGGCTCGCGGAGCGAGACGGATGGGGGCCTGCACGATGCAGCCTGACCGGACGATCAGACGGGCCCGCCGGCTGCGCAAGACACCGACCCGCGCGGAAGAGTTCTTCTGGTCGCTGGTGCGCGACAAGGCGGTGGAAGGACTTGGCTTCCGTCGCAGGTTCCGATCGAAGCGCACGTGGTGGATTTCGCCTGTCTGTCGGCGCGTCTCATCATTGAAGCGGATGGCGGTGTCCACGAGCTTCGGACGTATGACGACGCGAAACGCGAAGCTTGGCTGACATCGCAAGGCTTTCAAGTGCTGCGTTTCGCGAATGGCGACATCCTCGGAAGACCGAACGATGTGCTCGACGCGATCCGTGCCGCGGGCGGCAAGCCCCCATCCGAGCGGCTACGCCGCCCACCTTCCCCCCGAAATGGGGGAAGGACTCTTGAACTAGTCGTCCTCCGCCGCCGACGGATCGACCGCGTTGGTGACCAGATCGCGCCAGGTGGGGTCGGTGGCGTCGACGAGATCGACGTCCTCCATCAGAGCCACGGCGCCGCCGCCGTCCGGCAGGATGAGGCCCAGCACCTCCATGACCTCGCCCTCTCCGTTCAGGTGCGTCTCAGCCTGAACCGCCACCGCCGCCTGTCCGCCGTCGTCGTCGTCCCACCAGATCACCGGCTGCGGCAGTTCCATGTCGAGAACTGCCGGCGCGTCGGTGTCGCCTAGCGCGAACACCGCGCGGCGGGCCTGCACGTCGTCCAGCGTGGCGACGGCGCCGGTGAACGGCTTCAGCCTGAGCCAGTCCTCGGCGTCGAATCCGCCGCCGTCCTCTTCCAGATCGTCCGTCATCCTACCGCCTGAAAGTCCCGACCAGCTCGATATGCGCCGACCACAGAAACTGGTCCACCGGCGTGACCCGTTCCAGCCTGAAGCCGCCGTCGATGAGGATGCGCGCGTCGCGGGCGAAGGTCACGGGGTTGCAGGAGACGCTGACGACGACGGCGGCGTTCGTCCCGATCAACTGCCGGGTCTGCTCGATCGCGCCGGCCCGCGGCGGGTCCAGCACGACGGCGTCACAGCCGCGCAGGTCGTAGGGCGCTAGCGGCCGTCGGAACAGGTCCCGCGCCTCCGCCGAGATCGGCTTCAGCGCCCGCGCCGTGCCGACGCCGCTTTTGAGGGCCGCGATCGCCGCGGCCGAGGAGTCCGCCGCCAGCACCGGCGCGACTGTCGCCAGGGGGAAGGTGAAGGCCCCAGCGCCGCAGAACAGGTCCGCGACCTTCTTTGCGCCCCGGACCGCCGCCACGGCGCGCTCGACCATGGCGGCCTCGGCCTGAGCCGCCGCCTGCAGGAAACCGCCGGGCGGCAGGGGAACGGTCGCAGGGCCGAACGTCACGGTCGGCTGCCGCTCCATCATCAGGACTTCACCGGCGAGGCTGAGCCGCGCCAAGCCCGCC
>NZ_DASWNO010000029.1:0-11527 GCF_036399195.1 Brevundimonas sp.
TCGTGGCGCTACTACCGCCGCGGTTCCTGGAGCCCGTGGGCGGATCCGTTCGGTCCTGAACTCGATATCCGCGAGATCGATCGGTACGAGGCCACGGCCGAGATCGTCATGGGCCGCGGCGCCAAGCCGTCCGACGACCCCAACGCCTTCAACGCCCGCGACGTGATGCAGAACCTGGGGCCGAGGGTGACGCGAGCGATGTGATTTAGGGATGAGGGACTAGGGATGAGGGTGCGCGAGCGTCCCTCTCTCATCCCTGTTCCCTCATCCCTCTACCCGATCCTCGGCGACTTCAGCCGACGCTTGTTGACGTGGGTCGCTGGCGCCGTGCCGAGCTCCTCGGGGACCTCGCCCTTGAAATAGTAGCGCTGCCACGCCTCCTTGGCGGCGTCTGGATCGCCCGAGGCCAGCCGCTGGTTGAAGTCCGTGCGGGCGCGGTTCCAGGCCTCGAACTGGCCGTGCATGACCGGATTGGACTCCAGCGAGCGGATCACCGGCTGAAACTGCTCGGCCTTGCGGTGTTCGATGGGCGTGATGAAGCAGAAGGGTTCGCCCTTCTCGAACTTGATTCGCCCGGGCCGCGTGAACAGCCAGTTCATGGTGAAGGGGAAGGGCAGCCAATCGGTCTCGATCAGCCCGACCAGCGGCTGGATGCCGTCCTTCAGATGGTTCGGCGATCCGCCGGCCAGCAGGCCCCATCCCGGCGGCGTGCGGAACAGATACTGCGGATGCATGGTCAGAACCCCGCGCGAGAAGTGCGAGGTGACGATGTGCTGCAGGTTCGGCGTCGGCCGCTCCGGGGTGATGACGATGTCGGCCTGGCTGGGGCCGCCGTTCCACTCGGCGGTGAAGCCGATCGGGCACAGGATTTCCCACCCCGTCGTGTTGGCCATGTTCAGCGGCAGGCAGCGGTAGGGATGGCGGCTGGCGAAGGCGTCCATCCAGTTGCGCGACTGCCGCCCGGGCACGAGGTCCGGCGGCTGGGGCATCATCGGATAGCATTCCAGTTCCACGCGCAGTCTCCGGACGGTATCGGGGAAGGGTCACCCATCCCTAGCGAAGGCCGATGACCGAAGACAAGGCTCCCGGCCCGCCGCCTCCCCCCGCCTGGGACCGCGACCGCCTGCTCGCGTGGATGGCCGCCGAAGGGATCGCCCAGACCACCCGCGACCACCCCGCCGTCTTCCGTGTCGACGAGGGCCACGAACTCAAGGCCGCCATGCCCGGGGCCCATACCAAGAACCTGTTCCTCAAGGACAAGAAGGCCCGGCTGTGGCTGGTCTCCGCCCGCCAGGACACCGTGGTCGATCTGAAGCGCCTGCCGAAGACCATCGGCTCGGATCGACTGTCGTTTGGAAACGAGGCCCTGCTGTACGAAACCCTGGGCCTCACGCCCGGCTCGGTCACTGCCCTGGGCCTGATCAGCGACCCCGACCACCGCGTGACCTTCGTCGTCGATCGGGCCCTGTGGGACGCCGACCTCGTCAACTTCCACCCGCTGACCAACATCGCGACCACCGCCCTGCCGCAGGCGGACTTTCGGCGCTTTCTGGCGCTGCTCGGGCGTAAGCCGGTCGTCGTGGATTTCGCCCGGCTGGACTGATGCGGTCTGGCAACGTCGGTCGGGTTTGTCAGATCGTTACGGAACGTGTGATAGCCCTGCTCGCTGTGACTTCTGTCGCCTTCGTCCAACCTGATGAGAGATCCATGAAAAAGACCCTCCTTGCGGCGACCGCCGCCGTCCTCCTGATCGCCGGCCAAGCCGCCGCCGCCGGTACTTCCGTGGTTCGCGTCGGTGACCGCGTCGGCGCCGCCGGCGAAGAATCCAGCGAGTTCGCGGGCGTTCCGATCGCCGTGCTGGTCGCCGGCGCCGCGATCATCGTCGCCGCCGTCGTCGTGATCAGCGAAGAAGACGACAGCGAGAGCGACTGATCCCGAAATACAGACTGCAGGCGGGACGATTGGCATGGCTAATCGTCCCGCTTCAGGTCAGAACCATCCGACGATCGCCACTTCCGGCGAATCCCGGAACATGCCTGTGAGCGGTGACCACGACACAACCGCGTTCCCCGTGTGGGATCCGCAGCACCTCCGCCTCGGCGTGAAAGCCGCCGGCGTCGCCCTCTGGGCGTGGGACGTCGGCAGCGACGGCCTGACCATGGACGAAATCGGCTACGAGCTCTGGGCCGTGCCGAGCGCGGGTCCGGTGACCTTCGAAGACCTGTCCAGCAACATCCACCCGGCCGACCGGGACCGCGTGCGGGCGGCGTTCAATGCGACGCGCGGAATCGTCGGGCCTTACGAAATTGACTTCCGCATCCTGCTTCAGGACGAAGTGCGCTGGATCTCGGCCCGCGGACGCGGAGACGACGAGGGCATCCGGCAGGGCGTGATGTACGGCGTCTTCCTCGACGTCACGGGCCGGAAACAGGCCGAGGAGGCGCACGAGCTGCTCGCGGGCGAGATGAGCCACCGGGTCAAGAACCTGATCGCCATCGCCGGCGCCCTGACGACCATGACCTCCCGCTCGGCCGAGACCAAGGAAGACATGGCGCGCGAGCTGACGCACCGGCTCACCGCTCTCGGCCGCGCTCACGATCTGGTGCGGCCGGTGCCAGGTCAGACCGAGAACGCGGCGCTGCTGGGCGATCTCATCACCGTCCTGCTCATGCCGTATGACGACCTGGGCGCCTTCGCCGGGCGCATCCGCGTGTCCGTGCCCCGAATGGGCATTGGCGAAGGCGCGGCGACCAACCTCGCCCTTGTTCTGCACGAGCTGGCGACCAATTCGGTCAAGCACGGCGCCCTGTCGTCGGAAGGCGGGCTGCTTGATGTCGCCTGCCTGATCGAGGAGGACGAGGCGGTTATCGTCTGGACCGAGCGCGGCGGACCAATGGTCCGGCCGCCCGCGGCCGGCGACGGCTTCGGCAGCAAATTGCTCGAGCGGATCATGACCCACGGCCTCGGCGGCTCGATCGCCTATGACTGGTCGCCTGAGGGCCTGATCGCCCGGCTGCGCATTCGCACCGCCCGCCTCGACAACTGAACGGGCCCTGCGGCCCGGCCTCGACACGACGCCCCCGGTTCCAGCCCCGGCCGGACGGTGCTAGACGCGCGGCGTCCCCTCCCGACCGCCAATTCACGGACGCCCGCCATGCCCGCCGCTCCCGACTTTCCGCCCCCGCCGGACCGCGTCGTCCCCAAGCGCGCCCTTATCTCGCTCAGCGACAAGACGGGGCTGGAAGGAACGGCGCGCGCCCTGCACGATCTCGGGGTCGAGCTGGTCTCGACCGGAGGCACCCGCGCCGCCATCGCCGGCTTCGGACTGCCGGTGAAGGACGTCGCCGATCTGACCGGCTTCCCCGAGATGATGGACGGCCGGGTCAAGACCCTGCACCCGGTCGTTCACGGCGGCCTGCTGGGCGTGCGCGACGCGCCCTCGCACGCCGAGGCCATGGCTGAGCACGGCATCGGCGGCATCGATATCGCGTGGATCGACCTCTACCCGTTCGAGCAGACGGTCGCATCCGGCGGCGGCTTCGAGGCCGCCGTCGAGAACATCGACATCGGCGGGCCGGCCATGATCCGCTCCGCGGCCAAGAATCACGGCTACGTCGCCGTCTGCGTCGACAAGGGCGCCGTCGACGACCTGCTGACCGCGCTCAAGACCAACGGCGCCACGACGCTGGAGCTGCGCAAGCGTCTCGCCGCCCACGCCTTCGCCCGCACCGCCGCCTATGACGCCGCCGTCTCCGGCTGGTTCGCGGGGCAGGTCGGCGACGCCGCCCCGGCCCGCAAATCCATCACCGGCGCGCTGGCCCAGACGCTGCGCTACGGTGAGAACCCGCACCAGACCGGCGCCTTCTACCGCACCGGCGAGGCCCGCCCCGGCGTGGCGAACGCGCGTCAGCTGCAGGGCAAGGAACTGGGCTACAACAACATCACCGACGCCGACGCCGCCTATGAGCTGGTCGCCGAGTTCGAGGCGCCCGCCTGCGTCATCGTCAAACACGCCAACCCCTGCGGCGTGGCCGTGGGCGCCGATCTGGCGACGGCCTACGCCCGCGCCCTGGAATGCGACGCCGTCTCGGCCTTCGGCGGCGTCATCGCCGTCAACCGCACCCTGACCGGCGCCGATGCGAAGCTGATCACCGACATCTTCGCCGAGGTGGTCATCGCCCCGGGCGCCGACGACGAAGCGCTCGCCGTCTTCGCGGCGAAGAAGAACCTGCGCCTGCTGCTCACCGACGGCCTGCCCGATCCGCTGGCGTCGGGCGAGGTCTTCCGCTCCGTGGCGGGCGGCTTCCTCGTGCAGGGCCGCGACCGTTCGCGCATCGCACCTGCCGACCTGAAGATCGTCACCCGCCGCCAGCCCACGCCCCGGGAGATCGAGGACATGCTGTTCGCCTTCACCGTGGCCAAGCACGTCAAGTCCAACGCCATCGTCTATGCGAAGGACGGGCAGACCGCCGGCATCGGCGCGGGCCAGATGAACCGCCGCGACTCCGCCCGCATCGCCGCCATCCGCGCGCGTGAAGCGGGAGAGGCCAAGGGCTTGGCGCACTCTCTGGCCCAGGGCTCCGCCTGCGCCTCCGAAGCCTTCTTCCCCTTCGCCGACGGCCTGCTGGAGGCCGTCGCCGCCGGCGCCGCGGCGGTGATCCAACCCGGCGGCTCGATCCGCGATGACGAGGTGATCGCCGCGGCCGACGCCGCCGGCGTGGCCATGGCCTTCACCGGAGTGCGGGTGTTCCGGCACTGATGGGTCGGACAGGTGATTAGTTGATTGGTGATTGGTGGTTCGCCGCCGCCAGTGCCGGCGACGCCGCGAGAGCTCGGGAGGCGACGCTGCAATCACCAATCACCAAGCACTAATCACTTAGACCCCCCAACCGCCGCCGCTAAAGTGCCGCCCATGGACACCCTCTCCCAACGCTGGGCTCGGCTCGAGCCCCACACGAAAGTGGTCGGCCCGGATGACGACCGGCCGCGTCCGGCCGTCATCCTGTTCCACGGCTGCGGCGGTCTGAGAGGGCATCTGCCGCAATATGCGGAAGCGGCCCGGGCGGCGGGCTGGCGCGCCTTCATCGTCGATTCCTATGCCCCGCGCCGCTGGAGCCGGAGCTTCGCCCTGGCCGCCGTCTGCACGGGACTTCTCCTGCGCGGCTGGGAGCGGGCGGGCGACGTTCTGGCGGCGATTGACGGCGTGTCCCGTCGCCGGGACGTGGATGCTTCGAAGCTCGCTGTCGCCGGCTGGAGCCACGGCGGCTGGGGCATCATGGAAGCCATGAGCGCCGACCGCTCCGGCCCGGCGCTCGGGGTCGCCGACCCGGGCGCTGCTCCGCTCGACGCCGTTCTCGCCGCCTACCTCGCCTATCCCTACGTCGGCTTCGCGGCGAGGAACCGGATGCGGCCGTGGCGGCACTGCCCGAAGACGCTCGCCGTGATCGCGCGCACCGACCACCTGACCACCGTCCGCAACGCCGAGCAGGTCCACGGCATGGTCCGCAACTGCGGGGTCGAGGTCGAAACATGGCTGGCGGACGCCACGCACAGCTTTGACGAACCCATGAACGCCCCTCCGATGCGTCACGACCCCGACCTGACGCGGGAGGCCATCCGCCGCTTCACCGCCCTGCTGGAGGACGCCGCCGTCGCGCCCCCGCTGCCGGAACGGTGACGGAACCGGCGCCCAACATCCCCGCCGCGCCTTGCTCCCGCCCGCGACCCGCCTTATCCCGCTGAGATGGCCGCGCCCCTGATCTGCCCGTCGATCCTCGCCAGCGACTTCGCCCGCCTCGGCGAGGAGGTCGCCGCGCTTGAGGCCGCGGGGGCCGACTGGGTCCATGTCGACGTTATGGACGGCCATTTCGTGCCCAACATCACCCTCGGCCCCGACGTGGTGAAGGCCCTGCGGCCGCACACCTCGCTGCCGTTCGACGTCCACCTGATGGTCGCGCCGGTCGATCCGTGGCTGGAGGCCTATCGCGACGCCGGAGCCGACATTCTGACCGTCCACCCCGAGAGCGGCCCGCACCTGCATCGTACCCTCGGCCGCATCCGTCAGTTGGGCGCGAAGGCCGGCGTGGTGCTGAACCCGGGGACGCCGGTGTCGATCGTCGAGGAGGTCGTCGAGCTTGTCGATCTGGTGCTGCTGATGTCCGTCAACCCCGGCTTCGGCGGCCAGTCCTTCATCGAGGCCACCCTGGGCAAGATCGAGCGGACGCGCGCGCTGCTCGACCGCGCCGGGTCGAAGGCGGTGCTTCAGATAGACGGCGGGGTCACCGCCGCCAACGCCGGCGCCTGCGTCGCCGCCGGGGCCGACGCCCTCGTCGCGGGCACGGCGGTGTTCCGGGGCGGTGCGGCGGCCTACGCCGCCAACATCGCCGCGCTGAAGGCCGCCCGGCCCGCCGCCGCATGAGTCCGCTCGGCCCCTTCTCCCGCATCGAGGCCGACGGCCCGGCGTCCGGCGAAATTCCCGGCCTGCGCGGCGCCCCCATGCGGACGCCGATCCGCACCACCGGCGCCACGTCCGCTCCCGGTCTCTGGCCCGCGGTGCTGGGCCGTCTGCTGACCCGGCAGATGTGGATCGAGCTGTACGGCCTGCCGGGCTACACCCTGACGCTCAAGGGCGCCGGCGGCGCGGGTTTCGCCGCCACCCCTCGCGACTTCCGCCCCGTCGATCCCGCCCCCGGCAAGCTGACGCTCAGCGGCAAGTTCCTCCTCGCCGGATCCAGCTTCGAGGCGGCCGCGCCCGGGGATCCGTGGAACCGGCCCAGCCCCAGCCGCGCCTTCGCTGTCGAACTGCACGCCTTCGCCTGGCTGCCGTCGCTGATGCTGCAGGGCGAGCGCGGCGCTCGCGAGGCGGTGCGGCTGACCCTCGCCTGGACGGACGCCTTCGCCCGCTGGTCGCCCTTCGCCTGGGACCCGGCCATCCTCGCCCGCCGCGCCTTCAACCTCGCCTGCGCCGCCCGGCGGATGGGTCAGGCGGCCACCGAGGCCGAGCGCCTCAGGCTGGCCGACCTCCTCGCCCGGCAGGGGCGCCAGCTGCTGCGCCCGCCTGGCGGCCTCGCCGGCAAGGCCGAGCGGCTCACCGCCGCCGCCGTCGCCGGATGTGTTCTGGCCGGAGGCGCCGGCGCGGGCCTGCGCCGCGCGGCCCTGCGCGCCCTCCCGGCCGCGCTTGAGCGCACGGTCGGCGCCGACGGCGGTCACGCCAGCCGCAGCCCGGAGGCCGGCCTTGAACTGCTGCTTGACCTGCTGACCCTCGACGACGCCCTGTCTCAGATCTCTGAGCCCCCGCCCCCGGCCGTGCGCGTGGCCATCCAGCGCCTGACGATCGCCCTGCGCGTCCAGACCCTGCCCGACGGCCGCTTGATTTCGTTCCAGGGCGGGGGTCCCTCGACCGCCGAGCGCGTCGCGGCCGCCCGCGCCCACGACGAACCCGCGCCCGACGCCCTCACCGGCGCCGTGGGCGGGATGGTGCGCGTCCGCAGTCCTTTGCTGACGGTCGCCGCGGACGTAGCGGCGCCGGCGCGCGGCCCCTGGTCCGGCTCGGCCTGCGCCCAGCCGCTGGCGCTCGAGATCGTCTGCGGCAAGGACCGGATCGTCACCGGCTGCGGTTGGACCGCCGCCGCCGCTGATCGGCAGGGCCTGCGCCTCGGGCCGGGCCATTCGACCCTCACCCTCGGCGAGACCTCCGTGGGCGAGCCGCTTGGCGGGTGGCGCGGCGAGCTGCTGGGGCACCGCCTGATGGGCCGTCCGCTGCATCTCGAGGTCAACCAGCGCGACGGCGAGGGCGCGGTCTGGCTGGAGGCCGAGCACGACGGCTGGGCGCACGAATACGGCCTGCTGCACCAGCGCCGTCTGTATCTGGATCAACGGCTGGACGAACTACGGGCGGAGGAGCGGCTTCACCCGGCCTCCGACCAGAGAGACGTCACGCGCGCCATCGCCGCCCCCTACGCGGTCCGGTTCCAGCTCGAGCCGGGGGTCCAGGCGTCGCTGGCCCGCGACCGCCGTTCCATCCTGCTGCGCGGCCACTCAGGGCGCGGCTGGTGGTTCCGTACCGACGGACCCGACGTCGCCATCGAGCCCTCGGTCCATATCGACGAGGGCCTGACCCGGCGCTCGCTGCAGATCGTGGTGCGCGGCTCGGCCCGCACCGATGCGGAGACCAAGATCCGCTGGAAGCTCAGCCCCGCGGGCGCCGGGGGCGAACCGACTTGATGGCGAGACCCCAAGCGACCATCTGACCGCTGCAGCGTTACGCCATGTCACGACAGGATTGATTGATGAGCCTCGCCGATCCCACCGCGCTTCCGGACGACCTGATCAAGGAGGGCTCCGACGCCGGCTTCATGGCCGACGTCATCGCCGCCTCGAAGGAACAGCCGGTGCTGGTGGACTTCTGGGCCACCTGGTGCGGCCCGTGCCGGACGCTGACGCCGATGATCGAAAAGGCGGTCCGCGCCGCCGGGGGCAAGGTCAAACTGGTCAAGATCGACGTCGACAAGAACCCGGCCTACGCGGGCCAACTGCGGGTCCAGTCTATCCCCACCGTGTACGCCTTCGTCAACGGCCAGCCGGTTGACGGCTTCCAGGGCGCCGTGCCGGAGAGCCAGCTCAAGGCCTTCATCGAAAAACTGACGGGCGGCGAGAGCGCCAACTCCGACGTCGAACAGCTTCTGTCGCTTGGCGAGGAGTCGCTGTCGCTGAACGACCTCGGCGGCGCCGCCCAGGCCTTCGCCCAGGTGCTGACGCTGGAGCCCGAAAACGAGGCCGCCATCGCCGGCATGGCGCGCGTCTATCTGGCCGACGGCGACATCGACCAGGCGCGTCAGACCATCGCCATGGCCCCGGCCGACGCGAAGAACGCCCAGGTCCAGTCCGTCCGGGCCCAGCTGGCTCTCGCCTCCTCGGCGCCCGCCGGGCCCGCCGCCGAGCTGGAGGCCCAGGTCGCCGCCAACCCCGCCGACCATCAGGCCCGCTACGACCTGTCGCTGGCGCAGGCCTCGGCGGGCGACCTCAAGAGCGCGGTCGACAGCCTGCTCGCCATCGTCGCCGCCGACCGCGAGTGGAACGATCAGGCCGCCCGCAAACAGCTGCTGGTCGTGTTCGAGGCGGCCGGCGCGTCCTCCGACATCGCCCGGGACGGCCGCCGCCGTCTGTCCTCCATCCTGTTCGCCTAGGAGGGCCGGCGTGGCGCAGGGGTATGTCAGGGCGGCCGACCTGCCGCAGGTGATCCCGGTGTTTCCCCTGCCGGGCGCCATCCTGTTGCCGCGCGGTCAGCTGCCGCTCAACATCTTCGAGCCGCGCTATCTGAACATGATCGACGACGCCATGGCCGGCGACCGGATCATCGGCATGGTCCAGCCGCAGTCGGGCTCGCGGCGTCTGCCGGGCCTGTCGCCGATCGGCTGCGCCGGCCGGATCACCAGTTTCGCGGAGACCTCGGACGGCCGCTATCTGATCACCCTGACCGGCTGCGCCCGCTTCCGTCTCGCCAGCGAACTGCCGACCCAGACCCCGTACCGCCAGATCCGCGCCGACTTCAGCGCCTTCGAGCTCGACCTCGCCGCCCCGCCGGTGGACGACGTGGGTCTCGACCGCGACGGCCTGCTCGACGCCTTGCGCGCCTATCTGGAGACCCGCGGCCTCGACATCGACTGGGACACCGCCGAGACCGCCCCGCCCGAGGCCCTGATCAACAGCCTCTCCATGGCCCTGCCGTTCGAGCCGCCGGAGAAACAGGCCCTGCTGGAAGCCGCCTCCCTCACCGACCGCTCCGCCGTCCTGACCGCCCTGATGACCATCGACGCGGCCGGCGACGGCGACGGCGAGGCGCCGCAGATGCAGTGAGGGATGAGGGACTAGGGATTAGGGACTAGGGGTTGGAGATGCGTGCAGCTCCCCGGCCAGCCGGCGCAGCTTCCTCATCCCTAGTCCCTAGTCCCTCATCCCTGTAACCTTCCCCCATGTCCGACACCTTCCACACCCCCGCCTCCGTCGATCCCCGCCTGCTCGAGGTGCTGGTCTGCCCGGTCACGCGCGGCAAGCTGACCTACGATCGCGACCGCCAGGAGCTGGTCTCGGCCGGCGCCAAGCTCGCTTACCCGATCCGCGACGGCGTGCCGATCATGCTGGCGGAAGAGGCGCGGACGCTGGACTGAGCGGTGGGGGTGATTAGTGATTGGTGATTGATGATTGGCGACCGGCCGGGTTGTAGCCGCGAACGCGCCGGCCTTCCGCCGTCAGCGACGCTGCACTCACCGATCACCAATCACTGCCTCAGACCGCCTCACCCCTCAGCAGCCGCGGCAGATCCCCGCTCGCACCGCCCGCCTCCTGCATGAAGGCGCGCCTCAGCGGCGCGATCCGGTTCACCGCCGCGATGCCCAGACCCCGGGCCAGCCGCACAGGCGGCAGGTCGTTGGAGAACAGGCGCACGAAGCCGTCGAACCCCGCCGCCAGCGCCGTGTTGTCGAACCGCCGCCAGCGGGCGTAGCGGTCCAGCACCGTCTCCGCCCCTATGTCCTCGCCCAGCCGCATCCCCTCGACCAGCACCTCCGCCAAGGCGGCGGCGTCCTTCAGGCCCATGTTCAGGCCCTGTCCCGCGACCGGGTGCACGGCGTGGGCGGCGTCGCCGATCAGGGCGGCGCGCGGGCCGGTCAGACGCTCGGCCAGCTGCAGCGACAACGGATAGACGAAGCGCGGTCCCACCACCGTGACGCGGTCCAGGAAGTCGCCGAACCGTCGCATCAGATGGGCGTGAAAGGCTTCGTCCGAGGCGGCCCGCAACGCCTCCCCTCGGCGCGTGCTCTCGGTCCACACCAGACTGGCGCGGCGTTCGGTCAGCGGCAGGATGGCGAATGGCCCGGAGGGCAGGAAGTACTCGTGCGCCACATTGCCGTGGTCCCGGCCCAGCGACACGGTCGCCACCACGCCGCTCTGGCCATAGCCCCAGCCGACGGTGTCGATCCCGGCCGCCTTGCGCACCAGCGAGCCCCGGCCCTCGGCTCCGACCGCCAGCGCCGCCTCCAGCACCCCACCGTCGGCCAGGGTCACAACCGTGCGCGCCGCGCCGGCCTTTACCGCCGAGACCGATGCCGGCGCCCGCACCTCGATGCCCGCGGCGGTGACGGCGTCGGCCAGCGCCGCCCGGATGCGCCGGTTCTCGACCATATAGCCCAACGGCTCGCCATCAGTGCGGTCCCCGATCTCGTCCGCGTCGAAGCGCAGGAAGGCGGAGGACGCCGATCGCGCCGCCGCGCCCGGCCTGCGTCCATCGGTCACCAGAATGCGGTCCATGCGGCAGGCGTGCGGCCTCAGCGCCGCGC
The DNA here is from genome assembly GCF_036399195.1 of Brevundimonas sp. Taxonomy (GTDB): domain Bacteria; phylum Pseudomonadota; class Alphaproteobacteria; order Caulobacterales; family Caulobacteraceae; genus Brevundimonas. The sequence goes on from NZ_DASWNO010000029.1 coordinate 11,334, forward strand.
CGACCCCGAGCGCGTCCAGCATGCGGAAGGTCGAGAAGGCGATTGCCGTCGAGCGCCCGTCGAACGTCGGCGCCAGCTGCTGCGGGAACGGCTGCGGATCGACCAGCACGACCTTCAGCCCACCCTGCGCCGCCGCCAGCGCGAACGTCGCCCCCGCCATCCCGGCCCCGGCGATGACGATGTCGTAGCGGTCG